>JACRDS010000137.1 GCA_016212825.1 Elusimicrobiota bacterium | reverse complement strand
GGCCGCCTGTCTGACCGAGTCTGACTGCATCAGACAAATTCCATATTGTATGTCAGGCGAATCGGACCCATCCTATGAATGCCCCCCTGCGAAGACGGATGGAACCCATCATGGACAAGAACAGGAGCAGGGCCAGGACTGAGGGCTTCACTCTCATCGAGCTCATGATCGTGGTCAGCATCATCGCGATACTGGCGGCCATCGCGGTGCCCAAGTTCGCCAACGTGCTGCGCAAGGCCAACGAAGGCTCGTCCAAAGGCAGCCTGGGCGCCATCCGCTCCACCCTAAGCATCTACTACGGCGAGACCGAAGGCCAGTTCCCGGCGGACCTGGAGTCCCTGACCATCGGCGGCAAGTTCCTCCAGACCCTGCCCCAGGCCAAGATCCCGGACTACCACGAGCCCCTCTCCACCGTGGCCTATCCGGCCGTGACCGACGGCGGCGGCTGGGTGTACAACAACGTCATGGCCGACGCGAACTTCGGCGTGGTCCTAGTCAACTGCACCCACACCGACACCCGAGGCAGCGTCTGGACCGCCTATTGACGGGCGGCGCAGGCGTTGTCCGAGCAGGACCGGAAGCGGTGCAGGAGATTGAAGCGGTGGCGCGCCACCCAGTCGTAGACCGGGTCCCCGAGGCGCCGCAGGCCGGGCAGATGCAGCCATGGCGCCAGAGGCCAGAGCAAGGGCAGGCGCAGGCTCAACCGCCGCAACGCCGAGAAGCCGCCGCAGAGCCTGCCCCCGGGCTCCAGCAGCTGGAGGCGCGCATGGCAGGCCTCCGGCGTCAGCCCTGCATGCAGGGCTGAGACGTCCTCGCTCCGGAAGTCCACGGGCAGCAATCGGCCGAACAGGTCCAAGGCCTGGATGCGCGCCAAGGCCGCCCGGCAGAAGCCGCAGGCCCCGTCGAAGACCAGACGGTCGCGTCCCCGGATGGTCCAGGCCCGGCGGCGGGCCTCGATCCAGCCCAGCACGGCCTCAGGCTCCACGAAAAGCAGCAGCTGCGGCGGGAACAGGAAGAAGAAGTTGGTGGGCACGTGCATGGTGGCCAGGAGCAGGAAGTGGAACAGGAAGCCCAGGGCGATGGCGTAGGGCCGCGTGCGCCGCCACCAGAGCCACCACCACAGGTTGAGCTCGCAGAAGACGACCCCCAGGCCGATCGCGTAGCACAGCCCCGGCTGCCCGGCCAGGAACTCCCGCCCCGGGAAGTCCTTGATCACTCCCATGGTCGTGGCGTTCATGAGGTAGTAGTAGGGATTGTCCGTGAGCCAGTTGCCCTCGCCCGCGACCTTGGCCAGTCCCGTGAAGAAGTAGGTGGCGGCCAGCTGCATGCGCAGCAGGCTCTGGACGAAGAACGACCGGCGCCTCTGCCAAGGCTCCGGGTCCCCCCGGATGAGGCTGTCGAGCGAGAAGCAGTCGCCGGGGTAAGGCGTGGCGAGCATGAGGAAGAGCGTGACCAGCATGATGTCCCAGGACAGCGTGCCGATGTGCAGGGAGTTGCGCGCGTAGAAGTAGTAGCAGGCCAGACCCATCGCGATTCCGGAGGGCTGGGTGAAGAGCCCCAGCAGGAAGGCCAGCCAGGCGGCCAGGAACACGGCCGCCATGGCCCAGACCAGCCCGTCCGGACTGCGGTCCACCCAGGCCAACACGGAGACGGGGAAGAACGAGGGGTTGTACTCCCGGAAGGTGCCGGCCAGGTAGTTGTCCGGCATCTGCAGCAGGCTCGGGATCACGTGCAGCCCGACCGCGGCCGCCAGCGCGACCCGGAACCAGCCCAGGCACAGCGAGGGCCGCTCCGCCAGGAACCAGCGGTCCCAGTTCTTCATGGACATCGGTACGCGGTCTGGCGCAGCTCCGAGCCCCGCGCCTTGATGACCGAAGGCGTCACGACTTCCTGCACCGCGAAGCCCTCGTACTGCGGGAACTTGCGGCGCAGGTAGCGACAGAAGGAGGCCGCGTAAGCGGGCTCCAGGGCCGTGATGAGCACGTTGCGCCGGATGTTGTCGTAACCCACCCAGCGCGTGGCGAATATGCGGTGCGGGTCGATGAGCTCCTCCCGGCCGCCCCGCAGCCCCCGCACCTCGGCATGGCCCTCCGCCTCGTCGACCCGGTAGAACATGATCCAGCCCGCAGGCGGGAAGAGGAGCTTCACCTTGGGCAGCCGGACCCCCAGCAGGGGGTCCAGGTAGGCGTAGCGCACGGTCTCGTAGCCGAAGACCAGCAGCCAGAGCGCCGTGAAGACGCTGACGGCGCGCCGGCTGGCCATGGCCCCTCAGGCGCTGCTGCGCACGGTCGTGCCGCCCGAGACCATCTTCTGCATCTCAGGCTTGAAGAAGCTGTAGGGGAAGACCGCCTCGGGCCGGCCCGCCTCCTCGAGCCTCTGCGCGTACTGGGGCGGCAGCTCGAAGTCCAGCGCGGCCAGGTCCTCGTCGAGCTGCTCCGGCTTGGTGGCGCCGATCAAGGTCGAGGCCACGCCGGGCCGCCGGGCCGTCCAGTTGAGCGCCACCTGCGTCATGGAGCGGCCCAGCTTGCGGCTCACCTCGCGCAGGACCTCGAGAACCTTCCAGTCCGCGTCGCTGAAGGTCCCGAAGGCCGGGTGCCCGGAGCCCTGCACAGTGGCGATGCGGCCCACGCCCTTGACCCCGTGCCGGCCGCGCGTGTACTTGCCGCTCAAGAACCCCCCGGCCAGCGGACTCCAGGGGCACACTCCCATGCCCAGGCGCCGGGCCGCTGGCATGTGCTCGCGCTCGATGCTGCGCTCGACCAGGGAATACTCCAGCTGCAGGGCGCAGACCTTCTCCCAGCCCCGCCACTCGGCCAAGGTCTGGGCGCGCGCCAGGTACCAGGCGGGAGTGTCGCTGAGCCCGATGTAGCGCACCTTGCCCGCGCGCACCAGAGCGTCGAGGCTCGACATCACCTCCTCCACCGGGGTCACCGTGTCCCAGGCGTGCAGCCAGTAGAGGTCCACGTAGTCGGTCTGCAGGCGCTTGAGCGAAGCCTCGACGGCGCGCATGATGTTCTTGCGGCCGTTGCCCCCCGCGTTGGGGTCGCCCGGGAAGGCGTTGAAGGTGAACTTGGTGGCCAGCACCACGCGGTCGCGCCGGCCCTTAAGGAAGCCCCCCAGCAACGACTCGCTGGTGCCGTTGGTGTAGCCGTCGGCGGTGTCCACGAAATTGCCGCCCGCGTCCAGGTAGCGGTCCAGGATGGCCCGGGCCGTCTGCGCCGGGCTGCCCCAGCCCCACTCCGTTCCGAAGGTCATGGTCCCCAGGCAGAGCGGGGAGACCCGCAGTCCGCTGCCGCCCAGCAGGGCGTAATCCACCAGATTCTCGTTCATAGCCCCCTCCCGATGCCGGACTCCAGCAGGTCCAAGGCGCAGAGCAAGGACGGATGCCCGGACGGGAAGCGCTCCAGCGGGCCATGGAAGGATTCCAAGGTGCGCACGGCGCGCTCCCGGTAGGAGGCCTCGCCCGTCAGCGCGTGGAGCCGCAGGAAGGCCTGCGCCAGCGCCGCGTTGGCCGAGGGCAGGGCGCCCTCGAAATCCTCGCGCAGGCGCACGAAAAGCCCGCCCTCTTCCCCGGCCGAGCTGAAGAAGCCGCCCCCCCTCTCATCCCAGAACGACTCCCGAGCCTGCTCGACCAGGCGCGCCGCGGTCCGACGCCACGACTCCTCGCGGTCGAGCTCGTGGAGGTCCAGCAGGGCGGCGGCCAGATAAGCGTAGTCCTCCAGGCAGGCCGGCACGCCCGGAGCACGCCAGAGCCGGCCGTCGCGCAGCCGCCGCTCCAGGAGGAACCAGGCCACGCGCCGGGCCTCCGCGGCGTAGCGCGGCGAGCCCAGGGTCTGGGCGCCCTTGGCCAAGGCGCTGACCATCAGCGCGTTCCAGGCCGTGAGCACCTTGATGTCGCGCCCCGGCCGCGGCCGCCGGCGGCGCGCCCGGAGCAGGCGCCGCTTGAGCCGGGTGAAGTCCCCCTCCAGGACCGCGTGCAGGACGCTGCGGCCGCGCGGCAGGGAGGGCTCGCAGGGCTCCCAGTTGCCCTCGGGCGTCACCCCGAAGGCCCGGCAGAAGAGCTCCCCGTCCTCGTCGCCCAGAGCCTCGCGCACCTCGCCCGGGGTCCAGACGTAGAACCTCCCTTCCACCCCCTCGCTGTCGGCGTCCTCGGAGCAGAAAAAGCCGCCCTCCGGCGCGGCGAGGTCGCGCAGGACGTAGCCCAAGGTCTCGCGCGCCACGCGCGCGTACTCCTCCCGGCGCGTGACCTGATAGGCCTCCAGATAGACGGCGGCCAGCAAGGCGTTGTCATAGAGCATCTTCTCGAAGTGCGGCACCAGCCATCGGGAGTCCGTGGCGTAGCGGTGGAACCCGCCGCCCAACTGGTCGCAGATGCCGCCGGCCGCCATGCCCCGCAGGGTCTTCTCGGCCATGGCCAGCAGCTCCGCCTCCCCCGTGCGCAGGTGGCGCCGCAGCAGGAACCGGATGACGGTCGCCTGCGGGAACTTGGGGGCGTCCATGAAGCCGCCGCAGACAGGGTCGTAGTCCTGCGCCAGCTGGACGCAGGCGCGCCGCCAGAGCGATTCCGCGTCCAGGGGCCCGGGGCGCACCGCCGCGGCCAGTTGCTCCAGGTAGCGCGCGACCTCGGCCGCCTCGTCGAGCACGTCGCCGCGGCCGCCCTGCCAGAGCTCGCGGACCTGCCGCAGCAGGGCCAGGAAGGACTCCTTGGGGAAGTAGGTGCCGCCCATGAAGGGCTTGAGGTCCGGCGTCAGCCAGACCGAGAGCGGCCAGCCGCCCTGCTGGCCCAGGGCCTGCACTGCGGCCATGTAGAGCCCGTCCACGTCCGGCCGCTCCTCGCGGTCCACCTTCACGGAGACGAAATCCCCGTTGAGCGCGCGGGCGACCTCATCGTCCGAGAAGGATTCCCGCTCCATGACGTGGCACCAATGGCAGGCCGAGTAGCCGATCGAGAGGAAGACCGGCTTGTCCTCCCGGCGGGCCTTGGCGAAGGCTTCGTCGCCCCACGGGAACCAGTCCACGGGGTCATGGCAGTGCTGCAGCAGATAAGGGCTGCGCTCCCGGGCGAGGCGGTTGGCGTGCAGGACTCTCATAGCCGCATCAGACCGCGGCGGGCTGCGTGCACTGCCGCAGCGCCCGCTCCTGCATCTGGGCCGGGGTGAGCGCCTCGCGGCGCTCGGCCAGGGTCCAGACATGACCGAAGGGATCTCCGAGCTGTCCGCAGCGGTCCCCCCAGAAAGTGTCCCTCAGCGGCTTGCGCACCTTGGCGCCCGCGATGCGCGCCCGGACGAAGGCGGTCTCCACGTCCGGGACGTAGAGGTAGAGCCCCACCGGCGTTCCTCCGAGCGTCTGCGGAGACGAGGACCCGGCCTCCAGGGACTCCTCCGTGAGGAGGAAGACCGAGTCCCCTATGCGCAACTCCACGCGCAGGACCCGGCCGCCGGGCCCGACCTGACGGCTCATCTCCCGGGCATGGAAGGCGTTCTTGTAGAATCCGATGGCCTTGGCCGCGTCGCGCACCGCGAGCAGCGGCGTCAGGCTGTGATAGTCCTCGGGGATCGGCTTGTGGGATACGTCCATAGGACCTCCCGCGTACCCATAGCGTAGCCTCAGCCGGTCAAGAAAGCCTCAACCAGGGCCCTCTCTTGACGCGGATTTTACCGTCCCGGGCTATAATGGAGGCGAAGGGCGGAGGCTCCCCCCATGCGGCCCGTCTGGAAGTCCGTTCTGGCGGCTGGAGCCGCGGCCACGCTCCTGGGCTCGGCGACCGGACCGGCGTGGCCGTCCGGGGACAGGCCGGACCCGCCCGGCCTGCGCGCCTCCGGGAAGGCAGCCCGGGCGCAGGCCGCCATCGCCGGCTGGCCGGCCTATCCGGCGATGGCGGCCCGGGCCATGATGGAGCAGTACGGCCCCCCGGACGAGCTCGACGCCCTGCACCTGGCCTGGTCCCGGAACGGCCCCTGGTTGAGGACCGTGGTGCACAAGACCGCGCAGTTCCCGTTCTCCAGCCAGGACGTGCTCGAGCAGACGGTGATCCACGCCGTGCCGCAGGAGCGTTGGCCGGCCCTGGCCGGCTTCGGGCACGGCGTGTCCTACGACCCGGCGAGCGGAGAGCTCTCGTCGCGCTCGTCCAGCGAGGAGACCAACTTCCTGGCCCTCAACCTGGCCGTCGACATCGCGCGGGGCCGCATGAGCCCGGAAGAGGCGGGCAGCCTCTACTCGCGGAGCGTGGCCGAGTCCATGGCCGGCAGATACTCGCGCTACATGCAGGGGCTGCTCTTCGTCTCGCCATCGACCTCCCCCGCCATGGACCGGCGCCGCCAGCGGCGCTGGTAAGCCGGGGTGGCCCAGAAACTGCTATAATCACTTCCCTCGCCAGAGGGCCAAGTGTTAAAAACGTTCCTCATCGTACTCGTCGCGACCACCATCGGGGGGACCGGACATGTGTTCCTCTCCAAAGGGATGCGCGGCATCGGCGACATGACCGAAGCCGGCCGGGGGGCGCTGTTCTCCATGGCCCTGAGCGCGGCCACCAACCCATGGGTCATCCTGGGCGTGACCATGCAGGCCATGTTCTTCTTCGCCTACCTGGCGCTCCTGTCCCGGACCAGCCTGACCGTGATCCTCCCGCTGACCGCGATGGACTACGTGGTGGTCGCCCTCGTCGCCCAGGCCGTCCTGGGCGAGAGCGTGGGCCTGGTGCGCTGGACCGGCATCGGCTTCGTGACCGCGGGCGTCCTGCTCATCTCCCGGACCTAGCCTTCCCGATCCCGGCTTCCCCGGCCAAAGCCGCGGCGCGCACCCGCGAAGGCCCGTGGCTCTTGCGGCACACCAGAGGGAAGGGGCAGCGGCTGCAGACGCCGTGCTCGCCGTCCTCGGGGGTGATGGGGAAGCGGCCGGCGCGCAGGCCGGCCAGTTCGCGGGCCACGAGCTCCAGGAAGGCGGCGCGGTCGGCGTGGAGCTTTTCGGCCTCATAAAGGTGGCTCCGCTCCCGGCCCGTGGCCTCCGGGGAATCCTCCACGGCGTAGATGCAGGCGGCGTCGAGTTCCTTGTTCCCGGGGAGGGCCTGGGCCAGCTCCGCGTAGACCGGGAGCTGGTGCAGTCCCCCTTTCAGCGCGAGCCGGGCCGGGCTGCCGCGGCCCCAGCGAGTCTTGTAGTCCACCACGCGCCAAGCCCCGTCCGCGCCCCGGTCGATGCGGTCCGCGATGCCGTGGAACCGCACCCCGGCCAGAGCCTCGGGCCGGGGCTTCGAGAACTCCCCCTCCAGATGCTCCTCGAAGCGCTGCGGGCGCAGGCCGGTGCGCCTGGCCTCGGCCTGGTCCCAAGCCAGGAACTCGCGCAGGTTCTCGGTCATGGCCAGGCGCACGGCCTCCCAAAGCAGGGGATAGACGCCGGTCTCCCTCCAGTCGCGCGCCGAGAAGACCGCGGCCGCGCTCTCCCTCAGACGCGCCTCCCAGGCCTCCTCGTCGTCCCAGAGGGAAGCCGGCGCGCCGCGGTAGAAGCGCTCCAGGACCTCGTGGTAGATGCGGCCGCGCAGGGAGGCCGGGACTTCTCCCAGGCGCGCGGCATCGTCGGGTTCACCCAGGCCGAGGACGCGGGAGGCGAAGAACTGGAAGGGACAGGCGGCCAGGCTGTCCAGGGCGCGGGGCGAGAGCCCCTGGCGCGCCAGGGCCTTGAGGAACGCCTCCGGGGGGCCGACCAGGCCGTCGAACGGCCCGGCGCCGCCCCAGGCGGCGAGGGCCGAGGCGCGCTCCAGGACCTCGTCGAGGAGCTCCGCGTCCAGGACCGAGCCGGGCAGGCGGCCTCCGGCACCGCGCCCTTCCAGGGTCAGGCGCAGGGCGAGCTCCTGGGAGTCGGCCAGTTCGCCGGGCAGGCCCGCGAGCTTGGCGGCGGGCTGGCGCGGCACGTGCTCCACCGCGCCTCCGGCGAAGTCGCAGCCCGCGGCGCGGCAAAGCTCGCGCAGGTAGAGCGAGGGGACCTGGGCCCGGCCGGCCTCGTCCGAGCGCGGGAAGACGCAGACCAGGCGCTCACGCGCCGAGGCCGCCGCCAGATAGAAGAGCAGGCGCTCCTCCTCGTGGCCGGACGCCTTCTGGGCGATCCAGTAGCCGGCTGGATGGCGCAGGGCCGCGCGCGCCGGGTCGCGCAGGAACGGATCCTCGAACACGGTGCGCGGGAAGACGCCCTCCTTGAGGCCGATGAGGAACAGGGCGCGGAAGCTCTCCCCGCGGCTCTCCATGGCGCCGCGCACGCGCACGCCGCGGCCGCCCGCCTCCGGCTCCAGGGCGGCCCGGCGCAGCTTGTCCGCGAGGGCTTCCAGGAAAGAGTCCTCGTCGCAGGGCGACTGGAGCAGGTCGAAGGCCTCTAGTGCAGCGAGCTCGGCCAGGACTGCGTCCCAGACCGCCCTCTCGCGGGGGTCCGCGTCTTCCGGGAGCCTGAGGTACTCCTCGAGCAGGGCCCTGGCCCGGCGAGCTCGGGCCGACCAGACGAGGCCCCTCTTCTCGGCGAGCTCCTCGCGGAGCCTGGAGACCAGCCGCCAGAGACCCTCCACATCCTTCTGGGGCACGAGGTGCCCCGGCCCGCCTTCGCGCGCCGCCTCCGGACGCAGCTGCACGGACCCCCGGGAGCGCTTCTCGAGCTTGCCCTGCCACTGCAGCCAGCCGGCATGGATGCCGAGATGCGAGATGAGCCGGCGCCAGTCGCCCGCCGGGGCCGGGCCTTTGAAATAGGGGGAAGAGAACACGTCCGACACGGTCTGCGCCGGGAAGTCGCGCTGGCGCAGGGTCAGGAGGCGCAAGGCACACTTGGCCAGGGGCTGGCGCAGGAGGGGCTCGCCGCCGGACAGGTGGATGGGTATGCAGTTCTCGCGGAAGACCTCCACGAGCGCGTTGCGGTAGGGCTCGAGGGTGCGGGCGACCACGCCGATCTCCTCGAAGGCATAGCCTTCCTGCTCCACGAGGCGCAGGATGCCCTTGGCTGCGGCCCAGGCTTCGTCGCGGCTGCCCGAGGCGGAGATCACGGCGAGCGGAGCTGGGACGGGCTTGGCTTCAGGCTGGAAGAGGCCGTCGAGGGCGCCGTTCATGGCCGGCCGGCCCGGCGCGGGGCGCGGGACCTCCTCCGCGTCGTGGGACATGAGCTTCTGCTCGAAGAAGGGCTGCGCGAAGCGGAAGGCCGGGTGGTCCTTCCGGTACGGGAAGTAGAGGCGGGTCGGACAGCGGCCGCAGACCGCCTCGAAGAACTCGAGCTGCAGGCCGGTGAGGTCGTAGAAGCCGTAGTAGAGGACTTCCTTGAAGCAGCCGAGGAGCTCCGAGGTCTCCGCGGCATCGACGGCGAGGCGGGTGATGTGCGCGGGCGAGGCCACAGCGAGCTTGGCGAGGCGCTCCTCGTAGAGGCGGCAGAGCTCCAGGAGGGCGTGCAGGCGCTGGCGCTCCTGCGGGTCCTTGATGAGCTCCTCGCCGAAGACCTCCTCGACGTTCTCGGGGGAGACGCCGGCGTCGAGAAGATCGCGCATGCTGCTGCGCAGGGCCGAGGCCAGAGCGCGGGGCCGGACCTCGCCGCCGAAGACGCAGCCGAGAGCGGGCCGCTCGTTGAGGAGGAAGTCCACCACGCGGTCGTGGAAGACCGGATCGGCGACGAGCCGCTCTTCGCCCCGGCGGTCCTCCGTAATGACCGCGGCCAGGCTGTGGAAGGTGTGGAAGTGGAAGCCCAGCAGCGGCAGGCCCTTCTCCACCGCGGCCAGGCGCTCGAGCCGGTCGGCCATGATGCGCGACGGAGCCACGACGGCCACAGGCTCCTTGAGCGCCGCGAGTTCCTTGAGACGTCCGGCGAAGGCCTCTTCAAGGTCCGGGTGGAAAGGGCCGTAGAAGACCTTGAGCATGCAGAAATGTTACCGAATTCCGGGACACAATACCTATTTCACCTGCCGCCACCCGCCTCCGTCCGAGGAATAGGTATTGTGTCCCGAATTAATTCCGAATTAAGTGAGGTGTTCCCGAATTTACTAAAATGTCTCCAACATGAGCACGATCCCGACCACGCCCCCCTCCGGCTTCCGCGACTTCCTCCCCGACTCCTGCGCCCTGCGCGCCAAGGTCATCGAGACCATCTCGCGCGTCTACCGCTCCTACGGCTTCTGCCCCATCGACACGCCCGCGTGCGAGGACCTGACCGTGCTCATGGGCAAGGCCGGCGGCGAGAACGAAAAGCTCATCTTCAAGATCATGAAGCGCGGCGAGAAGCTCGATCTCTCCAAGGGCGAGGGCGAGCTCGCGGACATGGGCCTGCGCTTCGACCTCACGCTCCCCTTGGCCCGCTACTACAGCCGCCACCGCGGCGTGCTCCCAACGCCCTTCAAGGCCTTCCACATCGGCCCGGTCTGGCGCGCCGAGCGCGCCCAAAAGGGCCGCTACCGCGAGTTCATCCAGTGCGACGCGGACATCCTCGGCTCGGAGAGCGTCGCCTGCGAGATCGAGGTCATCTCCGCCGTGCTCTCGGTCTTCAAGGAGCTCGGCCTCGACGCGGCCAGCGTCCTGCTCAACGACCGGCGCCTGCTCTTCGCCCTCTGCGACCACTGGCACGTCCCCGAGGACAAGCGTACGGCCTTGTTCATCGCCATGGACAAGCTCGACAAGGTCGGCTTCGAGGCCGTGCTCGCCGACATCACCGAGCACCTCGGCGGCAAGGTGCCGGAGGACCTCAGGCGCTTCGTGCAGGGCGGCGAGACCGACCTCGACTTCCTGCAAGGTGTCGCCCCCGAACCCATGGCCGGGCTCCTGCAGATCCGCGACGCCCTGGCCGAGACCTCCGACGCATACGGCCCGTTCACCATATCCCCCACCCTCGTGCGCGGGCTCGACTACTACACCGGCCCCGTCTTCGAGTTCCGCCACCCCGGCCTGGCCGGCTCCATCGGCGGCGGCGGCCGCTACGACCGCCTCACCGAGAAATTCGGCGGCCCCAAGACCCCGGCCTGCGGCCTCTCCATCGGCTTCGAACGTCTCATGCTCGTCTTGGAGGAGGCCGGCGCCAAGAAGGCCCCGGGGCCGGACGCCTGCCTGACCGTCTTCTCCGAGGAACTGCGCCTGCCCACCCTGCGCCTGGCCAAGCGCCTGCGCGTTGCGGGCCTGTCCGTGGACGTCTACCCCGGCGGGGGCAAGCTCAAGGCCCAGTTCAAGTACGCCGACGGCGTCAAGGCCCGCTTCGCTTTGGTCCTCGGGCCGGACGAGGCCGCGGCCGGCAAGGTCAACGTCAAGGAGCTCGCCAGCGGAGCCGAGTCCTCCGTCCTGGTCGACGACCTCGCCGCATTCCTCAAGACGAAGGCCGCCTAGGAACCCCATGACCAAGCTCTCTCTGCGCCCTCTCAAAGGCTACAAGCCGTTCCCCGGCCCGCTGGTCACGGTCATCATGGACGGCGTGGGCATCGGCAAGCGGGACGAATCGGACGGAGTGTTCCTCGCCTACAAGCCGACCCTGGACAAGCTCTTCCAGGAGGATGTCTGCCTCAAGCTCAAGGCGCACGGCAAGGCCGTGGGACTTCCCAGCGACGAGGACATGGGCAACTCCGAGGTCGGGCACAACGCCCTGGGCTGCGGCCGGGTCTTCGCGCAGGGCGCCCAGCTCGTCAACGACGCCATCGCCTCGGGCAAGATATTCGAGGGCAAGGCCTGGAAGGAGGTCCGCAAGCGCGCCGGCTCGGGCACGGTCCATCTCATCGGCCTGCTCTCCGACGGCAACGTCCACTCCCACATCACCCACCTCTACGCCTTGCTGGAGCGCTGCGCCAAGGAAGGCTTCAAGACCGTGCGGGTGCATCCGCTCCTGGACGGCCGCGACGTGGGCGAGAAGAGCGCTTTGGACTATGTCGGGCCTCTGGAGAAGAAGCTCTCCGAGCTCTCCGCCTCGGGCCGCGACTTCCGCGTGGGCTCGGGCGGCGGGCGCATGGTCACCACCATGGACCGCTACAACGCCAACTGGGGCGTGGTGGAGAAAGGCTGGAAGGCCCATGTGCTCGGGATCGGACGGCAGTTCAAGTCCGCCTCGGAGGCGGTGAGGACCTACTATGCCGAGGACCCCAAGATGACGGACCAGTACATGGACTCCTTCGTCATAGCCGAGGGCGGCAAGCCCGTGGGCACGGTCCAGAATGGCGACGCGGTGGTCTGCTTCAACTTCCGCGGCGACCGCGCCATCGAGATCTCCCGCGCCTTCGCGGAGCCCGATTTCCAGTCGTTCGACCGCCTGCGCGTGCCCCAGGTCTTCTACGCGGGCCTGATGGAGTACGACGGCGACGGCCACATCCCCGCGGACTTCCTGGTCGAGCCTCCGGCCATAGACCGGGTGCTGGGCGCCTATCTCTGCGCCGCGGGCGTGACCTCCTTCGCGGTCTCCGAGACCCAGAAGTTCGGCCACGTCACCTATTTCTGGAACGGCAACAACTCCGGCTATATCGACGCGAAGCTGGAGAAGTACGTGGAGATCGCCTCGGATCGGATCCAGTTCCACCTCAAGCCTTGGATGAAGGCCGCGGAGATCACCGACGCGGTGGTCGACGCCGTAGCCGGCGGCAAGTACAAGTTCATCCGCCTCAACTACCCCAACGGGGACATGGTCGGCCACACCGGCATCCCCGCCGCGGTCCGTGTCGCGGTCGAGTGCGTGGACCTGGGGCTCTCGCGCATCGCCCCCGCGGTGGCAGATGCCAAGGGCGTGCTGATGGTGACCGCGGACCACGGCAACGCGGACGTCATGTTCACGGAGAAGAACGGCAAGCGTTCCACGCACGTGGCGCACTCCCTCAACCCCGTGCCCTTCATCGTCAAGGACTATTCCGGCGCCGACTCCTGGCAGCCCGCCGCGGTCCAGGCCCCCGGCCTGAGCAACGTGGCCGCGACCATCTGCAACGTCCTCGGCTTCGAAGCGCCCGAAGGCTACGACCCCTCGCTGATCCGCCTCGGATGAGCCTCTCCGGCACCATCGACGCGGTCTACGTGCGCTCCCAGGACCTGCGCCGCGTCTGCGAGTTCTACGGACCCGACTGCGTGCCCGCGGACCTGGTCTGCTCGGTCAAGCGCTACATCGGCGCCGAGTTCCTGGCCGTGCGGGTCGGATCCGATTGGCGGGATGAGCCCTTCGACCTGGCCGAAGATTCCCGGAAGTTCGGCGAGGCCGTGGGCCTGCGCCTGAGGACCCGCGGGGGCGAGGACGCCGTGGTCTTCGAGCACTGGAAGGACGGCAAGTGGGTGCGCCGGCTGACCTTCACCCCGGAGCGCGGCTGGGACCGCGTGCAGGGCGAGCCCGAGCCATGGGAGGCCAAGGCCTTCCCCGAGCCCCTGGCCCAGGGCGCCCGCATGCCGGTCCTCAAGGGCGACGCCCTCTTCCTGGTCCTGCTCTCCCACTTCCGCCTGCCCGGCGTCTGGCCGGACTGAGCCCAGGGGCAGGTCCCGGCTCAAGGCTCGGCGCAGGAGGCCTGCAGACAGGCCGGCCCGCCGCCCGCCGGGACGAAGACGAGGAGATTCTCCAGGACCTGCCCGGACGCCAGCTTCCCGGCCGAGGCCCAGGTGAAGATGCCGTAGACGCGCGTACGCGGGTCCCGCCCCAGCCGGCGGCAGCGCGACAGGCCGCGCCAGCGCTCGCCTTGGTCCTGGGGAGCCCGCTCCTCCATGGCGAAGACCCGCACCAGGTCGTCGATGTCCCGAGGCTGGGCCTCCCACAGGCAGGCGCCGGTGCGCGTCATGCCTTCCATGGCGCAGGAGCGCACCTGCCCCCGCAGGGGGTTCCGGTCCAGCAGTTCCGCCAGGTCCCGCCGCAGGACGGCCCGGTGCCCCCAGTCCCAGAGCAGGCCGCAGCCGCCCAGGCCCAGGACGAAGGACGGGATCAGGAGCAGGACCGAGGCGCCGCGCAGCTTATCCGTGACACTATCATACTCAACGCGCGCGCGGCGGGTCCAGGATGCCGGCCTGCGGGTCGTCCACCAGGCGCCTGCGGCCGGTCCGGGAGTCCTCGACCTCCACGGTCAGATGGGTCTGCTCGAAATTGCTTCCCGCGGCCTCGAACCCGGCCAGCCTGGCCTGGCCGCGCAGGACCACGCGCTGCCCCGCTGAGACGGGACCCGAGGCCGCGAGCTGGACCCGCCCGAGCAGCCTGCCGATGCGGCCCCGGAGGTCGAATCCTTCCTGGTTGGTGAAGGCCAGCAGGCCTTCCAGGTCCCAGCCCGTCTCGTTGACCAGCTCGATCTCGTAGTCCACCAGGTCGCCCTCGTGGTAAAGGGCGTAGGTCCGCAGGTATTCCGGCCCCAGCGCCACGCGGCGCACGACCCGCATCTCGCGGCTGCCGTCGGTCACGTAGATGCCTTCCCGGCTCAGTTCGAAGAACCCTTCGGGCCGGAGATAGTTGATCCTGTAGCGCAGGCCGTGGGACTTCCGCCAAGGGCCTTGCAGGACCGGCGCCACGACCTGATGGGTCGGCGGCATGGAGCCGCGCCAGTCCCGAGCCTCTTGCCCGAAGGCCACCATGTCGAAATCATGGTGGTCGATGAGCATGCGGTCCTGGACCGGCTCGGGCGACGCCGCGACCTGGTCGGGAAGGTCGGGAGCCGGGGCCGCGGCGGCCACGTCTATGGGACGGAACTCCGGACTCGCAGGAGGAGCCAGCCAGGCGTCGCAGGCGTAGACCGCCGGAGCCAGCGCGTCGCGCAGCGCGCCCCAGAGTCCCCCGTCCGGCAGGGCCACGCGGGGCCCCGCGGCGGGCTTCATGGGGAAGGCGGCGCGGCCCGGAGGCACGGTCAGCACGACGGGGGCGCGCACCGGAGCCAGGAAAGCCAAGTCGGCCGCCCCGGTGCTCTGCACCAGGGCGATGATGAGGAAGGCTGCGACCGTCGGACGACCGCCTCGGCGCATATCGGTCCTCCTTGCTGAGAAGCTTATAGCAGGCGGGTGTTACGGCCGGATTTCACGACGGGGGACGGGCGCTACCGCGCGCGGCCGAGGAGGTCCAGGTCCGCCGTGGTGTCGATGTCCGCCTGGGTGCGGCCGTCCGACAGCGGCACGCGCACGGCCTCCGACCAGTGCTCGCGCGCGGCGGCCTCGTCCGCGTCGTCGCGGGGGATCGACTTGATCTCCCCGAACAGGCTCCGGGGGATGGCCAGAGGATAGCCGCCCTCGGGGCCGTCCGAGCCCTCGTAGACCGGGAAGGCGAGCTTGCCAGAGAGCTCGAACTCGGAGAGCACGCGCTCGATGAGCCAGGGCTTGACCAGGGGCATGTCGCCCAGGAGCTTGACCGCCCCCGGAGCGCCGTGCGGAACCTCGCGCAGGCCGACCTCCAAAGACGAGGTCTGCCCGCCCTCCCACAGCGGGTTGAAGACCACGCGCAGGCGCGCGTCCTTGACCCCGGCCAGGGCCCGGAGCCCTTCTTCAGCCGCGCAGCCCAGCACCACGATCACGGGGTCGAGGCGGGTGGCCAGGGCGTTGTCCACCACGTGGCGCAGCACCGGCTTGCCCTCGAAGAGCGCGGAGAGCTTGTTGCCGCCGGAGAAGCGCGTGCCGGCCCCCGCGGCCAGGATCAGGCCCGGGACGCGGGGACGGGCCCGCGAGGCCGCGGCGGGGGCCGGCCGGGAGGAGAGCCGTCCGCCCTTGCGTCCCGAGCGCACGGCCAGGATCTCCGCCGCGATGGACAGGGCCGACTCCATCGAGGTCTCGGCCCCGATGTCGAGCCCGGCCGGAGCGAAGACCACCCCGGGCCGGGGCTGGACCTCCAGGGTCGCCAACTCGGCGAGGAGCCTCTGGGTGCGCTTCTGCGGGCCGATGATGCCCACGTAGGAGGCCGGGCTCTTGAGCGCGCCCTGCAGGGTCTCCAAGTCCAGGGCATAGCTGCGCGTGAGCACGGTCACCGAGGTCTCCTCGTCCGGGTGCGCGGCGGCGCGGGCCTGGTCCCAGCCGCCCTCGATGAGCGCCACCCCGGGAATCTGCCAGTCCACCCCCTTGAGGCGGCCGGGCCGCGGGTCCGCCGCGAACACGGAGAAGCCCAGATCCACGAGATGCCGGGCCAGGGCCGCGGCCACGGGCCCGGAGCCGAACACCATGGCCTTGCCCATGGGATGCACCGGGCAGAGGAAGGTGCGCTGCACCGAGCCGCCCGCGGAGGTCTCCACCAACTCGGGGCTGAGCTCCTGGTAGCATTCCCGGACCTGCGGGTCGTCGGCGCGGTACAGCGTGCGGCGGCCCAGGTCCGGTCCCTGGATCTCCAGGGCGCAGACCAGCCCCGAGTGGCGCAGCAGCGTCTCCCGCATCTCGACGAGGTGCCCGCGCAGGCGTTCGTCCACGGGCTCGATGAGGACCTCCAGCCGCCCGGGGGAGCCCAAGCCGAATCCCAGGACCGGGTCGTCCTCGGCCAGGTCCAGGACCGCCAGCCGGGCGGGGCCGCCGGCAGCGACCTCGTCGATCTCCCGGCGCAGCGGGCCCTGCAGTTCGGTGACCGGGATGATGCCGCCGCCCGAAAAGCCCGCGGTCGGGATGAACACCGCCATGGCTCCGGCCCGGCTGAAGACCGAGCCGTCCAGGGTCACGAACGTGGCCAGGACGGTGCGGGTCCCGCCCCCGCCGGCGGAATCGATGGCGCGCAGAAGTTCGAGCATCTCCAAAACCTCACGCGGCCGGATGCTGTTCAAGGGGGGTCTCCTCTTCGTCTACGATTCTACTATATGTGCGCGAGGAGATTGCTATAATGGCTCGCCTATGGAAACCCTCCGAGCCGGGCTGGACGTGTTCCTCCACCTCGACGTCCACCTCAACAGCTGGGCCGCCCTTCTGGGACCCTGGCTCTACTGCCTGCTCTTCCTCATCGTCTTCTGCGAGACCGGCCTGGTGGTCACGCCCTACCTGCCGGGAGACTCACTGCTCTTCGCCGTGGGCGCCCTGGCGGCCCGCGAAGGCTCCCCCATCCGCCTGTCCTGGGTCTGGGCCCTGCTGAGCGCCGCCGCCATCCTGGGCGACGCGGTCAACTACGGGGCGGGCAAGTGGCTCGGGCCCAAGGTCTTCGCCCGGGAGGATTCCTGGCTGCTCAACCGCAAGCACCTCGAAGAGGCGCACCGCTTCTACGAGAAGTACGGGGGCAAGACCATCATCCTGGCGCGCTTCGTGCCCATCGTGCGCACCTTCGCGCCCTTCGTGGCTGGCATCGGCACCATGAGCTATCCCCGCTTCGCCCTCTACAACGTCACGGGCGGGCTGGCCTGGACCACCGCCTTCCTGCTGGCCGGCTGGAAGTTCGCGGGCCTCGACGCCGTCAAGCACCATTTTCACTACGTCATCCTGGCCATCATCATCATCTCCTGCATCCCCCCGGCCTGGGAGATCCTCAAGGCCCGCCGGGAGCGAGCCTTGAAGGCCCCGGCGGGCTCATGTTAAACTAGGTCAGCGCGATGAAGACCCTCTCGGATTCCGAGACCCGCAGCCTGGTCTCCCTCCTGGACGAGGAGGACCCGGCGGTCCTGCACCTCGTCCAGAGCCGCATCCTCGACGCGGGCCCCTCCGCCATCCCCCACCTCGAGGAGCTGCGCCGCCGCTGCGAGGCCGAACTGGCGAGCCGGGTGGACGGGCTCATGAATCGGCTCCATTTCCGCCGCCTGCAGGATGACTTCCGGGAGCTGGCGTCCTCTCCCGCCCCGGACCTGGAGCGGGGGGTCTGGCTGGTGGCCCGTTTCGGCTATCCGACCGCGGATCCCGCCGCGTTCACGGGCTGGCTCGACTCCTGCGCCGACGGGGTGCGCCGGGCTCTGCCCGAGGGGGCGCCGCCCGCGCAGACCCTGCAGGAGCTCAACCGCCAGCTCTTCGGCGTCATGGGATTCTGCGGCAACGAGCAGCATTATTACGACCCGGACAACTCCTACCTCAACCGGGTCATCGAGAAGCGCCGGGGCATCCCGGTGAGCCTCTCGGTCCTCTACCTCCTCCTCTCCAAGAGGCTCGCGCTGCCCGCTTTCGGCGTGGCCACCCCCGGCCACTTCCTGGTGGGGCTGCGACTGGGCCCGCAGGCGACCTACATCGACCCCTACGGCCGGGGACGCCTGATGGCCCTGGCCGACGTCCGGCAGATGCTCGCGCGCAGCGGCTACGAGTTCCGGCCGGAGTTCGTGGCGCCGGCCTCTCCCCGCGACATCCTGGCGCGCATGATGCGCAACCTCGTCTCCATCTATCAGAAGGGGGCCCAGCCCGAACGCGCCGAGATGCTCTCGTCCTTGGTCGATGTCCTGCTCTCCGGCCGGGCTCCCCGACCGGCGGCCCGGGGATCCTGATGCGGGCCCGTCTGGCGGCGGTCCTGGCGGCGCTCCTGCTGCAGGCCTCCCCCCTCCGGGCCGGCCGGACCTACACTCCCATCGCGCCGGAATTCCCGACGGACACGGTCTGGATCAACGCCAAGCCCCTGACCCTCAAGCTGGTGCGCCAGCGCCGGGTGGTCCTGGTCGCCTTCTTCAGCACCACGAACCTCAATTCGGCGCGCGCCCTCTCCGCCCTGAAATTCTGGCACGACCGCTACGAGCTCAACGGGCTGATGATCGTGGGCGTGCACACCCCGGAATTCGGGTTCCAGCGCGACCCTTTGCTGGTGCGCGCCGCGCTCAAGAAGCTGGGCGTGCGCTTCCCGGTGTTCCTGGACAACAACCGCAAGTACTGGAAGGAGATCGCCAACGACGGCTGGCCGTCCTTCTTCCTCATCGACTACAAGACCCACCTCATCTTCGACCACCTCGGCGAGGGCGGCTACTCGGACTTCGAGGGCGAGATCCGCGACGCCATCAAAACCGCCGAGTTCCTGCTGCCCGAGGAGGCCCCGCCCTATCCGGACCCCGCCAACCTGGGCTGCGGCGCCATGACCCCCGACCTCAGCATGGGCCTGCGCAAGGGCGCCACCCTGCCCATGGCCAAGGCCCCGGGCCCCCGCGTCATGCTGACCTCGGCCCGCGACGGGGAGACCGCCTACGCCGGAAAGTGGGACATCGAGCCGGAGGACCTGCGCCTGGCCCAGAACAACCCCGAACAGACCGCCCTGGTGCGGCTCATCTACCGCGGCAGCCACGCCTTCGCGGTGCTGTCCCCGGCCGGCGCCAAGCCCGCCCTCTTCTTCATCAAGCAGGACAACATGTGGCTGCACGAAGGCAACGCCGGCAAGGACGTGGAGTTCGACGAGGACGGCCGCAGCTTCGTGACCGTCCGCCAGGCCGGCCTCTTCGGCCTGACCAAGAACCCCAACGACTCCCTGCACGAGCTCACGCTCATGCCGGACGCGAAGGGCTCCGCGATCTACGGGTTCTCCTTCTCCGACCAGTGCCTCGCCAAAGACCTTCCCTAGCTTGACGCGCCCCGAGACCGCCGTCGCCGCCGTGGACGTCTGGCCCCTGGACGCCGCCATGAGCGAGCCCTTCGTCATCGCGGGCGGCGGGGAGGCCCGCGTGCGCAACCTGCTCGCGCGCGTGCGCCTGGCCGACGGGACCGTGGGCTGGGGCGAGGGGGCCCCCATGCCCGCCTACAACGGCGAGACCCAGGCCGCGGCCCTGCGCGCGGCGCGCGCGGCCCGGACCGCCCTGCTGGGCCGCGACGCGGCGGCCTGGCGGAGCCTCCTGGCCGGACTCGAAGACCGCCTGCCGCGCAGCGGCGCGGCGCGCGCGGCCCTGGGCATGGCCCTGCTCGACGCCTGGACCCGGAGCGCGGGCATCCCCCTGCGGGCGCTCTTCGGGGGCGCCGAGACCTGGCTGCGCACGGACATCACGGTCTCTCTGGTCCCTCCCGATGGGGCCCGCCTGGCCGCCAAGCGCATCGCCGCGCGAGGGGTGAAGACCATCAAGATCAAGGTCGGCCAGGACCTGGGCGAGGACGAGGCGCGCGTGCGGGCCGTGGCGGGCGCGGCGCGCGGCCTGCGCCTCATGCTCGACGCCAACCAGGGCTACTCCCCCGCGCAGTCTCTGGCCTTGCTGCGCCGCCTGCGCGGCCGCGGCATCGTGCCGGTGCTCTTCGAACAGCCGGCCGAGGCGGAGGACCATGCCGGACTGCGCGCGGTGTCGCGCCGCGGCGGCGTGCCGGTGGCCGCAGACGAATCCGCCGACAGCCGGGAGGCGGTGCTGCGGCTGGCGCGCGGGCGCGCCGTCCAGGTGGTCAACATCAAGCTCATGAAATGCGGCATCCTGGAGGCCTGGGACATCGCGGCCGTCGCGCGCAGCGCGGGAATAGGGCTGATGATCGGAGGCAACATCGAGTCGTCTTTGGCCATGGCCGCGGCCGCGCATTTCGCGGCGGGACTGGGGGGTTTCGCCTTCGTGGACCTGGACACCCCGCTGTGGTTCAGCCGCGACCCGATGCGGGGCGTGAGCCTGGGGCCGGGAGGGGTCTACGACCTCTCCGGCGTCCGGGCGGGGATAGGGGTCGAGCCGCGCGACCCCTCTGCCGCGATATGAGGCCGGAATCCCGCGGGAAGGCAGCCGCGTTCCTTATCGGGCTCTTCACCTTCCTGGCGCTGCTGGAGCTATCCCTCCGCCTGTTCGGCGCGGCGCAGGGCGTCTCCCTGGAGC
>JACRDS010000141.1 GCA_016212825.1 Elusimicrobiota bacterium | reverse complement strand
TGGGCTAGAGCTTCTTCTTCAGGGCGGCCAGGGCTTCCAGGGCTTCGAGCGGCGTCATGGACTCAGGGTCGAGGAGGCGCAGGGCGTGCAGGACCGGGTTGTCGTCGAAGAGGGGCAGCTCCGGGTCGCCGCCCGCGGGCCGGGCCGCCTCGCCGGAGAGCCGGCCCGAGGCCGACTCGTTCTCCAGGCTGGAGAGGATCTCGCGGGCGCGGGCCAGCACCGCGGGCGGCAGCCCGGCCAGGGCGGCCACGTGGATGCCGTAGGAGCGGTCCGCCGGGCCTTCCGAGATCTTGTGCAGGAACACCACTTCGGTGCGGCCCTCCGCGTTGGTCCACTCGCGGGCCTCCACGTTGGCGTTGGCCACGCCGGGCAGGCGGTGGGCCAGCTCGGTGAGCTCGAAGTAGTGCGTGGCGAAGAGGGTGCGCGGGCCGCGCGGGCCTTCCGGCGCCGCCTCCTTGACGTAGGCGCCGTGCAGGTGCTCCAGCACCGCCCAGGCGATGGAGATGCCGTCGAAGGTGGAGGTGCCCCGGCCGACCTCGTCGAGGATGACCAGGCTGCGCGGCGTCGCGGACCTGAGGATGTGCGAGGTCTCGTTCATCTCCACCATGAAGGTGGAGGCGCCCTGCGCGATGGCGTCCTGGGCGCCGATGCGGGTGAGGATCTTGTCCACCACGCCCACGCGTGCCTCGCGGGCCGGCACGAAGGAGCCCATCTGGGCCATGACCGCGATGAGCGCGTTCTGGCGCAGGTAGGTGGACTTGCCCGACATGTTGGGGCCGGTGAGCACGATGACCTGGGGGTCCCGGGCGTTGATGGACAGCGAGTTGGGCACGAAGGTGCCCGCGGGCAGGACCGCGGCCAGCACGGGGTGACGGCCCTCCGCGATCTCCAGGTCGTGGCTGAGGTCCACGCGGGGCTTGACGAACTCGTGCAGGGCCGCGCATTCCGCCAGGGCGTTGAACACGTCGAGCTCGGCCAAAAGGGCGCCTAGGCGCTGGATGGCGTCGTGGCGCTGCAGGACCTCGCCGCGCACCTCCTCGAAGAGCCGCGCCTCCAGGCGCAGGATCTTCTCCTCCGCGCCCAGGATCTTGTTCTCCAGCTCCTTGAGCTCGGGGGTGATGTAGCGCTCCGCGTTGGTCAGGGTCTGCTTGCGCGTGTAGCGGTCCGGGACCTTGGCCTTGTGGGCGTGGGTGATCTCGAAGTAGTAGCCGAAGACCGAGTTGTAGCCGGCCTTGAGCGAGCCGATGCCCGTGGCCTGGCGCTCCTCCGCCTCCAGGCGGGAGAGGAAGCCCTGGCTGTCCGTGCGCAGCAGGCGCAGCTCATCGAGCTCGGCGTGGAAGCCGGCGCGGATGTAGCCGCCGTCTGAGATCCGGGCCGGCGGGTCGTCGGCCAGGGCCCGGGTCAGGTACTCCGCGCAGGCGCGCAGCCCCTGCGCGGTCTCGCGCAGCCCGCCGGCCAAGGTGTCGAGGCCGGGGGCCAGCTCGTGCGTCCCGAACCAGGACTCGAGCACGGGGAGCTGGCCCAGGGAGCGGCGCAGGGCGGCCAGGTCGCGGGGGGAGGCCTGCCGCGTGCTCAGCCGACTCACCACGCGGGGCAGGTCCGAGACCTCGCGCATCACCGCGCCCAGGGACTCCCGGGCCGCGGGCTTGTCGAAAAGGTCCTCCACGCAGTTCTGGCGCAGCTCGATCTCGGGGATGTCGGTGGAGGGGTGCAGGATCCATTGGCGCAGCTTGCGGCCGCCCATGGCCGTGCGGCAGCGGTTGAGCAGGCCCCAGAGGCTGTGGCGCCGGTCGCCGGAGGCGGATTCCACGAGCTCCAGGGTGCGGAGGGCGGTCTCGTCGAGCGCCATCTCGTTGGCGGCCTCGCGGTAGGCCGGGGCGATGAGCTCCTGGAGGTGGAACTGGGTGCGGGCCACGTAGGCGCGGCAGCGCAGGGCCGCGCGCAGGGCCAGGCGGTGGTTGACCCAGACCGACTCACGGGTCCAATCCGGCAGGGCGCCGGACTCCGCCCCGGCGGGCTCCGCGGTGAGGCAGGCCGCGGCGGGCAGGGCGGCCTTGAGCGCCGGGGCCTGGTCCGGGGAGCATAGGACTTCGGCCGGGCGCACGCGGGCCAGGAGGTCGAGCAGGCGGCGGTTGCCGCGGTCGTTGAGGGCCTGGGTAGCCCAGAACTCACCGGTGGAGACGTCGATGCAGGCCGCGCCCCAGCCCACGATGTCGGACTCCACCGCGACGAGGAAGTTGGTGGACGTGGGTTCAAGGAGCTCATCCTCGATGATTGTGCCCGGGGTGATGAGCCGGATGATGCCGCGCTTGACCAGCTTCTTGGTCTTGGAGGGGTCCTCCAGCTGCTCGGCGACGGCGACCTTGTGGCCGGCGCGCAGGAGTTTGGCCAGGTAGCTCTTGGAGCTGTGGAAAGGCACGCCGCACATGGGCAGGCCCTGGCGCGCGGTCAGCACCAGGCCGCACAGCGGGGCCGCAGTCTGGGCGTCGGAGCCGAAGAGCTCGTAGAAGTCTCCCAGCCGGAAGAACAGGAGGGCTTCGGGGTGGCGGCTCTTGAGTTCCTGGTACTGCCGCATCACCGGCGTGTCGGGCAGGGTCTCCGTCGGGGCCGGCGGTATCGGAGGTTCCGCAGGTCCCGACGGGACGGATTTCCTTACCGTCGGGGGCATTGGGCTATTTTAGCAGAATAGAGGGCCTTATAAACGGAATAACGGAAGAGGCCAGCTCACCCGAGACATAGGCCGGCCGTTCCCGCCGTCTTCGAAGATGACGAGACGGCTCTAGTGCGCCGCCGAGGCGGCCCCGCCCATGCGCTGCATGAGGCGGCGCAGGTCCTCCGGGTCCAGGGAGCGCATCATGGCCTCCTGGAAGGTGACCCGGTTCTGGCGGTAGAGCTCGGCCAGGGACTGGTTCATGGTCTGCATGCCCAGCTTGCCGCCGGTCTGGATGGCGAGCTGGATCTGCTCGACCTTCTGCTCGCGCACCAGGTTGCGGATGGCCGCGGTCACGATGAGGATCTCGGCGGCCAGGCACCGGCCCGAGCCCGAGGCGTGGGAGAGCAGCTGCTGGCAGATGACGGCCTGCAGCACGAAGGAGAGCTGGATGCGCACCTGGTCCATCTGGTGCTGGGGGAACACGTCGATGATGCGGTTGATGGTCTGGGCGCAGTCCGTGGTGTGCAG
>JACRDS010000139.1 GCA_016212825.1 Elusimicrobiota bacterium | reverse complement strand
GCGGCTAGCCGCGCCGCAGTCGTCTCGACCAGAGGAGCTCTTCTGCGATGCGGCTGAGCAGGCACAGGGCGCCTTCGAACCCGAGGTATGGGCGGTCGTGGAAGGCGTGGCTGTGGTAGGAGGGGAAGCCGAGCTCGACCGCGCGCCTCCAGAACTTATCGTCGCGCTCCCAGGGCTGAACGCCGATCTGGCAATCGGGAGGGCCGTCAGCGGCGTGCATGCCGCGCAGGAGCTCGGCGCGGCGGTCCTCGCTCGGGGCCTCGTATACCGGGAACGGCAGGTCGTCCCAGGCCCCGAACTCCCGGCGGTGATGGGCGCCCGCCATGACGAAGGCCGCGCGCAGGCGCCCGCCGAGCTCCGAGAGCTGGCGCGCCAGGGGCCGAAGGAGCACCGGGTCGCCGCCGAAGATGAATTCGGAGTGCAGGAACAGCTCCTCTACCGCCCACTCAAGCCGGGGCAGGAGGCGGGCGCGCTCCTTCCTGGCGAAGGCCTCCGCCCGGGCCCCGCGGCCCAGCGCGGTCCCCACCTGCGCGAGCCAGTCCGCCGAGGCCCCCAGGCCGAGCGGCAGGCCGCATTCAACCAGCGGCACCCCCAGGCGCCCGGCCAGGCGGGCCGCGGCGTCGCGCGCGTAGGGGAACGAGAGGATCGCGCCCGCACCCGCCGCGGCGCGCAGGTCCGCCAAAGGGGCCCCGTTCGGCCAGACCGAGACCAGGTTGAGTCCGATGGCCGCCAGCATACGCCGCAGCTCGGCGAGGTTCGCGACATGGTCGTGCTCGCCGCGGTCGTGCATGTAGCCCACGATGGCGACGTCCGTGCGCCGGCGGGCGGCCTTCGGCAGGGGAAGCCCTTTGGCCAGGGCCAGCAAAGTGTGGGCGTAGCCGTCGAGCCAGTCGTCGGAGATCGTCCCCCCCAGGACCGGGAAGAAGGGGACCTTCGGCCGCGGCGCTAGGCTGTCCCAGATCGTCTGGTAGGGGGTACCCGCGATCCTGGCCATGGGGAAGCCCGCAGCCAGGACCGCGCCGCAGCCCGGGGCCGCCGCCAGCCGGCCCAGCCGCAGAGCGAGGTCCGGCAGGTTCCCCGAGACGATCTTCTCGGTCATGGTCGACGAGATCTGGACCCGGTGGGCGCCCTCGCTGTCCCAGAGCGTCGAGGTCGAGTCATGGCTGCCCTGGATGTACCCGGCCCGATACAGCGAGCATGTCGGGGCGTCGAGCAGCAGGTAGGCGTCGGTCACCGCGTTGACCGCGAGCTCGACCCCGACGGAGTAGGGCTGGTTGAACACGGCCCGGCAGTCCAGCGCCTTCACGACCCGCCTCCCAGGAGCCGGGCGTTCTCGCGGAAGTAGGGCAGTTCGCACCTCTCCACCAGGCGCCTGAGGCTGCGCAGCGCGCCGGGCAGGCCCATCTCCAGGTCCCGCAGCGAGAAGGCCGCCAGCCCGCGGCGGATGAGCCGGCGGTCGTTCCTGATATTCGAGTAGACGATGGACAGGCCGCCCGCGCGCAGGCTCCGGGACAGCTCCTCGCGGCGGCCGAACGGCACGATGCGGTGGCGGTCCGCGCCGGGGAGTCCGGAGAGCAGGGACTGCCATCCGGCATCGTCGGGCCGGCCCCTCTCCCGGAAGACGAGCAGGTCGATGCCGAAGCCCATTTCGGCCAGCAGGGCGGGTATCTGGACCCCGGCGGAGGACGCCGGGTCGGCCAGCCGGGTCGCGTCTCCGGGGCCCAGCACGAACCCGGCCCGGTGCGCGGCGGCGCGCTGGCTCAGGCGCTCCCACTCCGGCTGGATCGTCGCGTCGAGCCGGACCAGGGCCGCCTCCAGCCGGGCGGCGACGGCGCCGTCGAAGCAGGCGCCGACCGCGCGCAGCCAGCGCGCGGCGCCGGCACCGCCGTAGGGGGAGAGGCCCGCCAGGGTGCGCAGGGCCAGGCCTCCCAGGACCTCGTAGACCTCCCGGTAGTAGGTGTTGGGCATGAGGACCTGAACCGCCGCCCGGCGGTAGCCGGCCAGGTCCTCTGGGGCGACCGCCGGCAGGATAGCGGCGTTGAGCTCGACGCCGACGTCGGCAAGCAGGCCTACGAGCTCGTCGCGGCCGCGCGTGCGCCGGAACCCGGCGAGATTGAGGCGGCCCTCCGCGGCCTTGGGAGAGGGCCGGGGCGCCGCGGACAACTCCCGGAGGATGTGCTGGGAGAGGCTCTCCTGGTGACAGCCCACGGCGGACATGTCGGTGAACACCACCTTGCGCCCGGTCCGTTCCTGGAACCGGGCCAGCGGGCCGCGCACGTCGTCCCCCGTCATCATGGGTATGCAGCAGTTGTAGAACTGGAGGCTGCTCTGGGAGGGGGTGTCCTGGATGCGCTCCAGGATGTCCTCGACCTTGCGCACGCCGACGCCTTGGATCACGTCCCGGTCATCGAGCAGGGCCAGATACTCCGGGATGCCGCCGGCGGGGGCATCACCGCCCGGGTCCTTCGTGAACGCCCAGTGCGACTGGGCGACATGGGATAGGTAGAGGAGGCCCTCCTGGCACTCCAGGTCCCCGTAGCGGAGCGTGCAGGCCGAGCCCGAGAACATGACGGAGCCCAGGAAGGTCTCCCCCGGGCACCACTCGATGGCGGGGAAGCAGCAGAATTCGCGCCACTGGTCGGGATGCGCCCAGTCCTCGCAGTGCGGGCCAAGGGGAGGCTGCGTCCGCGCGTCCGGCGGGGGCGCCGCGTCCGGCGCCGGGGCAGCCGCGGGGCGCCCCTTGATGAGCCGGCGCAGGCTCTCGAAGGAGGTCCCGTCGAGCTTGGCGCCCAGCCTTTCCAGTCCGACGCGGTGCAGCGCCGAGAGCTCGCTTTCCTGGGAGCGGGGGGATATCTTCAGGGTCCGGCCGTTGAAGGCCCAGGGCTCTCCGCCGACCGGGGACACGGCGAGCCAGGCCTCCTTCCCGGAGGCTCCCTGGAGCACGAACCAGAGCACGGATTCGCTCTCGGTCCCGACCCTGGTCAGTCGGGCCCCGGCGCCGTCGGGGTTGCCGGCCAGCTTGAGCCGGCCCTCGAGGCGTGCGCGGACCTTTTCCGGGGCATAGCCGCGGCAGTGCGGCAGGCCGTCTTCCGGGGTCTCGGCCGCCGGACTCACTTCCCGGGGCGTCTGGGGCGTGTTGGGTTCCTCCGCGGCGCAGCGGGCGAGTCGGCGCCGTCCCGCAGGAACATGTCCAGGGCCGCGTCATCGAGCGGCGTGGGCAGGGGCAGGACGGATGCGTCGAGGTCCCGCAGTGTCGTGGCCAGCCGGGCGAACTGGCCGGAGACCTCGGACTTCGGCGCGAACCGGGAGACCGTCTGGCAGGCGCGCTCTGCGCGGCGCACCAGGGGTTCGGCCCCGAAGCTGGCCAGCAGCTCCGTGCCGAGGCGCGCCGCGAAGCCCTCCAGGACGCTCCGCGCCGCATCGGCGTCATAGCGGCAGTTGCCGATGAGCCCCGCGAGGGCGACGCCGCCGCCGGCGTGCGTGCGGACCATGCGCGCGAGGTTGTTGGCCGCGAAGAGCGACATGGGCTCGTCGGAGAGCACGACCGCCACCTTCCGCACGAAGCCGTTGCGCAGGGGGGCGGCGAACCCGCCGCAGACGAGGTCCCCGAGGACGTCGAAGACCACCGCGTCGTAGCGGTCCTGCTCGAGCAGGCGGAGGCGCTCGAACTGCTCCATGGCCATGATGATGCCGCGTCCCGCGCAGCCTATGCCGGGGACCGGCCCGCCGGTCTCCACGCAGTCGATGCCGTCCGCGGAGCGTTCGATGGCCTGGAGCGGGTCTCCCGGGAAGGGGACGTCCGCGATGCTGGTGCGGGCGCGGCGACCAAGCAGGCGGAGCGTCGAGTCGCGCTTCGGATCGCAGCCCACGTGGAGCACGCGCAGGCCGCTCTTGGCGTACAGGTAGCTGATGTTGCTGGCGATGGTGGACTTGCCTCCTCCGCCCTTCCCGAACAGCGCGATCCGTTCCATTCTTCGCATGGGGGGTGCCCGCCGGAACGACATCCTAATGATAGCATCTTGTCCCGCGTGCCGGCTCGGCCTCCGTCTCTTATCCGAAAACCTTATAAGTTATAATGACGGCGTCTTATGCCTGCCCCGACATCCGAGCGGCCGACCGGGCGGCTGTTGCTGCTCGTCGAACTCATGCCGCACGAGCCGGAACGACAGTTCCGCGCCGCCGCCTATCCGCTGCTCATGGGGCTGGCCCGAGCCTTGGGCTGGCGGGCCTCTTGGGCCGCGCTCGGGGTGCGCTACGACCCCACCCTGCGCTACCGGCTCGAGCCCGGGGACCTGGCCTTGCTCCGCGCGCACCTGCTGCGGCGCCGGCCCGGGATCGTGTTCATCAACGAATACCTCGTCGCCGAGCAGTGGGCCGCGCTGGCCGCGCTCGTGCCGGGCCGGCGCCTGGTCTACTGGCCCGTGGACGGGACCTTCGAGGATTTTGCCCCGGCCTTCCGGCGCGCGGTCCCGGAGGCGCGCGGCCCGCTCCTGGACGACCCCCGCCTGCTCGATCGGCTGCGGCCGCATTTCCGCCGGCAGGTCCTGAACCGGGCCCCCTGGGCGTACGCTCCCCTCATCCGGGTGATCGCCGGCACGATCTGCGAGTACCGCACCCCGGTGTCGGCCAACCCTCTCTACCGGGGGCTGCGCCTTAGCCATCGTATGATGGGGTGCGCCTTCTGCAACGCCGCCCCGCTCCGGAAGCCCGCGCAGGACGTGGTGGCCTTCGCGGCGCGTCAGGTCGCCGCCGCCTGCGGGCAGCTCCCGGCCCGGGCCGAGCGCCGCTTCGAGCTGCGCTGCCAGGGCCTCTGGCGCCGGCTGGAGGAGTTCATCCGCGAGCTGGTCCGGCTCAAGGCGCGGCGCGCGGAGCTGATCTTCTCGCCGCGCATCGACGAGCTGCTCGCCACGCGCGCGGGCCTGAGGCGCTGCCTGCCGCTGCTGGCCGCCAACGGACTGGCGGTGCGCATCTACGGGATGGGCGTGGAGAACTTCTCCGCGGCCGAGAATCTGCGCCTCAACAAGGGGATCACGGCCCGGCAGGTGCACGAGGCCGCGGCCTTCATCGCCGCGACCGCCGCGGCCTGGCCGGAGCAGTTCCGCTGCGAGCGCGGGCGCCTGAGCATGATCCTTTTCACGCCTTGGACCACCTTGCGGGACCTGCGCCTCAACGGCGCGCACATCGCGCGCTGTCCGCTCATCAATTCCTGCGGCGTGCTGGACCAACGGCTGCAGCTCTTCAAGGACCGTCCGATCACGCAGCTGGCCAAGCGCGACGGCCTGGTGGTGGAGCGCCGCGGCGCCTTCTACAACTCCGGCTGCATCATCGATGCCGGACAGCACGAGGTCCCCTGGCGCTTCAAGCATCCGGAGGTCGGCCTGCTCTGGGCGCTCGCCCAGAGGCTGTCGGCGGCGGGGCAGGGGCAGGAGCCCCGCGATGAGCTCGACCGGAAGGCGGCCGAGCTCCTGGAGCGGCATCCCTTGGATTCCCCGCCGGACCCGCTGCCCGCGTTCCGGCGGGCGGTCCTCCTGATGCTCCGCCGGCCGCGGCCGCGCACTCTGGAGGATCTGGTGGAGGCCATGAGGCGATGACGGGCCGACCTGCCCAGGTCCGGCTGCGGGAGTTGGCGGGGTCGCGCTGGGGGTGGCCGCTGGCGGCGGGAGCGCTCGCGTTCTGGGCTCTGGCCGTCTGCGCCGCGGCCGGGATGCTCGCCGGCGTCGGGATGTGGCTCTATCTGGGGTCCGTCAAGCTGCCCGTCTCGTTCGCCCTGCGCTGCCTGGCGACGGATTGGCGGAGCTACCTGGCCCCGGCCCTGACGCTGTCGCTGGCCGCCCTCCTTGGCCCGCTGCGCCGCTTCCTGTCGGTCCCGAAAGGCCGCTGGGGAAGCCCGTCTCGCTTCCTGCCGGCCGTGACCGCCGCCGGTGCGCTGCTTTTCGCCGTCGACGCCCTGCCCGAACGCCGTGCCATGAACAGGTTCGGGTTCTATGCCGCGTTCCGGCCCGGCCAGACCCGCGTGTTCGCCGGTCCTCCCGGCTCCGCCATGCCGGACTATGCGGTGCGGATCAATCCCCTGGGCTTCCGCGGCCGGCCATGGAGTCCGGCGGCCGGGAAGGGCGTCCGGCGCGCGCTCCTGGTCGGGGACTCCTTCGTCTGGGGGGCGGGCATCCGGGACGAGGAGGGAATGCTCGACCAGGCCATCGAGCGCGAGCTCGTCTCGCGCAGCGGGCGGAAGTGGGAGGTCCGCAACATCGCCGATACACCGGCGGCCCTCTGGTATTATGTCCACGCGCTCATGGCCGCGGGCCGGGAGGTCAAGCCCGACCTCTACATCATGAGCTTCGGCGGCTATTACGACCTGGAGCCTTGGGAGGTCCAGCGGGTCAAGGCCGGGCTCCCGGCGGCGGCGGTATCCCTGATGGACCACCTCGGGACGTCGCGGCACCTGCACCATGTGGGGGCGCGTCTGGCGAACCGCTGCGCCTTGCGGGGCGCCGCCGGCCCGGAGGTGGTGGCGGACCTGCGCTCCGAGTTCCGCAAGCTGGTCGCCTTCCTCGAGGCGGGCGGGGGGAGGCTGCTTATCTGGGAGCCCATGACCCCGAACTCGTTCTTCGACGAGTACCGCCGCCATCCGCGGATCGCCTTCGCGACTTGGGGGGACGTCCCCGGTCTTCCGGAACGCCTGCGGCCGAGCGTCCGGTCGCCGGTCCCCTGGCAGGGAGACGAGGCCCTGTCGTTCCGCGGCGACGGGCATCCGACTCCCGCGGGGAACGCCCTCTTCGCCAAGGCCATAGCGCTCAAGGCCTTGACCCTGCTGGAGCGCGGTCGCCCGCGCCCGTCGTCCGGGGCTCCGCCGTGAGCGCCCGGCCTGCGGCCGGCAGCGGCCTCTTCGAGGCCCTGCGGCCTCTGGTGCGGGCCGGCCGCCTCCCGGAGGCGGCCGCCGAGCTCCGGCGGCTGGCCGGGGCCGGCGCCTGTCGGTGGGAAGCCTACATCTGGAAAGGCCGCATCGAGGAGAAGCTGGCGCGCTTCGCGGATGCGGAGCGGGCGTTCCGCCAGGTCCTGGGCGCGCCGGACTCCCGCGGGGAGCCGGAGATGGAGTATGCCCGGTTCCTGGAGATGCGGGGGCGGCTCGAAGAGGCGCAGACCCAGCTGCGGGCCGCGCGCCGGCGCGCCGGCCCGGTCTTCGAGATCCATCTTGGCCTGGGGCGCCTCAGCGAGAAGCTGGGGCGCTGCGTCAGGGCCGGCCAGGAGTTCCGGAAGGCCGTCGCGGCCCGGCCGGACTCGGCCCTGCCTGTCATCGGCCTGGCCCGGGTGCTCATCAAGACGGGCCGGCTCGTCGGGGCCGAGAGGCTGCTGTGGCGCGCCCTGGAGCTCGGCGGCCCCCCGGGCGAGGCGCGCCTGCTCCTGGGGCAGGTCCTCGCCGCGCGGGGCCGCGGCGGCTCCTCCGAGACGCAACTGCGTCGGGCGGCCCAGGCGGAGCCGGGCTCCCTCCCGGCGCAGCTGGAGCTGGCCCGGGCCTTGGACCGCTCCGGCCGGCCCGGAGCGGCGCGGACGGCCTTCCGGCGGGCCGCGGCCGCGGCCGCGGCCGCCCCGGAGGTCCGCCCCGAGTGGCCGGAGGTCTTCTCGGCCCTGCTCTGCGCCGGCTCCCACGACGAGGCCTTCCGGCTGGGCGAGGCCATGCTCGGCAGGTCCGCGCAGATGGCGTACGCCAACTCCTTCCTGTGGCCCTGGTGGTACGGGGTGTCTCCCCGCCTGGGCCGGGAGAAGGAAAGCTTCTGCCGTCGGGAGCTCGGCCGCCTGCGCGGCGCCGGCACGCACCCTCACTGGCGCGCCTACTGCCGCGGGGTCCTCGCCATCAGCCTGGCCCGCGACCGCCAGGCGCGGGCCGAGTATGAGAGCATCCGGCGCCTGCCCATGAGGCGCTACGCCTGCCTGCACCACCCCTTCGTCGCGCATCTGATGATGGCCGGGAGGTTCGCCGAGAGCGACGCGATCTGCCGGGCCGTCCTGAGGGAGGTCCCGGAGTACTGGTGGTTCCAGTGCCGTCTGGGGGAATCCCTTCTGGCTCAGGGCGACAGGGCCGCGGGCCTGCGGGAGTTCGCGCAGGCCGGGCGCACGCCCGACCTCGTGGCGCGGCAGTCGGTCCTGACCTGGCACGGCGAGGCGCTGCTCTGGCTGGGGCGCTACCGCGCGGCTCTGGAGAAGTTCCGGCAGGCCAGCGGCCTCGGCGCGCGGACCTGGGTCGACTGCTGGCGCGGCGCGGCCCGTCTCAGGCTCGGAGACGTCCGCGCGGCCTTGGCCGACCTGGACCGCGCCGTCGCGCGGGACCCCCAGGACCTGGAGGCCTACGTGTGGCGGGGCGAGGCCCGCAGGCTGCTGGGCCGGCATGCCGAGGCGCGGCGCGACCTCGACCGCGCCGTGGCCCTCGACGGGAACTACGCCTGGGCCTACTGCAACCGGGCGCTGGTCCGGCAGGCGCTGGGAGACGAGGCCGGCATGGCGGCCGATTTCGCCGCGATCCCGCCGCGGATGACCCGCTTCCTGCGTCGGAGGCTCGGCCTGCCGGAGGGCGGCGTCCTGAGCCCCGCCCGGATGCGCGCGGTCCTGCTCGCCGGGCTGGAGCTGGCCAAGGGCATCCGCCGCCCCGAGCCCTACCTCAACCCGGTCTGGATGGGGCGCCGGGCGCAGATCCTGGGCTGACCGGCTTCAAGCCCGCGTGATGTCCTGGCGGGCTTCCCGGAACACCGCGACCAGGCTGCGCGCCATGGGGCGCAGCACGGACGCATCCGCGCGGCTCTCCAAGGGGGAGAAGATCCCGAGGCTGCCCAGGCGAACCAGCGGCCGGGGGCCGTCCGGCGCGGTCGCAGACAGCAGGAGCACCAGCTCTCCGGCCGCGGCCCGCCGGCCTGCGGGGCTCAGGCGGAACCAGATGCTGGCTTCCGGCGGCCGCAGGAAGACCTCTTCGAGCCGGTATCCGCCCCAGTGCGGGGGGCGCCCGCCCAGCAGCTTGGACTGGAGCAGCCGGAACAGGGCCTTGGTCTGCGCGGAAAAAGGCTCCGGCCGGGCGCCCGCGGGGCCGCGGTTCCGGGCGGCGGCGGGCCGGTCCTTGAGCGGCGGGGCGTGGAGGGGGGGGATGTCGAGGTGCTCGAGCCGCGCCATCTCCGCTGGGCTCATGGTCTCGGCGTAGCGGGAGATGTTCCTCTGGACTTCCTCGGTGTAGGCGGGCTCCATCACCAGCCGCGCCTTCGGATACCATTTCTCCAGGAGCGAGAGGTCGGGGCCCTGCCGGGCCTGCTTCTGCAGCTCGCGGGCGAACCAGTGCCGGCAGCGCATCTGCTGGAAGGCGTAGTACCAGACATGGTGCCAGTCGAAGTAGGGGCGCGCGAACACGGCCGCCAGGTGGGGCTGGCTCAGGAAGTGCTCGAAGAGGGACGCCGGGACCTCCCGGCCGTCGGTGATGTGGCGCAGGAGCAGCTTCTTGAAGCACTTGTCGCAGCGCATGCAGAAGGCTTCCCCGCGGGGCCGGGGCGGGTAATAGCAGGAGAAGGATTTGCCGCGGTAGCGGCTCCGCGCGACCACCTTGGTGGTGACCACCTCGGAGAGCCCGCAGATGCTGTCGGCCCGGCGCAGGCCGACGCTGTTCCAGAACCCATCGGGGTCGTTGTGGCTCCGCCGCGCTGGGGCGCGGGGGCCGGCCGGGTCCTCCGGCGGCCTCATGCGCCAGCGCGAGGCGCCGGCGTGGTAGCCGCCGAAGTAGGTGGCGTCGAAGACTTCCCCGGCGTCGAGGGTGCTCAGGCCCAGGGAGTCGGCCAGGTAGAGGGCGGGCAGACGGCCCATGTCCGAGTGCCACATCGGGTAGGGGGAGAAGAGGAACTCGTGGTCGTCGGCGGTCGCGTGCACGGGGGCGCCCCCGGCCGCGACCGCGGCGCAGGCGGCCCGGGTGACGGCCAGGTCGACGAGGATGTCCGGGTTGTCCCCCGGGCGCTGGTGGGGGATGCGGTCCAGGACGATGTGGTGGGTGCCCCTGGGCATGAGGAGGCTGGCGGCCATGGAGTCCATGCCGCCGGAGAAGAGCAGGGCGGGCGCGACCGTCTCGGGCCTCCGGCGCGGGGACTGGCTCTCATCGACGTTGGTCAGGCGCACGCCATGCTTCCGGCTCAGCCAGCGGGCGAACTCCGGAGAGGCGGCGAAGGGCAGTTCCAGGCGCGAGGCCACGAGCGGGCGCAGAGTGTACCAGACGGCCAGGGAGTGGACGTCGGGATGGATGTCCCGGAAACAGCGGGGCAGGTCCATGCGGTACTCGTGGTTGACCAGGAGGAACGGGGCCGGGGCGTCCTTGAAGTCGCGGCGGCTCTCTTCATGGTCGTCCGAATCCAGGCGCAGGCGGTAGCGGAACGAGCGGCCGCGCCTCTCGACGTCGACCTTCATCGGCGCGGTCCACCCAGGACGCGCGCGTAGGCGTCCACGATGGCCAGCCACCGGCCCTCGTCCCGGAACCCCTGCGGCATGGTGTACTGCAGGCCGACGCCTCGGCCGCAGGCGTAGGGCTTCTGCGCCCGGTCGGCCGGGACCAGCAGGATGCCGTAGGGCCGCCCGGCGGCCCGGATCAGGTCGAGCTGCAGGCCCTCGTCGCAGACCCAGCCGCCGAGCAGTCCGCCGGACGCGCCGGCGCGGGGCATGAGGGCGTTGCCGAACAGACCCCAGACCCGGGCCAGGAAGGTCCCGGCCCGGCGCGGCACGACGGCCGGCCAGGCGCGCCCGGCCTCCAGCGCGGCGCAGGCCGCGTAGGCGGCGCGCAGCCAGAGCAGGCCGGCGGCTCCCGAGCCCAGCCAGGTGGGCTGCAGGCGCAGGGGCCCGCAGAGGGCGCCCAGGCTCCGGGCTCCGTCGCGCGGCAGGACGGCGAACTCGCCTTCGTCCCCGACGGCGGGCCCGCAGGCCCTGATGACGCCGCCTCCCGCGGGCTCCAGCCGGCCCCTGGCGAGCCCGGGCTCACGGCCGGCCGCGGCGCGCCAGCGCTCGAGGAAGAGGCCGCTGACGAAGCCGTCCCAGCGCCGCGGCCGGCGGGGGCCGGCCGAAGGCTCCTCGGACGGGTCCGTCTGTCCGGCGGCCCAGGTCGCGGTGCTGGAGGACGACGCGGCCGGCGGCTCGGGCAGGCAGCCGGCGGGCGGCGGCGGCAGGCGCTCCAGCCGCGCGGCCAGGGCGTCCCGGGCCGGGGTGGCCCAGGGCGGCAGAGGCCGTCCCACGGACTCCAGGAGCCAGCGGCCGCCGTCGCGGCGCAGACGCAGGCGCGCTCTGCGGCCGCGATCCGAGACCTGGATGACGCCGCGCTCCAGCGGCGTCCAGGACGGGGAGGCGCCGTCTGCGAGCAGTTCGCCCAGGGCCCAGCCCAGGGCGGTGCGCCGCCGCGGGGCGGCGAGCACCTCCGGCCCCCGGCGCTGACGGCGGACCCAGGCGGACAGGGTCTTGGGCAGGCTTCCCCGGAGAGGCTGGGGGGTGTGCTCGGGCCGGGAGTCGGCCTGCAGGAATAGGACGCGTCGCAGGCAGAGGGGGCCCAGGGAGCAGCCCTCGCAGAGCCAGTCGAAGGGGTGGGAGCCCTGCGCGGCCTCCTCGGGATACATGTCCACCATCTGGTCCTGACGGAAGAAGTTCTGCTTGACCCGCACGCCGTTGAGCCAGTAGCCCAGGTCGTAGTCGTGCATCTCCAGGCCGGGGATGGCGCAGAGCGGGAAGTCGCGGAAACCGATCCTCACTCCGGCCTTGATGCGGTCGGCCAGGGCCGGGAGATGCCGGCGCAGGCTGGCCAGGGACACGTACATATGCCTGCGGAACGACTCCTCGTGCAGGACCGGGGCCATATCCAGGCGCTTGCAGGTCACCACATAGCTGCCGGGCTCTAGCCTCCGCGCGAGGTGCCCCAAGACCTCGTCAAGGCGTTCCACGTTGAAGCGGCTCACCACCAGGTTGGCGTTGATCATCGCGCTCCGCTCGCGCCCGAACTCGCGCTTCCAGCGCGCGATGTTGTCCAGGGCCCGGAGCAGTCGGTCGAAGCCCGCGGGCGCGGCCCGGGTGATGCGGCTGTAGACCGTCCCGTCGGGATAGGGGAAGGAGAGCTCGATGCCGTCGAGCCCCGCGCGCGCCAGGGTCAGGAAGTAGTCCCAGTCCGCCAGGCGCACGGCGTTGGTGGAGATCCGCGCGCCCAGGCCCCGGCTCTGGGCGTAGCGGACCAGCTCCGGGAGCTGGGGGTTGAGGGTGGGTTCGGCGCCCATGAAGATGACGGCCGGGACCTCGCGCGCGGCCTGGTCCAGCAGGGCCTTGGTCTCGGCGATGGGGATGTCCTTGAGGCCGTGCCGGTCTCCCTCGAAGCAGTAGACGCAGCGGTGCTGGCAGCGCACCGTGGTGTTGATGGCCCAGTGGCAATCGGCGCCGCGGCGCCATTCCGGCGGGGGCTTGAGGGTGAGCGTCGGACGGGGATGCTTAGTCCGGGGCATCAAGCCATTATTCCATAAGGGCGGGGGACCGGACAAGGAGTCCCGGAGACTGGACAGTCCGGCCGGCATGTAATAGAATCCCGGACGCCATGGGGCCTCCGACGCCTCCGCGGCCGAGCCCCCCCTTCGGCTCTCGGATCGCGGACTATGCCCTGCCCGCAGCCGCGCTCGGCTTCGCCGCCTTCCTGGCCCTGCGCCTCGCGCCCGACGACGTGCCGGTGTTCTCCGACACGCTGCGCGAGTTCATCGCGGCGCGCGACTGCGCCGCGTCCGCCGGCTGCTCGGGAACCGGGCCGTCCTCGTCCTATCTGCTCTTCCACGGCTTCATCTGGCAGCGTTGCCTCTCCTGGTGGATGGGGTCCGGGCTGCCGCTGCGCCTGGTCCCGGCCTTCGTCGCGCTCCTCTACGCCCTGAGCACGGTCCCGCTGCTGCGGCTCATGGAGCGGCTCGCCGGCCGGGCCGCGGCCTACGTCTCCTGGGCCGCGTACCTGTTCCTGGTCTTCGACGGCTCCCTGGCCGACCCGGTCTGGAGCCCGGGAGTCGTGGGGCTGATCGTCAACCTCTTCGTCTGGTGCGCCGGCGCCGCCTTCCTCGCTTCCGGCCGGACGCGCGCCGCGCTGGCCGCCGGCGCCGCCTTCCTCCTTTCGCTGGCCAGCCAGGCTCACACCGAGGCCCTGCTCTTCATCCCCGGCATGGTCGTCTTCCTTCTGCTGGGCGCCAGGCCCGGGCGCCGCGGTCGCGCCGCGCTGGAGCTGCTCGGCCTGGCCCTGGTGGCGGCGGCCGGCTGGCTGGCCTTCTCGGCCGGCTCCCTGCGCCTGAGCGTCGAGATGGTGTCGTCCTTCCCGGCCCTGAAGTCTCCCCGCTACATCTTCCAGCCAGAGGACCTGCGGCGCTTCGCCGCGGTGGCCGCCGCCTTCATCGCCCTGGCCTGGCTGTCGAGGCGCCGGCGCGACCGGCAGCCCTGCGATCCCTTCATGGAGTGGTCGGCGGGCTCCTATCTTCTGGGGCTGCTGCCCGTGGTCTTCGGCCACGAGACGCCCTGGCGCTACTATGTGCCCGTGCTGCCTTTCCTCTGCGTCATGGGAGCCCGGGCCGCGCAGGCGTTCTTGGAGTGCTGGCCCCCGGTCGCCGCGGCTCTGGCCGCGGCGCTGCTCCTGGTCACCGCGGCCCGCGAGGCGCGCCCGGCCAACAACAACGCCCTGCGGCTGGGCGAGGCGCAGTCCTTGGCGCGCGCCCTATCGGAGCAGGGCTACGACTGCAACGCGGCGTACCGCTATCTTTCCGGCGGACAGCGGGCCTACGTCGACCTGCTCTACGGCATGTGGCTCTTCGCCCCCTGCCTGCGCGACATCCCGACGTTGGGCGAGGTCCCGCCGCGGGCGGAGCGGGTCGTGCTCGTCGCGGTGGGGGCGGGCCGGCCGGTCCCGCCCGCCATGTCTCCCCTGCGGCCGGCGCGGGTGGCGGGACGGGGGCGCGACTTCTTCCTCTTCCGCCTGCCCGCCTACGTGAGGCTCGACGAGTTCTCCGAGGTCGTCGGAGGGAAGGCCATGCCGGCGCGGCGGTTCGGCGTGGCGAACCGGGCCTTCCGCAAGCGCTGTTGGGACGGAGAGACCCTGGCGGTCCGTCTGCGCGAGATGCTCTCCCCGGCGGCGGAGGCCCTGAGTTTCCCCGTGCGCCTGCCCGCCGGGGCCGCGCCGCACACCTTCTATCTGCCCGCCGTGGCGGGGGTGCCCGGCTTCGCCCAGCGCTGCGCGGGCCGCATCACGGCGGTGCGGGGAGTTGAGGCGGCCGTGTCCGAGGACGGCCGCGTCATGGAGCTGCGCGGAAGCCGGAAGGCCCGGCAGGGTTCGGTGACCGTGGCCTGGCCGTTCGACGACCCGCGCTGCCTGATGAGCCAGTTCGACCGCTACCCGCTGCCCATGCTGGAGCTCCCCAGCGGGCTCTTCGCCGAGCTGCGCGACGTCCTGGAGTAGCTCTTAGAAAGGCCGCAGCTCGGCCGAGCCGAACATCTCCAGATACAGGCCCCAGGTCCGCGGGCAGCGGCGCCGCGCCCGGCAGCCCCGGCACACCGGCGGCTCCGGCCGCGCCTGCCGGATCTGCGACCCGAAGCCGTCCTGCACGCGGCCCAGGTCGTCGACCCGGAAGCGGTCCCAGTCCGCGGCGCTCTCCGCGCCGCGACGCAGGCCCGCGTCGAGATGGCAGAGGGGCAGGCCCTCCGTGGACACGGACAGGCCCAGCCCGGCCGCCGCGCGCGCCGCGCGGCGGACCGCGGCCGAAGCATCGGCCAGCCGCGCCAGAGGTTCCGTGGCCACCGTGCGGCTCAGCTGCACCGGTCTGGGGAAGTTGAACTGTACGCGCCGCACGCCCAGCCGGGAGAGCACGACGCAGGTCGCGTCCAGGCCGGAGAGGTTGCGCCGCAGCACCGGGACCGTGGCCAGGACCTCCTTGCCTGCTCCGAGCAGCGCCTTGATGCCCATGAGGGTCTCCCGGAAGGAGCCCGGGACCCCGCTGGCCGCGTCATGGGTCTCCGGATCCGGACCCAGCACCGTGACCTCGGCCGCGTCCACCGCGGCCAGCAGTCCCTCGCGCAGGCCCGGCCGGCAGAAGGCCCGGCCGCTGGTCTGGACCTGGATGAAGCGGTAGCCCAGGCCCCGCGCCGCGGCCGCGAGCTCCGGCAGGCCCGGCCAGAGGGCAGGCTCTCCGCGCATCAAGACCAGCTCGTCGCAGCCGGCCGCGCGTCCGTCCAGGAGCGCGGCCGCGGCTTCGGCGAAGCTGCGGCCGGGCTTGCCGGCCAGGTCCTGCATGGTGCAGTGGGCGCAGGCGCAGTCGCACTCCGTGGTGAGCCGCAGGAGCAATCTCCGTCCTCCTTTCATCCTCTTACTGATCCGTTCCGTCGGACGAGGCTTGTTGCGGACCAGGAACGGCCCTATCACCAAAGCGTCCGCGCCCAGGGCCCGGAAGCTCTCCAGAGCGTCCTGCGGGGTGCACACGATGGGCTCGCCCTTGCGGTTGAATGAGGTGTTGAGCACCATGGGCACGCCCGTGAGGCGCTCGAACTCGGAGATGAGCCGATGGTAGAGCGGATCGCGCCGGCGGTGCACGGACTGCGGCCGGGTGGTGCCGTCCACGTGCATGACCGCCGGGATGCGGCCGCGCATCTCGGGGCGCACCGGCACGGTGAAGAGCATGAAGCGCGAGTCGAAGGGGTCCGAGAACCAGTCCGTCTCGCGGCCGGCCAAGACGGAGGGGCCGAAGGGCCGCCAGGGCTGGCGCTGCTTGAGGCGGTTGACCTTGTCCTTCATCTTGGCCGAGCGCGGGTCCGCCAGGATGCTGCGCCGCCCCAGAGCGCGGGGGCCGAACTCCAGCCGTCCCTGGAACCAGCAGACGACCTCGCCGTCGGCCAGCAGCCGGGCCGCCTTGGCCGGGGCGTCGCGCAGTCTCTCGTGACGGAGGCCGGAGGCTTCCAGAGCCTCGGCGATCTCGGCTTCCGTGAAGTCCGGGCCCAAAGCCGCGTCCTCCAGGATGAAAGGCTGCGCCTTGCCGCCGGCTCGGGCCGCGGCCTCCAGGGCCGCGCCCAAAGCCGTGCCCGCGTCATTGGCTCCGGGCTGGACGAACATCTTCCCGGGCCGCAGGCGCTCGCGGATGAGCTGGTTGAGCCGGCAGTTCAGGGCCACGCCTCCGGCCAGGCACAAGCCGGAGGGCCGCTCGGGCACGAGATCCCGGAGCATCCCGAGGATCGTGCGCTCCAGGGCCGCCTGCAGGGAGGCGGCCAGGTCCCTGGGCCGGCGGCGGTCCGCGAAAGCCTCCGCGATCCTCTCGTCCACCGAGTAGTCGTCCGGACCGCGCCAGGAGAGCCAGCGGCCCATGTCGATGGACGGCTTGCCGTAGCCGGCCAGAGCCATGAGCGAGCCCTGGCCGTGCGGGCCGAAGCCCAGCAGGCGCGTGAGCGACTCGTAGGTCCCGCCGATGGAGCGCCAGGCCAGGCTCAGCAGCTCGTAGACCTGGATGATGCCCTGGGGACCGGTCCGGAACACGGCCGCGGTCTGCCGCTCGCCCCGGCCGTCCATGGTGAGCACCCAGGACTCCGCCTGCCCGCTGACGCGCCAGGCCGAGGCCGCGTGGCAGAGATGGTGCGGCACGTAGAGGACCCGGCCGCTGCGCAGGGTGGAGAGAGGCTGGTCGACCGGGGCGCTCAGGTAGGACATGCCGTAGCGCGCGGGCAGGCCGTTCATCGCGAAGAGGTCGACGTCGTCGAGGGTCAGGCCCCGGCGCGAGAGCAGGGCGCGCGCGGCCCGGCGCGGGAAGCATTCCTCCAGGGCCGTGCCGAACGGGTCCTCGCCGGGCGGCGGCCAGCCGTAGTGCCGCACGCGCGCCAGCTTCTCCTCCTCCACGGCGCCGACGAGCCGGCCGTCCTCGAGCAGCACCGCGGCGTGCTCCTGCCGGGTCATTGCCGCCAGGCCCAGGATGTAGCGCGGCCGCCGCGCCGCCTTGGCCCGGGGCAGGAGATAGGAGGGGGGGAAAGGCGCGGGCAAGGCCGGGCCGGGACAGCCGCGCAGCCGGGAGAGCCACCCCGGCCGCTTGAGCGCTGCCGCCCCGGTCATCGCGCTGCCGCGTCCGTAGACCGGACGCAGGGCGTCTACGGGGCAGGCCTCCACGCACTCGAAGCAGCGCAGGCAGGCTGGGGCATCGGCCGCGGCTTGGCCGCGGCCGCGCAGGCGTCCGGCCGGGCAGAGCCGCGTGCACAGCCCGCAGCCCGTGCAGCGGCCGGGGTCCGCGACCACCCCGCCGCCCGGGATCCGCACCGCCGCCACCGGCCGGCGCACCACGCCCCACTCCAGGCCGTCGATGAGGACGCGGAAGCCCGAGGCCGGCGGCTCGGGGTCCTCGCGCAACTGGCCTGCGAGCCAGCGCAGGGCGCGGGGATCCGAGGCCTTGGCCGTGAAGACCGCGGGCCGCTGGCCCGGCTTCTCCCCGGGCCGGGTCCAGGTCAGGTCCCCGGCCGCCTTCGCGACCGGCCCCTCGAAGAGGGAGACGGTCAGCACGGGGATGCGGCGGGCGTCCTTCCAGCGGGAGGAGCCGTCCGGCAGCCGGGCCGCGGCGAAGCGCACGGAGAGCCCGGCGAAGCGGTCCCGGAGCCAGGACAGGGCGGGCTCGAAATCCCGGCCGCGCAGGACCGCGGCCGGCGCCTGCAGGAGCGCGCCGTCGTCGTCCGCGACGAGGCGGAAGCCGCCGGGCAGGCGGCGGGCGAGCTCGGCCGTGAGCTCCGCCGGGTCGAGCCGGGTCCCGAAGGCGTCGGTGAGCGGCGGGCTCATGTCCTCAGCATGCGGCGGCAGAAGCCCTTGGACACCTCGTTGGCCGCGCGCGACAGGAAGCCCAGGGCCCCGGGGAAGCCGAGGAACGGCTCGTCCTTGAGGAAATGGGTGAGCTCGCAGGGGAACCCGAACTCCAACCAGGCGGTCCTGGGCCGCGTCCGCTCCAGGACCCTGGTGTCGGCCACGAGCAGGTCGGCGGCGTCCGGGCCCAGGCCGTGCGGCGGCAGGTCCAGGACCTCGGTCCGGCCTCCGAGCTCCGCGATGAGCTCCGCGAACGCGGCCCCGTAGTGCGGGTCCCCGGCGAAGACGAAGCGGCGGTTGAGGAAGGCGTGCGGCACGCTCCACTCCAGCCGCGGCGCGACGAGGTCGAGCTCGCGGCGGATGAAGGCGTCCGCCTGCTTGCCGCGGCCGAACTCGCGGCCCAAGGTCTCCACGAACCGGCGCGTGGCTTGGAGGCCGAACGGCAGCCCGGCCTCCACCACGCTCACCCCCAGGCGCCGGGCCAGGACGCGCGCCGCCTCGCGCCCGTGCGGCAGGCTCAGCACGGCCCCGGCGCGCCGCGCCTCGCGCAGGGTCTCGTGCGGCCGGCCGGAGAGCCAGACCGAGGCGGGCTCCAGGCCCAGGGCGCGCAGCATGCGCTCGAGCTCCGCGACGTTGCCCCGGTGGTCGCCCTCGTTGCGGTCCATGAAGCAGCCGACGACGGCCACCTTGCCCTTCTCGGGCCGGGCGCCGCCCAGGTCCAGACCCGCGGCCAGGGCTTCGAGGGCCGCGGCATAGCCGTCGCGGGCGCTCCCCGCGCGGGCGGGACGGCGCGGCCGCAGTCCCGCCGGGCCGGGCTGGCGCAGGCGCCCGGCCAAAGTGGAGAACAGGTCGTGGCGCGAGACAACCGCGGCGGCCGCGCCGATCCCGACGCCCAGGCAGCCGGCGTCAGTCAGGGCGTTGCAGGCCAGAGCCCAGCCTTCCCGCCAGGCGTCAGTCCCTCGGGGCATCGAGCCTCCTGGGAACGCTGGCCAGGTTCTCCGCGTAGCGCTGGTAGAAAGGAAGACGGCAGACGGCCAGCAGGCGCTCGAGGCTGCGCAGGGCTCCGCCCAGGCCCATCTCGAAGTCCTTGCTGGAGAAGCGCCCCTTGCCGGCCCGGCTGATGCGCCAGTCGAAGAACAAGTCCGAGAACACGGCCTGGAACCCCCCGTCGCGCAGGCGCGCCTCGAGCTCTGCCGGGCTGCCGAAGAGGGTGACCTTGGCCGCGGGGCAGGGCCGGGGCAGGTTCGGCGCCACGCCATGGGAATCGTAGTAGAGCAGGTCGATGCCGAAGCCCATGGCCTCGACCAGGGGCAGCAGCGGCGCGCTCTGCCCGTAGCGCAGCTGCCACAGCCGCGGCAGGGTGGATTCCGAGACCACGAAGGCCAGGCGCAGGCCCCGCGCCTGGCGGCGCAGGGCGCGCCAGCGCGGCAGGAAGTCCCGCATCCGCCGCTTCCAGGCTTGCGCGAAAGCCTCGCGGCGCCCGGCCGCGGCCGCGACGCGCAGCAGGCACTCGGCGGTCCCGGCCGGGCCGTAGGGGGCCGGCACGGTCAGCACCGGCAGGGGCGACTTCTCCAGCAGGGCGCGCAGGCTGTCGTGGTAGGAACTGCGCGCGCAGAACACCTGCCAGCGCGCCCGGGGGATGCGCTCCACGGAGGCCAGGTCGACCTCCGGGAACAGGCTGACGTTGACGCGCAGCCCTGCCTCGCGCAGAATCTGCGCGAACTCACCGACGCGCAGGTCGCGCGGGAAGTGGAAGAGGTTGACGGCCCGGGGGTCGGAGCGGCCGGCGAAGAAGCCTGGCCGGCCCAGGGCCTGGCGGAAGTAGTCGCCGAAATTGTCCCGGTTGTCGCGGTCCTTCTGGCTCCAGCCCACGGCGGTGTTGCCGGTGGCTTCGGTGCAGCGGCGCGCCAGGCCGCTGAAGTCCTCGCCCAGCACGATGGGAGTGCACAGGTGCGTGAACACCACGAACTTGCCGCGCGCGGAGAGCTCGCGGACCTTCTCCACCAGGGCGTCCGCCTTGGCGCCGGTGCCCAGGATCATGTCGTGCTCGTCGAGCTCGGTCGTGAAATGGCTGCCCTTTTCGAGCAGGGGGGCGGAGTCCTCGCCTTCCGGCCAGTCCAGGAAGTTCCACTTGAGCAGGTTGCGGGTGGGGCGCGCATAGTAGCATTCCAGGTCCGCGTACTGCACGTCCACCGTGCCTTTGGACACCAGCTGAGGCACGCCCAGCAGGACGTCGAAGTCCTGGTCGCAGAAGAAATTGCGCCAGCCCGAGTCCACGAGCTCGACCGGGGCGCCCACGTAGGGGACCTTCAGCAGGTCGCCGCCCTGGTCCGGGACCTGCCGTTCGGAGAACGACTCCGGGTCGTCGGAGATCATCCGGATGATCTCCGGCAGGCCCCGGCCCTTGAGGCGCCGGCCCCAGGCTTCCAGGAGCCGCAGCTCCGCCGGGCTGCCCCCGTCCAGGGCCCGGAATCCCAGACGGCCCGCGCGGACCTGGGCCTGCGGGTCGTCGGCGTCGAGCAGGAGCCAGACCAGGCGGCGCGCGCCCCGGCGCAGGGCCACCCGGACGCTCTCGCCGTCCCAGGCGCAGAGCCCCTCCAGGCGCCAGCCGGCCCCCGCGGCCGAGAGCCCGAGGAGCTTCGCCAGGCGCGCGAGAGCGGCCGGCCCGGCGGTGAGGTGCCGGACCGGCGCCGGCGCCGATCGTCCCTCGCGCTCAGGCATCGTCCGCCTCCTCGGCCACGGCCTTGCGGAAATCCCCCTGGCGCAGCTCGTTGGCCAGCGCGCCGGCCAGGCCCAGGGCCCCGGGGAAGCCCAGGAAGGGCTCGTCCTTGAGGCAGTGGGTGAACTCGCAGCGGAAGCCGAACTCGAGCCAGCTGGCCGGCAGCGTCATGATCTCGAAGGCGATGGTGTTGCCCACGATGAGGTCCACGCCCCTGAGGCCCAGCCCGCAGCGGCCGTCCTCCACGTCCACGGTCATGGGCTCGAAGGCCGCGCCCGGCCGCCGCAGCAGCGCCTCCTGTCCCTCGCGGGGCAGGTGCCGCGCCGCGCCCATCAGCAGCAGCGGACCGGTCCGTCCCCCGAGCTCGTCGATGAATTCCGCGAATGCGGCCCCGTAGTGCGGGTCCCCGGCGAAGGCGATGCGCCGGCCCGAGAAGGCCTGCGGCACCGTGCCCTTGAGGCGCGGCGCGGCCAGGTCGAGCTCGCGGCGGATGAAGGCGGCCGCCTGCTTGCCGCGGTCGAACCCCCGGCCCAGGGCCTCCACGAACCGGCGCGTGCCCGCCAGCCCGAAGGGCAGCCCGGCCTCCACCACGCGCACCCCCAGCCGCCGCGCCAGGACGCGCGCCGCCCCGCGCCCGTGCGGAAGGCTCAGCACGGCTTCGGCGCGCCGCGCCTCGCGCAGGGTCTCGTACGGCCGGCCCGAGAGCCAGACCGAGGCGGGCTCCAGGCCCAGGGCGCGCAGCATGCGCTCGAGCTCCGCGACGTTGCCCCGGTGGTCGCCCTCGTTGCGGTCCATGAGGTAGCCCACCACGGCCACGCGGCCGCGCTCCGGCCGGCTGCCGCCCAGGTCCATCCCTTCGGCCATGGCCTCCAGGACCGAGGCGTAGCCGTCGAGCCAGTCACCGGACACGGCGGAGCGCCGCGGCAGCAGGAAGGCGGGCTTGCCCCCCGGAGGCAGGGCCTCGCGCAGGAGCCGCTCGTAATCCGTGCCCGCGATGGTGCACATGGGCATGGAGCCCACGAAGAGCACGCCGCAGCCGGGCCGGGCGTGGATGCGCCGCATGGCGGCCGCGATCTGGTCCTCGAACTTGCCGGCGATGGTGAACACGTTGACGCCCGTGTAGTGGATGCGGTGGTCGCTGGCGCAGGAGAGCAGGGTGGAGAAGAGGTCGTGGCGGCCGTGCACGTGCTCGGCCTTGGCGAAGATGCAGCTCGGCCCGTCGCCCAGGAAATAGGCGTCCGGGATGGCGTTGAACGCCAGGTAGGCCCCCTGCAGGAGCGGGGTGTTGAGGCGGATGCCGAGGGGGCTCGGCGCCTGCGCCGCCGCGGCCGCGCGCATTATATCAATGTAGCAATTTCCGGACCCGGACGACTCCGACGGATTGTCTATAATGTGGAGGTGAAGGCCCTGACCCTGGTCCTGACCCGCCGCTGCCCGGCGCGCTGCGGCTTCTGCCCGCAGGAGTTCAAAGCCCGCGACATGAGCCGCCAGACCCTTCGGGCGGCCCTGCGCGGCCTGGGGCCGTGCCTGGGCCGGGGCGGCCGGATCAAGCTCTTCGGAGGCGAGCCCTTGCTCAAGCCGGGCCTGGTGCGCGCGGCCGGGCGCGGCGCGGCCGCGCTGGGGCTGGAAGCCTCCTTCGAGCTGTCCACGCAGGGGAAGCTCATGGACGAGGCCATGTGCCGATTCCTCGCCGGCCATCCCGAGGTGGAGGTCTTCTTCGGCCGCCCCAGCCCCTGGGTGCGCCGTCTGCCCGGAGCCGCCCTGAACTTCATCCTGCCCCCGGGCCAGCCGGCGGAAGAGGTCCTGGCGCGCCTGCGCCAGGCCCGGGGCATGGGCTTCCGGCGCTTCAATTTCCTGCCGGTCTATTTCAAGGCTTGGACGCCCGCGCAGCTGGCTCATCTGCGCCGCGCCTTCGCGGGACTGGCGCGCGCGGCGCGCGGCGGCATCGAGGTGCTCAACCTGCGGCGGGCCGGGCGGGTCCCCTTGTACAACGACGGCTGGTGCGTGGACACGGACGGCAAGGTCTACGCGTCGAACCTGGTCCTGGTGCGCGACGGCATCCTCCGGGCCGGGAGGCTGGCGCTGGGAGACGTCCGCCGGCCGCGCCACCTCAAGCCCTTTCCGCCGGCACGGGAGCTGGACGGCCTGCTGGAGTCGTGCTTCTCCCCGGAGGTTCTGGAAGGGACGCGCCGCGCGGATGCGGAGCTCACGCGCTTCGTGCTCGGCTTGCAGCGCTCCGGCGCCGGGGCGAGCCGGCCTTTCTTTTCTGGTCCGTTGCTTTAACCCGGATTGTGCATTAGAAATAATACTGCTAAAGGCAGGACAAAATATTAGTCGAAGAATTCGATTGTAAAATCCGGGTTTATGCAAAGGACCAAGAGGGGTGATCCCCGCCGGCTGGCGAGCGCGATGCGGCTCAGTACCTGAGCAGAGACAGGTCCCGCGGGTGGAGCTTGAGGTGCTCCCGGAAGGTCCCCAGGCAGGACGCGGACCAGGGACAGCCCGCGCAGGACTCGGGCTTGACGAAGCTCTGGTGGAGCAGGTAGAGCCGCATCCCATCCGCCAGCCGGCCTTCCGGGCCGCTGCCGCGGATGCGCCGCTGCACGCAGACGGGCAGTCCGGCCAGGCAGCGCAGCCCCGCTCCTCCGCGCAGGAGCTCGGCGTAGGAGGGCTCGAGCTCCGCGTAAGGCCGGTTCATGCTGGAGGGGTCTTTGGGCCGCAGGGGCAGTATCGCGAAGGGCAGCCCCCATTCTCCGGCGGCCAGCTTCTCCAGGCCGGCCAGGTGCGGGAGGGTGGCCTTCATCAGGTTCGTGTGGATGAAGGCCGCCAGGCCGAGGCGGCGCAGGTTCTCGAGGCCCTGCACCGTCCGGGCGAAGCTCCCGGCCCGGCCCGAGACCGCGTCATGCGTGTCGGGCGTCGTGCCGTAGAGGGGGATGGCGAAGGCCGTGGCCCCGGCCTCTTGGAGCGCCCGCGCCAGGGCGAGGTCGGCCAGGAGCGTGCCCGAGGTCATCACCTCGACATCCCGGAACCCCGCTTTCCGGCACAGCCTCAGGATTCCCGCGATCCTGGGATGGCGGAGGGGCTCGTTGCCCACCAGCGCGATCCGGCTGCGCCGGGTCCTGGCGCCGCCGGCCAGAAAGCGCCGGATCTCGCCGAGCGGCCGGCCCGGCTCGTCATCCTTGTGGCGGCAGAAGACGCAGTCATTGACGCAGCCGGAGCGCAGGAACAGGAACACGGACTTGATCTCCGGCAGGCGGCTGCGCAGGAACCGGTCCTGCACGGCCAGGCCGGCGCCGATGATCCCCCGGCGCAGGCTCTTGTTCTCGGAGCCGTCCCGGAAGCCGGGGCAGGGCTTGGCGAAGAAGTCGTGCCGGTGCAGGCCCGCGCTGACGGCGGCCAGCCAGCGGCTGCGCGCCGCGCCGCGCAGGAGCCGGCTGGCCCAGGCCTGCCTGGCCGCCGGCGCCATGAAGAGCCCGCGCAGACTCTTGAGCCGGGCCAGAGGGACGGGCGGCGCCGCATGGGCCAGCTGCGGCCAGAGATGGCCAAGGCGCAGGGCCGTGGCCCAGCCGACCTTGCCGGCCGCGGTCAGCCGCAGGTTCGAGGCCAGCAGAGGGGGCTCGTCCTCTTCCCAGAAATTGATGACCTCCAGCCCGGCGCAGGAGCGCAGCAGGCGCTCATCCGGCCGGAAGCCGAATCGCATCCGCATATTCGGTGACACCTCACTTAATTCCCTACTTAAGTGAGGTGTCACCAGATTCGAGGACGGCAGTTCCACTGCGGGCCGCAGGCCAAGTCCTTCGAGCCGGGCCCAGGCGCCGGCATGCCGGACGGACAAGAGGCTGCGCGCGCCCAGCAGCGCCAGCTTTTGGGCGGCCGCGCGGGGCAAAGACGGGCAATCTCTCAAGACGATGTCCAGGTCCTTGTCCCACCCGGCGGCTATCTCCAGAGGCTTGAGCCAGCCCGGCTGGAAGCCTTCCAGCTCCAGGCGCAGCCGGCGGCTGGGCAGCGCGAGGAAGAGCCGGAGCCCGCGCTCGAACTCCGGGCAGCCCGCCTCCACCTCGAGCACGCGGGGCAGGACCACGGCCACGCCGGCCTCCCGGAGCTTCAGGCGCGCTCCATGAGCCGGCCCGCGGCCAGGCCCAGACCCAGGTTGTTGAGGAAGAGCCTGCCCTTGGCGGTCGAAGGGGGGTAAGCGCGCTTGAAGCGCCGCAGGACCTCGGCCCGGGTCCGCTCCAGGCGCGCGAGGTCCAGACCCTCGTCCAGGCGGCCCAGGAGCATGGTCCGCCGCAGGCGGGGGAAGAAGCGCTCCACGAACAGGGCCGCGTCGAAATAGACCTTGCCGTCGGTGTCCACGATCGCCTCGTCGCTGAGCATCACAGGCTCGGCTTGATTGTGCCTGTTGAGCAGGTCGAGTCCTGCGGGAACCCTGCGGAGCAGGTCCAGATAAGCCCGCTGCTGGGCCGGGCTCCAGAGGGTCCCGACCTGGTAGCCGACCTGCACCCGGCGCACGCCCTGGCCGGCGAGCCAGTCGAGCTCCGCCTTCGCCTGCTCGTGGCCTCCGGGCTCCACCACGAAGTTGACGAAATAGGGCAGGCCACTTTTCTGCAGGGCGCGCAGGTTTGCGATGATGCGCCGGTGCCGGTGCGTCCGGGCCAGGCCGTCGAGGCTGAACATGATTTCCACGTCGCGGCCGGAGAGCCAGGACAGCTTCTTGGCGTCCAGGAGCAGGCCGTTGGTGGTGATCATGTGCCGGACGCTGCGGCCCGAGCGCCCGGCATGGTCCACGGCTTTCTGGATGAGGCCGAAGCGCAGCAGGGGCTCGCCTCCGAAATAGCGCAGCTGCAGGTCCTGGCGCGGCGCGGTGAAGAGCAGGTCCAGGCCGCGGCGCAGGGTCTCCCAGCCCATGTGCACCGGGCGGTTGCGCACCCCGCAGTAGGCGCAGCGCATCTGGCAGGCGTAGGTCAGCATGACCATGAGCGAGCCGGAGTAGTCGCGCGCGCCCATGCTCAATCCCGCACGGGCGTGGAGACGTACAGGCCCCGGGTGATCTCGTTGGCCAGCCGCGACAGGAAGCCCAGCGCGCCTGTGAACCCCAGGAAGGGCTCGTCCTTCAGGAAATGGGTGTAGTCCGACGGGTAGCCGAACTCGACCCAGGAGGTCTCGGGCCGGATGAGCTCGAGGGCCATGGTGGTGGTCACGAAGAGGTCCGCCCGGTCCCGGGAGAGCCCGAACCAGTCCCGCTCCACCTCGGGCTGCATGGGCTCGAAGGCCGTGCGGGGCCGCGCCAACAGGGAGGCGCGCAGGTCCTCGGGCAGGTGCCGCGGGGCTCCCAGCAGGATCATGCCGGCAATCCTGCCCCCGAGCTCCTCGATCGTCTCGGCGAAGGGCGCGGCGTAGTGCGGGTCCCCGGCGTAGGCGAAGCGTCGGCCCATGAAGGCGTGGGGCAGCACCCACTGCAGCTTCGGAGCGGCCTCGTCGAGCTCCTGCGCGATGAACCGGCGCGCCGAGGCCTCCTTCCTGAACTCCTTGCCGAGCCGTTCCATGAAGCGCCGGCTGGCCGCGAGCCCGAAGGGGGGCTCCGCTTCGACGAGCCGCACGCGCAGGCGTCCCGCCAGGATGCGCGCCGCCTTGCGGCCGTGCGGCAGGGAGACGATGGCCTCCGCGCGGCGGACCTCGCGCAGGTCCTCGGTGCGGCCGCCGGACAGCCAGACCGAGACCGGGTCGAGGCCCAGCGCGCGCAGCATGCGCTCGAGCTCCTTGACGTTGCCCCGGTGGTCGCCCTCGTTGCGCCCCATCAGGTAGCCCACCACGGCCACGCCCTTGGGGCGGGGCTTGGCGCCGCGCAGGTCCATGCCGGCGGCCAGGGCCTCCAGCACCGCGGCGTAGCCGTCGAGCCAGTCCCCGGCGAGCCCGCTCTGCGGGGGGATGAGGAAGGCGGGCTTGGCGGAGCCGGAGAGGGCCTCGCGCAGGAGCCGCTCGTAGTCCGTGCCCGCGATGGCGCACATGGGGATGGCGCCCATGAAGACCGCCCCGCAGCCCGGCCGCGCGGCGATGCCGCGCAAGCCGGAGACGATCTCGCCCTCGATGTTCGTCGCGATATTGAAGACGCTCAGGCCCGTGTAGTTGATGCGGTGGTTGCCCTCGCAGGACATGAGCGTGGAGCACAGGTCGTGGCGGCCGTGGATCTGCTCGGCCTTGGCCCGGATGCAGTCCGGACCGTCGCCCAGGAAGTAGGCGTCCGACACGGCGTTGAGGGCGAGGAACGCGCCGTGCATGTACGGGGGGTTGAGGCGTACGCCGGGTCTCTCAGACATGGCTCCTCCCGGCGGGCCTGGGCAGGTGGCCGCCGTAGCGGGCGTAGAACGGCAGTCGGCAGAGGGCCAGCAGCCTCTCGAACGACCGCAGCGCTCCGGCCAGGCCCATCTCGAAGTCCTTGCTCGAGAACCGGGCCTTGCCGGCCGAGCTGATGCGCCAGTCGAAGAAGATGTCCGAGTAGACGGCGTGGAAGGCGCCGCCGCGCAGGGCCAGTTCCAGCTCGCGCGGCGTCCGGAAGGTCGTGAAAGCCGCGCCGGGAGCGGCCTCGGGGAGCTCCGGGGTCTCGGCGTGGGGGGCATAATAGAGGAGATCCACACCGAAGCCCATCTCCAAGATCATGCGCATCAGCGGCGCTCCCTGTCCGTGGCGGACCTGCCAGAGCCGGGGCAGCGTCGTCTCGGACACCACGAAGGCCAGCCGGCGTCCTGCCGCCTCCGCCTTCATCTTCTCCCAGTCCGGCTCGAGGGCCGCGAGCTTCTGCTTCCAGACCTTGTCGAGCTCGCGCGCGCGCCCGGTCGCGGCCGCGATGGCCCGGAGGCACTCCCGCGTGCCCTTCAGCCCGAACGGGGCCCGCGCCTCCACGATGGGCCGCGGCCGTCCGGCCAGCAGCTCCTTGAGCTTGGCCTGGTAGGAGCTCGCCTCGCAGAAGACCTGCGCGGAGCCGCGCGGGAGTCTCTCCACTGTGGAGAAGTCCACGTCCGGGAAGAGGCGCAGGTTGGCCTTGAGCCCGAGCTCTCCCAGGAGGGGGACGAGCTCCGCCTCGCGGAAGTCCGGCGGGAAGTGGAACAGGTTGACCGCGTCCGGGTCGGCGGGCGCGTCGAAGAAGCCGGGCCGGTCGAAGAGGTTCTTGAAGAAGCCCCCGAAATTATCCAGCCGGTCCCGGTCGCTGTGGCTCCAGGACACGGCGGTGCGGCCGCTGGCCTTGCCGAGCCGGTCCGTGACCCCCGCGGAGTCCTCGCCCAGCACGGTCGTGGTGCAGAACTGGTTGAACACCACGAAATCGCCCCGGGAGCGCGCCGCCTCCCCGGCGACCGACTCGACCATGGCGTCGGCCTTCGTGTTGGAGCCCAGGATCATGTCGTGCTCGCCGAGCTCCATCACGATCCCCTTGCGGAACACGGTCGCCCCGAAGCTCTCGGACGGCGCCCGGATCGGATAGGCGAAGAAGGACCATTTGCGCGGGTCGTTGCCGGCCCAGGAGTAGAGGCACTCGCGGTCAGAGTACCGGGCATAGAGGGTCTTGTTCATGCTCAATTCCGGGTAGCCCAGCAAGACCTCGAAATCCTGGTCCGCGAAGAAGTTGCGCCAGCCGCCGCCCTGCAGCCCGATGGGCCCGGCCGCCAGCGGCGCGCTCAGGGTGACCCCGTAGGGCCCGAACGTCTCCGGCTCGGAGAAGGTCTCCGGGTCCCTGGCGATGAGGCGCAGGACGTCCTGGAAGGTGCGCTTGCCGAGCTTGGCCGCCATGACCTGGAGGAAGCGCTTCTGCGCGGGCCCGGCGTCGCCATCGCAGCCCAGGGCCAGGCCTGGGGTCCGAAGCTCGGCCTCCGGGGCGTCCTGGGGCAGGATATAGAAGACCAGGTCCAGCCCGCCGTGGCGCAGGCCCAGGCGCACGTTCTGGCCGCCCAGGCTGCACAAGGCCGTCAGCTTCAGGCCCAGGAGCTTGGACACGGCCGCCATGGCCGCCCGGCCCGCTACCAGATGCAGAGTCTCTTCCGACTTGGACATCACCGACCTCCTTCCTCCAGGCCCAGGGGCTGCTCCTTGCCGTAGAACAGGAAGCAGCCGCGGCAGGCCGGGAACAGGCGCGTCATGACCCGGCGGCGCAGGGCCCGGGCCTTCTTCCCGTCCCAGATCCCGGCGAAGCGGTCCCGGGCGATGTTGCCCAGGATGTAGTCCGGGCAGGTCCAGACGTCGCCGTTGGGCAGGACGTGGACCTGGGTCCAGGGCCCGTCGCAGAAAGCCGCGCCGAGCCTCCGCCGGCGGCCCTCGTAGTAGTCGCGCGCGGCCTGCGCGCCCTTGAGCTCGAAGCTGAAGCGGGCCTCCGGATAGCGTCGGCGCAGCTTGCGCAGGGCCCGGTCGAAGGCCGCGAAATCCATGGCCCGCGGGCGGTAGCCGTAGCCCCGCCACATGCCCAGGGGCAGGCCGAACTCCTCCCGGAAGGTCCGCTCCTGCGCGGCCAGGACCTCGGGCGGGTTGAAGATGAGGTGCTGGAAGAGGATCTCGTCGAACACGATGCCCTTGCCCTTCAGGTGCTCCACGAGCTCGCCCAGATGCTCCGCGTTGGAGTCGAAGACCTCGCAGAGCAGGCGCAGCAGCGGGCGATGCCGGCGGCGCATCAGGCCGCGCAGGCCTCGCACCATGGCCTCGTAATGTCCGGGCGGGCCCATGCGCAGCTTCTCGCGCAGGGCCGGGGGGCAGGCCACCGAGATGTTGAGCTGGTCGAAGCACTCCGCCACCCGGTCGGCGAAGCGCTCGATGTAGACGCCGTTGGTGGTGAGGATGGTGGGCAGGCCCAGGTTCTTGGCTTTGGCGGCCAGGGGCAGGCACAGGGAGCTCAGGAGCGGCTCGCCGCCGGAGAAGTTCACGTAGCGGGGCCGGTAGGGGACCAGCTGGTCGAGGAGCCTGGAGAAGGCCGCGCGCGGCGCGGGCCGGGAGATGGCCGCGTGGTAGCGGGGGTCCTGGCAGGCGCCGCCCACCCCCCAGAGGGTGCAGGCGCGGCAGCGCAGGTTGCAGCGCATGGTGAGCATGAGGTAGACCTCGCCCAGGGCGCCTCCGCGCAGAGGGTCGCGCGGGTCCACGCCCAGCTCGGTCAGGCGCTCCTTGAGGCGGCGGCGGTCCACCGCTTCGCCCCGGGGGCTCATGGCTCCTCCTGCCGCCGCCAGAAGCGGCGCAGCCGCTGGCCGACCGCCAGGTTGTTGAGCAGGACCCGGCGCTCCGGCGCGGGGAGCGGGGCCCGGCGCAGCCGGCGCAGCTGCTCGGCCGGCCCGACGCCCCGGCCGGGAAGGCGCGCGAGACTCGCGACGTGCCCCGCGCGGAAGGCCGCGTGCAGGCCGGGCCAGAGCCCTTCGAGCACGATGGAGGTGCCCACGTAGAGCCGGCCGTCGGTATCCACCACGTGCTGGGGGCTCAGGAGCACGGGCTCGGCTCCGTTGCGGCGGTTGAAGAGCTCGGCGCGCGGCCGGGCCGCGTCCGCCTGCCGGCAGACCAGGACGAGCTGGCGCTCCAGGGTCCGCAGGCTGGCTTCGTCCCAGCGGACCCCCAGGGCGTAGGCGACCTGGAAGGCGCGCACCCCCTGGCGCAGCAGGAAGGCCGTGCTCCGGGAGAGGCTCGCCGCCGTGGCCGGCGTGACCACCAGGTTCACGAAGAAGGGGGTGCCGGCTTCGACCAGGCCTTTGAGGTTGCGCCGCAGCACGCTCCAGGAGCCCCGCCCCGGCAGGGGCCGCTGCCGCTCCTGGACCTCCCGGCCGCCGTCGAGGCTCAGCATCACCCAGGCTCCCAGCCGGGCCAACTCCCGGGAGCGCTGCGGCGTCAGGAGCAGGCCGTTGGTGGTCACGATCAGGCGCAGCTCCCGGCGTTTCCGGAAGGCCTGGGCCAGGGCCTCGCCGGCGACCTGGCGCACGAGCCCGTATTCCACGAGCGGCTCGCCGCCCATGAGATGCAGCTCCAGCGGGCCTTCCTCCTGGAGCAGCAGGCGCAGGGTCCGGCGCCAGACCCGGGCGGGCGTCGGGCCGGACCGGTGCTCCATGCGGCAGTAGCCGCAGGACAAGGGACAGGCCCTGGTGAGCAGCAGGTCCAGGTTCAGCGGCCTAAGCGGCGATGGCACGGAACTCCTCGTCTCCATGGATCTCAAGATAGCTTTTCCAGGCGCCCTCGCAGAGCTCCCGGCGCCGGCATTTGCGGCAGACGGGCATCTGGGCCTTGAGCCCCCGGCGGCGCAGGGCGCCCAGCGCCAGGGGCTCGCCCGAGGCCGGCAGCAGCTCGTCGAAGGGGCGGCAGGACTCCTCCTTCGGGAGGTCCTCGGCGCGGGCCAGGCATTCCGGGATGCCGAAGACCGAGATGGACAGCCCCAGGCGCCGGGCCCTGGGCAGGGCCTTCTGGAGGGCCTGCGCCGCCAGGGACATCTTGGGCAGTTCCTTCCAGGGCAGCCCGCCCCAGCCGGCCGGCGAGCCTCCGTACAGGAAGGCCGCCTCGGTCGCGCCGCTCTCCGCGAGCCAGTCCAGCCAGCCGGGCAGGTCCTCGACGTTGTCCCGGTCGAGGTGGGCCCAGGCCTGCACCAGGCCGTCGGCCTTGCGCCAGCGCAGCATGCCCAGGCGGGTCTGCAGCAGGGCGCCGGGCACGGCCGCGCGCCGGTCGTGCGCCGCGGGCTTGGGGGAGAACAGGGGGACCACGATGCCTCGCGCCAGGTCCCCGCGGAGCAGGGGCCGGCAGTCCCGGCCGGCCAGGGGCCGGGCCGTGGTGTAGAAGCGCAGCCCGTGCATCTGGATCCGGCGGCCGGCCTCCAGCAAGGAATGCAGGTCTTGGCGCAGGAAGGGCTCGCCTCCGCCCAGCACCGTGCGGTCGGCGCGCAGGGAGGCCAGGGCCAGGAGCTGCTGCAGGCGCGGGGCCGCGACCTGCCGTTGCGGCCGGTGCAGTTCGCAGCAGCCGTTGACGCAGCCGGCTCCGGCCGCGAGGTAGACCGTGCGCGGCTGGAGCAGGGCCTGGAGGCGCGCCAGCTCCGGGAGGCTGTGCTCCCCCGTGTAGGGCGGGGCGTGCGGATCGTCGCGGTCGTAGAAGTCCTCCGGGATGATCCCTTCGCGGTCCGCGATGTCGTGGAGCCGGGTCCCCGGATAGACCCTGGCCGGGTGCACCTGGACCCGGTCCGGCTCCAAGGGCCGGCAGAAGGCCGCGGTCTGGCGCAGGGTCTCCCGGCTCTCACCGGGGTTGCCGACCATGAGCATCAGGACCGGGGCGATGCCGGCCGCCTTGGTCGCGGCGAAGGCGGGGCCCACGCGCTCCAGGCGCATCCTCTTGCCGGTGCGTCGCTGGACCTCGGGCGAGCCGGACTCCAGGCCGTAGGAGATCTCGCGGCAGCCGGCCCGCGCCAGGCGCCGCAGCAGGTCCGGGTCCACGGCGTCGGGGCGGGTCATGCAGATCCAGTCGGGCCGGGGGCGCCGGGCCGCGAGCCGGGCGCAGACCTCCCGGGCCCAGTCCCGGTCCAAGGTGAAGTAGTTGTCGCCGAAGACCAGGCGGCGCCGGCCGTAGACCCGGTGGAGATGCCCGACCAGATCCGCGACATAGCGCGGGGAGTGCCGGCGCACCGGGGCCCGGGAATGGCTCATGGGGCAGAAGACGCAGCGGTACACGCAGCCCCGCGAGCCCAGGACCATGAGGGCGCTGTCCACGGCCACGCAGCGCCGGCCGGCCGCGGAGAGGGGGGCGGCCATGGCCTCGGCCGAGGGCCGGCGAAGGCGCTCCAGCTCCCGTTCCGCGTCGAAGAGATGGAAGGCGGGGAAGGGCAGGGAGTCCAGGTCCAGGAACGGACCCCGGACCGGGCTGCGCCGCACGGCCTTGTCCCGCCGATAGGCCAGCCCGCGCACCGCGGCCGGGGCGCGGCCCTCGGCGAGCTCCAGCAGGGTCTCCTCGCCGTCCCCGATGGCGGCGAAGTCGGCGCGGCAGCGCTCCAGCACGAATTCCGGAGCCACGGTGGGGAAGGGGCCGCCCACCACCACGGCCGCCTCCGGGGCCAGCCGCTTGGCTTCGTCGGCCAGGGCCAGCGCGGACCAGCGGCTGGAGCTCTGGCAGGAGATGCCCACCAGCTGCGGGGCGCGTCGCCCCAGCAGGCGCGGCAGGGCCGCCAGCGCCGCCTCGCGCGTCCAGCGGGAGAGGTCGCGCCCGCGCACCTCGTGGCCCGCGCGCTCCAGGAGGCCGCCGAGCAGGGAGAGCCCGTAGGGCGGCCCGAAATAGGCGGGCGGCGGGTCCGGGTCGGGCGGGTTGATGAGGCAGACCCTCACGCGTCCTCCCAGGGCGGCCGGCGGTCGAAGCGCAGGCCCAGGTCCAGGTTGTTGAGCAGGATGCGGCGCAGGCGGCCGCGGCCGTAGGCGCCGACGAGCAGGGCCAGGTTGTCGAACTGGGTCGAGGCGTGCGCGTCGAAGAGCCCGGCGTCCCCGAGCCGGGTCACGAGGAATCGGGATTTCATGCCGCGGAAGTCCTCCTCCAGGCAGACCCCGGTCTCCCGGAAGACCTCCCCGTCACAGTCCACGGTCAGCTCGGAGTTGAGGACCACGGGCTCGCGACGCTGGCTGCTGCTGTTGATGAACTCCACTCCCAGCTCGCCGGCCAGTTCGGAGACCCGGCGCATGCCCGCGAAGAGCGCCGCCTCCTGCCGCGCGTTCCAGAAGCGGCCCAGAGCGTAGTTGAGCTGGATGCGGCGGTGCCCCAGACCCGCCAGGTAGCGGAACTCCTCCTCGACGCGGCCGACGTTCTCCGGGGTCAGCACCGCGATGACCTGGTAGTCGACCCCGGCGCCGCGGAGGCGCTCGAGGTTGCGCGCCAGGCGCGCGTAGTAGTCGCGGCCGCCGGCCGCGCGGCGCTGGCGCAGCTGGGTGGAGTAGTCTCCGTCGCAGCTGAACTCCAGGCGGAAGCCTTGCTCGCGGAAGAAGTCCAGGGCCGCGTCGGGCAAGGAGAGGCCGTTGGTGGTGAGCAGGAAGCGCGCGGTCTTGCCCGCGCGCGCGGCCAGGCGCGCGGCCAGGGACGCGGCACGGCGCACCACGTCGAAGGCGAGCAGGGGCTCGCCGCCGAAGAACTGCAGCTCCACCTCCCGGCGCAGTCCGCCCAGCAGCCAGCGGATGCCGGCCTCGGCGGTCTGCGGGCTCATCCGACCCGGGTAGCGGCGCACCCGGCAGTAGGCGCAGCGCAGTTGGCAGGCGTGGGTCACGAGCAGGATGAGCCGCGGGCTGCCCGCCGCGAAGAGGGCGCGCAGCAGCTCCGGCCCGACGCGCACGCCGCGCGCGCGCAGGCGGGCCAGCAGGGCGCGGCGGTAGAAGACATAGGGGCGCAGCTGCTCCAGGCGGGAGTCGTCGCGGGAGAGCCGCAGGAGCACGGACCGGTCGAGCTCATCGAGCCGGCCGCGGGCCTCGCCGAAGCCGCCCTGGCCGAGGGCGGCTTCGGCGTCCTGGAGCAGGGTCCTAGGCGCGGCCATGGACCTCCTCTCCCAGGGCGGCGAAGAACCGGCCCACGCGGCGGCCGAAGTCGATGTTGTTGAGCACGGCCCGGCGGACCGCGGGCTGGTCCTCGTACATCCTCACCAAAGTATAATAGCAGTGGAAGCGGCTCCAATAGACGGCGTTGATGTCCGTCCCGTCCTGGACCTTGCCCCACTGGTAGGGCGCGGGCCGGGACGGTCCGGAGCTCTCGAACATCCACTCGCTGAGCAGGTGCAGTGAGCCGTCCGTGTCCACCATCAGCTCGGAGCTGAGCACGGTCGGCTCGTTGCGCTGGGAGAGGTTGCCCAGGCGCAGCTCGCCGCGCGCCAGGGCCCGCCGGTGCCGCCGGATGATGCGCCCGGCCTGGTCGAAGAAGGCCTCCTGGTCCTCGCGGCCCCAGCAGGAGCCCAGGGCATAGCTGAGGTCGAAGGAACGCGCCCCCAGGCTGTAGAGGTGCTCGAAATTGTCGGCCAGGCGCCGCACGTCGGCGGGGCTGGCCACCGCGATGACGAAGAAGTCGGCCCCGGCGGCCAGGGCCCGCTCCAGTCCGCGCCGGGTGGCCGCGTAGGGGTCCAGCCCCGGCTCCAGCGCCGGCTTGTGGCGGTTGTGGTCCGGCCGCCGGCCGTCCAAGGACAGCTCCAGGAGCACGCGGCGGCGGACCAGCCAGTCGAGCGCCTCGTCGTCGAGCGCCACGGCGTTGGTCACCATGTAGAAGGAGAGGTCCTTGCCCAAGGCGCGGGCGCGGCGGGCCGCGTAGTCCGCCGCCTCCCGGACCACGGGGAAGTTGAGCAGGGGCTCCCCGCCCCCGAAGTCCAGGCGCAGCCGGGGGCTGCGGTGGCGCATGAGGAAGTCCACGCCGAGCCGGGCGGTCCTGGGGCTCATGTCCGCGTCGGCCTTGCGCACGGGGCAGTAGGCGCAGCGCAGCTGGCAGCGCCGCGTCACGAAGAGCTGGATGTTGCCCTTGGGGTTGCCCAGCGCCATCAGGCCTCCGCCAGCTCGTGGTAGCGGCGGAAGCGGTCCGCGGCCGCGCGCAGGCGCGCGGCCCGGGCGGGCGCGGCGCGCCGCAGCCGCTCCGAGAGGATGAGCGTCTCCAGGAGCAGGCCTTCCAGCTCCGCCTTCCAGTCGATGCCGGTGCGGCCGGCCAGGCGCGCGCAGAACCGCCGCACCTCCGGGTCCGCGGGGACGTCCTTCTCCACGAGGGGATAGTCGAAGCGCGGGAAGCCCGCCAGGCGCAGCGTGCCGCGCAGCTCCAGGCGGGACAGCAGGCCGTCGCGCGCCAGGCCGCGGTAGCTGGCCGTGGGGTAGAAGGAGCGCAGCTGCGAGACGGGCTCCAGGACCGCGAAGGGCTCGCCGCAGAGCTGCCGAAGCCGCACGATGCGGACTAGGCTCTCCAGCAGGTCCTCCAGCGTGGTGCGCGCGTTGGCGACGATGAAGTGGTGGCTCTGCCGGATCCCGCGGCGGGAGAGCTCCCGGGCGGCAGCCTCCACCCGCTGCGCCCCGTAGCCCTTGCCCAGGCGCGCGAGCTCCGCGCCGCAGAAGCTCTCCGTGCCGATGTAGAGCCAGGGCCCCATGCGGGCCGCGGCGCGCTCATCCCCCACCTTGGGCAGGAAGACCGCGGGGCGCAGGGCCGCGAGCAGCCCCTCGTCCAGGGCGCCCCGCCGGAAGAAGGAGTTCACGCCGGTCTGCAGGAAGCGCGCGAAGAAGGGGGAGCGCTCCAGCAGGCGCAGCAGGGCCAGGGCCCGGTCCCGGTCCGCGAGGAAGTCGTCGTCGTAGAATCCGATCCCGAAGGCCGCGGGCGGGACCTTGGCCCAGCGGCCATAGAGCTCGCGCAGGCGGCGGCCGTAGGCGGAGAGGAGCGCGGCGAAGTCCTGCGGGCTCTTGCCGGCGAACCGGCCCTTGTCCCAGGAGCTGCAGAAGCGGCAGCCGCCGCGGCAGCCTCGCGACAGGGACCAGAACTGGCCCGCGGCCACGTCCCCCTTCTCCAGCAGGGAGAAGTCGAGGCGGGACCGGTCGAGGTCCGTCACGCGCAGGACGCGGTCCGCTCCGGCCGTGATGATCCCGTCCCGGTCGGCGAACAGGATGCCCTGCAGGCCGGCCAGGGCCCGGCGCTGGGCCGGGCGCAGTCCCGCCCGGGCGCCGGCGGCGCCCAGGATCCCCAGGAGCCGGGGCAGGACTTCCTCTCCGGCGCCCCGGACCACGAAGTGGGCCGCGGGGAGATGGACGAAGACCTCCTGGGGGGCCAGCGTGGGCATGGTGCCGCCCACCGCGAGCCAGGCGTCGGTCCGGGACGCCAGGAAGCGCAGCAGCCGGCGGGCCGGTTCGAAGACCGAATCGTAGAGGGTCAGGCCCACGAAGCTGATGTCCGGCTGGTCCCGAAGCAGGCGCCCCAGGCCGGCTAAGCCGCGGGGCCCTGTCTCATCGAGCCGAGAGAGGCTCAGGCGCGAGAGGACCACCGGGACGCCCGCGGCCCGCAGGGCGGAGGCGAGGTAGAGGGTCGCCTGGTGCCAGGACGCGCCAGCCGTGGTCCGGCCGGCGGGGTCGAGGTCGTTGCGGAACAGCAGGACCTTCCCGGTTCCCGGCGGCGACAGGGCGCGGGGGCCGCGGGAGAGGGCTCTCGCGGAGTGCGGCCGAGTCAGGAAGACTGCTCTGCGGGTTCCTTCTCGGAGCTCACCATTGCCCATGGGAGCCATGGCTGCCGTGCGAGCCATGGCTGCCGTGCGAGCCGTGGGAGCCGTGCGAGCCGTGGGAGCCATGCGAGCCGTGGCTGCCGTGCGAGGCGTGGCTGCCGTGGGAGCCGTGGGAGCCGTGGGAGCCGTGGGAGCCGTGCGAGCCGTGGGAGCCGTGGCTGCCGTGCGAGCCGTGGGAGCCGTGCGAGCCGTGGGAGCCGTGCGAGCCGTGGGAGCCGTGCGAGCCGTGGCTGCCGTGCGAGGAGTGGCTGGCGTGCGAGGAGTGGCTCACGTGCGAGGGCTGGCTGGCCCCGGAGTTGTGCAGGGCGTTGGTGTGCTCCACCTGGGCCAGCAGGTCCTCGGCGCGCATCATGGCCGCGCCCACGATGCCCAGCACCGCGGCGGCCTTGACCACGTCCTTCTTGAGGATCTTGCCTTCCTCGCTGGTCAGGAACCGGGATATATCCTTCTTGATCTTCGGGACGATCTCCTTGCCTTTGCCCATGTTAAGCCCCCGCGCTATTTCCTCTGGTACGAAGTCCGATCCGACGCCTGCTTGATCCACTTGCGGAAGACGCGTTCGTTCTTCTCATCGTCCAGCTTCTCGAAAAGGTGGTCCAGGATGCCCATGTGGATCTTGCAGAGGGTGCTCGACGGCATGCGCCCCATGATGTCCCCCTGCTCGGCGTAGCAGTGCACCGGGCAGACCCCGCAGTAGGGCTTGTAGGCGCAGCGCGAGCAGGAGACCTGGTTGTCCAGGCAGGAGGCCACGGAGATGGCCTTGATGACGGGGTGGCCGACGGTCGCCTGATAGCCATCCTTCGCGACGTGGCCGAGCCGGAAGGTCTCGTCGCCCATGCGCGAGAGCATGCGGCCCTCGTCGCAGGCGTAGACGCCGCCGTCGAAGTTGTAGGCCACCTGTCCGATGCCCGCCCCGCAGGGGGAGCGGATGTCCAGGAAGTTCGGGTCCGTGTCGGTCATGATCTTGGTCAGGAAGATGCGCGCGTTCTGCTCGAAGAAGGGCTTCTTCTTGTTGACCTCCAGGACATAGTCGAAGGCCTTGCGGTAGAAGTCCAGGAATTCGTCCGCCGTGTAGCCGATCTTGTCCCAGACCTCGCGCGCCAGGCCCAGCGGGCTGAGGCTGCGCATGAAGACGCCGCGGCAGCCGAGCTTGACGTATTCATCCACGATGTCCTTGTGACGGGTCAGGGAGAAGCGCGTCACGGTCAGCAGGGCCTCGATGCGGAACATCTTGCGCAGGGTCTTCTGGTAGATCTTCCTGAACCACTTGACGGTCTGGGCGTGGCTGCTGCCCCCGGCGAACACGCGGTTCTTGTCGTGGAGATCGGCCGGGCCGTCGAGGGACGTGCAGAAGTTGACCTGGTTGTCGAAGAGGAACTTGAACTTGGCGTCGTCCATCAGCGTCAGGTTGGAGACCAGGTTGATCCAGAGGTGCTTCTTGGCCTTGCGGTTCTTCTTGCGGGCGTACTCCACGATGAACTTGACCACCGGCCAGTTCACCAGAGGCTCGCCGCCCTGGAACTCGATGGTGATGGCCGGGCTGGTGCTCTCGAAGATGCGGTCCACGACCTTCTTGGCCGTCTCCTGGCGCATATCCGTCTCGCGGCCGGCCATGGACTCGGCGGTGGTCTGGCAGTAGAGGCAGCGGTGGTTGCAGCGCAGGGTCACCACCACCACGTGCAGGCTGGGGCCCTGCCAGAGGAAGGCGTGGCGGCTCCGCCAGCCGGCCACCTGGGCGTCGAAGTCCATGTGATCCCGGATGAAACCGTCGCGGGCCAAGCGGCCGTAGAGGTCGGACTCCTTGTCGAGCTTGCCGGCCACGAACTTCTGGAAGACCTCGTCGTCCATGAAGCAGTACCGGCCGAAATCGTTGGTGACTAGGAAGCGCTTGCCCAGCTTGCGGAACCGGAAGAACCCGGTCTGGACGGGGTCGAACTGCGCGGGGTCCAGGACGGCGGCGGCCTTGTTCGTCACGCCTTCTTCCCCTTCTTCTGGGACGCGTCCTTGGTTTTGCCTTTGGCGGCGCCTTTGGCACCGAACTTCTTCTCCCAGGGCACGGCCACTCCCAGCGGGTCGCTGCCGCCGGGGCCGGATTTCTCGATCTCGGTCAGGAGCTTCTCGATCTCCTTCTCCAGGTCGGGGTCCACCGCCGCGGGCTGGGCCTGGGGAGCCGCGCCCTTCTTCTCCTGCGCGGCGCGGGCTTCGGCCGCGCATTCGGGGCACTCCTCGGCCGGCGCCGCCGCCGGCGGGGGCGCGCTGGGGACCTGGGCCGAGACCAGGGCCTTGGTCACGATGAACTCGCGGATCTTCTTGTTGGAGTCCGAGACCTTGCGCCGGAGGGTCTCATGGAGGAGCTCGTTGTGGAATTCCCCGGCCAGCGCCTGGGCGTCGGCATCCTTGGCCTTGGGCTGGAGGGAAACGCTGACCCCCTTGGCGCCCCGGCGCGTGATGCGCACGTAGGCCCGGTCGGTGAAGGTGTAGGCGGCCGCTTGGACGGCGTCCATGCTGTAGACGCCGGTGTCGATGTCGAGGCTGAGTCCCTTGGTTGCGCTGTCGGCCACGCGATTCCCTCCTCCTTTCGGACTACTCTACGAGAATAGACATATTAGGATACTCCAATATTCCGGAGCCTGTCAAGACGACGGGCTTCTATGGTACCATCGGGGCCATGGCGAGGTCCCGCGCGCCGTTCTGCGTCGGCTTGGCCCTGCTGGCGGGCTGCGCCCTGCCGGCCGCGCGCCGGCTGGAGCCCAAGGACATCCGACCCCTGCCCAGATTCTTCCTGCAGGAGCTGGTGACCCGGCGCCGGGCGTCGGGGCTCTCCCTGGCGGTCTACGATACGGGCTCGGTGACGGTTCCGGGAGACCTGCTCTCGGAGCTCAAGAGCCCGCGCTCCCGCGTCCAGCTCAGCCTGCCCGCGTTCCTGATCAGGCATCCGGAGCAGGGCCTCATCCTGTTCGACGCGGGCCTGCCGCCGCAGGGGGGGGCGGGGCCGGGGGAGTTCCACGCGGCCTATTCTCCTTCGCCGAAGGGGGACCTGGCCTCCCAGCTGGAGCGCGGCGGGGTCAGGCTCGAGGACGTGCGCTGGGTCATGCTCTCGCACCTGCACTGGGACCATACGGGGCGGCTCGACGCCTACCCGAACGCCACCGTGGTCGCGGACCGCCGGGAATGGGACGCGCAGGCGCAGAAGACCAGGACCGGCCCGCTGCCGGGAGAGTTCGACCCGGCGGCCATGGAGGCCAAGCTCCGGCTCCGGCTGGCGGACCTCGCCGGCGCTCCGGCCTACGGGGTCTTCGACCATGGCCTGGACCTGTTCCAGGACGGCTCGGTCTATCTGATCGACCTCTCGGGGCACAGCCCGGGCAGCCTGGGGCTGTGGGTGAACCTGGATTCCGGACCGGTCCTGCTGGCCGGGGACGCGGCCTGGGTGCTGGACAACTGCCAGGATCTGGCCTTGCCCCAGCCGCAGACCATGTCCGACCCCCCGCAGTACTGGCGCAAGCTCAACATGATGAGCCGGATGGCCAAGGAGGTCCCGCAGTTGGTCATCTTCCCGGGACATGACCTCATGCCCTTGAAACTGCAGCCCAAGCCGGACATCCGGCTCGTCCCCTAGCGGTGCTTCAATCCGGTGGTCTTAATGCTATATTGTAATTCCACGGTCTGGATTAGTCGTTATCGGCCATAATCTCAGGAGCACGCCATGTCCATCGAAACCAAGAACATCAGGAACATCATTCTGGCCGGCCATTCCGGCTGCGGCAAGACCTCGCTGGCCGAGGCCATGCTCTGCGCCTCGGGAGCGATCTCCCGCATGGGCAGCGTGGACGCGGGCAATACGGTCTCCGACTACAACGAGGACGAGAAGGAGCGCAAGTGCTCCCTGAGTTCGTCGTTGATGAACCTCAAGGCCGGCGCGGTGAAGGTCAACATGATCGATACCCCCGGCTACACGGATTTTGTGGGCGAGATGATCGGCGGCCTGCGCGCGGCGGACGCGAGCCTGGTGGTGGTCAACGCCATGGGCGGCATCGAGCTGGGCACGGAGCGGGGCTACAAGATGGCCAAGGAGCGCGGCGTCTCCCCGGTCTTCTTCATCAACAAGCTCGACAAGGACAACACGGAGTTCGACCGGACCCTGGAGGCCCTGCGCAAGCGCTTCGGCAAGCACTGCGTGGCCCTGACCTATCCGCAGGGCGGCCAGTCGTCCCTGAAGGGCGTGGCCAACCTGCTCACGGGGCAGGGGATGGACGCGCTCGCCGGCGAGGACAAGGCCAAGGCCGAGGCGGCCAAGTCGGCCCTGGCGGAGTCCGTGGCCGAGACGGACGACGCGCTGCTCGAGAAGTATCTGGAGAAGGGCGAGCTCTCCGCCGACGAGATCAGGGGCGCCCTGCGCAAGGCCGTGGCCGAAGGCAGGATCGCGCCGGTGCTCTGCGGCGCCTCGACCTCCATGGTGGGGGTCAGGGAGCTCCTCGAGGTCATCGCCGGCTATCTGCCGTCCCCGGCGGACCGGCCCGCGGTCGAGGCCGCCGACGCCGGCGGCGAGAAGAAGGCGCTGGAGCTCGACTCCAACGGGCCGTTCGCGGCGCTGGTCTTCAAGACCCTCTCCGACCCGTACATGGGCCAGATCACGATCTTCAAGGTGTTCTCGGGCAAGGTGGCGGGCAACTCGGGCTTCTACAACGTGAACAAGGGCGCCAGGGAGAAGATCGGCCCGATCTTCTCTTTGGTGGGCAAGAACCAGTCCCCGATGGACGAGGCCTCGGCCGGCGACATCGCCTGCGTGGCCAAGCTCAAGGACACCAGCACCAACGACTGCCTCTCCGACGAGAAAGCGCAGCTGAAGGTGGACCCGATCCAGTTCCCGGAGCCGGCCATCTCCTTCAGTCTCAAGCCCAAGTCCCGCGCGGACGAGGACAAGATCTCCACGGCCCTGCGCAAGCTGACGGCCGAGGACCCGACCTTCCAGCTGACCCGCGACGAGCAGACGCAGGAGATGATCGTGGCGGGCATGGGCGACATCCACATCAACCTGATGATCAACCGCATGCGCCTGCGCTACGGCGTGGCCGCGGACGTGGGCACGCCCAAGGTGGCCTACAAAGAGACGATCGTGGGCAAGGGCAGCGGGATGTACCGGCACAAGAAGCAGACGGGCGGCTCCGGGCAGTTCGCCGAGGTCGGGCTGCACGTGGAGCCCCTGCCGCGCGGCACGGGCTTCGAGTTCGCCAGCGCGATCAAGGGCGGGGCGATCTCGGCGCCGTTCATGGCGAGCTGCGAGAAGGGCATCCGGGCCGCGCTGAACTCGGGCATCCAGGCGGGCTACCCGATCGTGGACGTGCGGGCGACGGTCTACGACGGCAAGATGCATCCGGTGGACTCCAAGGACATCGCCTTCCAGATCGCGGCGCGCTACGCTTTCCAGGAGGGCCTGGAGAAGGCGAGGCCGGTGATCCTGGAGCCGATCATGGACGTGGAATTCGTGGTGCCGGAGCAGTACATGGGCGACATCGCCGGTTCTTTGAACCAACGGCGGGGCCGCGTCATGGGCATGGAGGCGGCGGACGGCAGCCAGGTCATCAAGGCCAAGGTGCCGCTCGACGAGATGTACAAGTACGTCAACGAGATGAAGTCCATAACGGGCGGCCGCGGCGCCTACACCATGACGTTCTCGCACTACGAGACGGTGCCTTCGCACCTGGTGGCGGGGATCGTGGAGCAGGCGAAGGTGGCCAAGAAGGAGGAGCAGGAGGCGTGAGGGAGGCGGTTATGCGCGCGATGGCGATATGTTCGGCGGCCCTTCTGCTGACGGGGCCGGTGTGGGCGGCGGCTCCTAAGTCGAAGGCTTCTCAGGGGGTTCAGCCGGGCGGGCCTTGCGTCGAGTTCACCGAGAAGTTCTGCAAGGGCAAGGCGGGAGACAAGGTCGGCGAATGCCTGCACCAGAACTTCGACAAGATCTCCGCCGCCTGCCGGGAGGATATGGCCAGGGCCGAGGCCGGTATCCCCCGACGGCAGTTCCCGAAGGCCAAGGGGCCCTGCGGAGAATATGTCAACAAGTTCTGCAAGGAGAAGACTCCGGCCAAGATCGGCGAGTGCCTGAAGCAGAACGAAGACAAGGTCTCCGCCGCATGCAAGGCGGAGATGTACAAGGGGCCGGCTGTGGGCAAGCCGTCTCCGAATTCCAAGGGCGCTTGCGGGGAGTTCGTCGAACAGTTCTGCAAGGAGAGTACGCCGGCCAAGATCGGCGAATGCCTGAAGCAGAACGAAGGCAAGGTCTCCCCGGCCTGCAAGGCGGATATGTACAAGCCCTCCGTGGACACGGGGCCGAACCGGAAGACCCCGAAGCCCAAGGGGGCGTGCGGGGAATACGTCGAGAAGTTCTGCGCGGGGCAGGGCGCCGACATGATCGGGGCGTGCCTGAAGAAGAACAAGGAAAAACTCTCCTCGGCCTGCCTGCGGGAGATGGGCAAGAGCGTGCTGCCGGGCCCCAAGCACTGAGCGCCGTTCCCTTGAAAAGCCCTGGGCGTGAGCCCGGGGCTTTTTATCGGACCTGGCCGGGGGGCGGAACCGCGGGCGAGGGCAGGGGGATGGCGGGCGTCGGGCCGCCCATGACCTTCTTGAGGTGCCTGTAGTAGCCGACGAAGAGCCCGACGAGCAGCCCGATCCAGCTGCCGTGGAACATGAGGACCGTCCGGAGCAGGCTGGGGCGGATCTTCACGCCTTTCAGGGCCGAGGCGGCGGGGATGGTCAGGAGGGCGCCCAGGAGGATGCCGGCGAGCGCGCCGGCCCCGCAGCCGATGAGCACGGTGTAGCCGGAGCGGGGGTACCAGAGGCGCCGCCAGGCGGCCGCGATGGCGAGGAGGACGAGGCCGGGCCAGAGCCAGATGCTGCCCCAGCGCGCGTACATCAGGAGCAGGGGGGCTCCGAGGAGGACGGCCACGAGGGTGGCGATGAGGCTGCGCGCGGGGGGGAGCTTCATGATGCGCTGACTAGTATATCAAGCTGGCCGGCGTCGATGTGTCGGCAGGACGCCTGCCCTACGGGATCGCCGCCAAAAAACTCGCGGCCGGCAGCACCCCCATCCCGCCAATCTCTCCCGCCCCCTTTCGCCCCAACGCCACCAACACCCCCGGCACCTTCAGCCGCTCGCTGAAATACCGCATATGCCCCACATCCCCAGCCTCACCCAAAGTCGTCCCCACCAACAGCCGCGGCCTGCCGCCCAGAGTCAGAAGGAAAGGCACAGACCGCCTCTCCTTGTCGCGCACGAACTTCAGATCCAGCAGCTCGCCACCCCAGTCCTGCGCGAAATGGCACCATCTCAATAAAGCGCACGCCACCAGGTTCTCGAACCGCAAAGCCCCATCAGCCACAGCCGACCAATCGTAAAGGTAGAGTTTCGCCGCATGCCGCAAAGTCCGCGGCAACTTCCCCGCATAAGGCTCCACCCGAAAACAATAGTGGAGCCGTTCCAGGTGCCCCAGCCACAAACGGGCCGTCGCCCCATTGACCCCCAGGTTCAGGCGCAGGGTATTAAAGGAAAGGAGATCCCCCGGGATGATCATTTCCATCAATGATTCGACCCCAGGGAGCTGCTGGATCCTGGTCATTTCCCGCAAATCGTCCCGGATAAGCATATCCCGCCTAGCTTTAAGCCATATCTCATGTTTCTTTTCGCTCTGGCCAAGGAAAGGCTCAGGAAAACCACCAAATTTTAAAAGAAAATCAATAAGATTGGCACCCCTGCGGCCAGGGTCAGGAGGGGAAAATATAATATGATTGATGATATTATCGCACTTATCCCTAGCCGGAAGGAAGCCGACTTTAAGCAATTCAGACAACGATATCGGATGAATCCTGTACCTGCTGCACTTGGACTTAATAAAACGCTTATTTTGTATAGACAAATTGGCTAAATAGCTAGAAGTGGCTATAAAATCCACCTTTTCACTTTGAGCGTTGTAAAGGTCGGTAATATTGTCCCAGCACCTAGGCGCTTTTGCGAATTCATCAATAAGTGCAAGTACTTTTTTGAAAAGAAGCGTCTGCTGCTGATCTAGGAACGCGTAGGGGGATGAAATAGATTTCTTCCGGAACTCCCAGTCATCCCAAAAAGCCGCAACGCCCCGGCTGCCGCGCCGCTTCTGCTGCTCCATGGCCAGGAAGGTCTTGCCCACGCCGCGCGGGCCAAGGAGAACGGCGATGCGCGGACTCGCGGAACGGAAATGGACGGACTCCAGCAGAGCTCCCAACAGCCTCTCCATGCGACCATTATAATATATATATGTAAAAAAGTCACATCCTCCGGGAGCCCCAGGCCGCCCCCGGCCCCGCGGCTCTTCGCGCGGCACTCCCTTTATGTCAAGCGCGGATCCCGCGATTCTCAGACGGAGAAAATAGTTGTTGACACGCGGTGGTGGTTGTGTGCTATAATGTTGAGGTCAGCTTGTGAAGTCAAGCGGACGGCAAAGCAATTTGCCGCTAGCGGCTTCCAGAAGCAGAGGAAGACCGGCTAGGGTAAATTTCGCTCTTTGAAAAATCGGGTTTGACAGCGAATAGGCGCTCTGTCCCTTATGAGCGGTCGCAAGACCGCGAGTGGGGAGAGGGCGCTAAGGTAAGAATGGTGTGTTCCGCTGTGGAAGCGCCTTCCCCCCCCGGGGAGAGCGTGGAAGCAGCGGAAACAAGGAAGAGCTAATAAAGTCAATTCACTCCATTTGGAGAAAAACGGAAGTACCGGCGCCCTTAGCGCGGGGAAAACGTCCAAACCATTTAATGGAGAGTTTGATCCTGGCTCAGAATTAACGCTGGCAGAGTGCATAACACATGCAAGTCGAGCGGGGTTTGCAGATTATCGTAAACCTAGCGGCAGACGAGTGAGTAACACGTAAGCAACCTGCCCTCGAATGGTGAATAACGCACCGAAAGGTGTGCTAATACACCGTATGATCACTGGAAGGCATCTTCCGGGGATGAGAGGCCCGCAAGGGTCGTTCGAGGGGGGGCTTGCGTCCCATCAGCTAGTTGGCGGGGTAACGGCCCACCAAGGCTATGACGGGTACCCGGCCTGAAAGGGCGAACGGGCACGAAGGCACTGAGACACGGGCCTTACTCCTACGGGAGGCAGCAGTGGGGAATTTTGGACAATGGGCGAAAGCCTGATCCAGCAACTCTGCGTGAGGGACGAAGTCCTTCGGGATGTAAACCTCTTTTGCTTGGGACGAACGCCCGCAAGGGCCTGACGGTACCAGGCGAATAAGCCACGGCTAACTACGTGCCAGCAGCCGCGGTAAGACGTAGGTGGCGAGCGTTATTCGGAATTACTAGGCGTAAAGCGAGTGTAGGCGGGTGCTT
>JACRDS010000138.1 GCA_016212825.1 Elusimicrobiota bacterium | reverse complement strand
GAGGAGAATCGAGGGCTACGATGCCATGGAAGAGGTTGCTCCAGGCCAAGAACTTGAACGATCGGAGGTCGGAATAGGCTAGAATCAAATTCCAGCTACGAGGTTACGCGGCGAATTTCCACACGACTCGGGGCACGGCCCCGGCCGGCGCACAGCCGCACGAATCGCTCAAAAGTGCTCAAGTCTTTCACGGACACAAGCTGGCGCAGGTCCCTCTCAATGCAGGTTTCCATGTAGTCGCCGTAGAACCTTGCGGGCTCCAGCTTCTCCTTATGAAGACGCGGATAGAACCCTGACAGCATCAAGCGATTGAGGGACATGCTTTGAAGGTTACGAGGCAGTTCTTCGAGGCTCAAGGGCAGCAGCTTCAAGACCGCCGTACGCCCCGCCAGGGACTGGCTGATGCGTGTCATGACCTCGAACTGCTGGCTGCCGGTCAGGATGAACAGGCCATTGCGGCGCTCGCTGTCCACGACCTCCTGCAGGTAGGACGACAACTGCGGCGCGCGTTGAATTTCATCAAGAATGGCTCCGTCGGGGATGCTGGCCAAGAATCCCCGGGGGTCTTCGGCGGCGAGTCTTCTTGTGTCGGGATTTTCCAGGTTCACATAAGACTTGCTCGGGAAGGCCTGTCGGCATAAGGTGGTCTTTCCGCTCTGCCGCGGCCCAGTGATCGTCAGGACCGGGTATTGCCTCGCCAACGAGATGATGAGTGGTCCCAGCTTGCGTTTGTACATGCGGCTATTATAGACGGAGTCATTACAAATTGCAAGTTATACTTTCTAAATGTAGATGCCGGGGACGGGGGCACCCCGCTTCCAGTGGCAAGCGAAATTCGATAGAATTACGCCAATGCTGAGGCTTTTTGATTCGAGCGTCAAAAAACACCGGAGCATCGCCCTGACGGGCCCATCTCGCAGGTCGTCCGGGAGATCAACCGCTCCTTGGAGAACGGCATGCGCGACTCGGTCAGACTCGCCGAATTCGCGCGCTCCCGCGGCGGAGGCCCCGCCGTGCTCGCGACTGCCGCGCCGATGTCGTCTCGCAGGCTTGACCGGCCCGGCTTCGCCCTGAAGGCACGCCCGGATGACTTCGCCCTCGTCATCGGCATCGAGAGATACTCGAAACTTCCGGAAGCCAGGTTCGCGGAGCAGGACGCCGAGGCGGTGAAAATGCACCTGGAAGCTCTGGGCCTGCCGCCCCGGAACATCATCCAGCTTTCCGGTTCCGACGCCACCCGGAGCAGCCTGCAGGGATATCTGGAAGAATGGCTGCCCAGGAACGTGCGGCCTGCTTCTCCGGCGCCGGAGGCCGCTCGGTGCTGGCGGCAGAAGCCCGCCGGCAGAACCGAGAGCAGACCCCGCTGCTTCAGGGTGCGTGTTTGGACTGCGAATTGGTCCGGTTTTGATAGCATGGCATCATGGGCACGCGGATGACCCTGCATCGCCATTACCTCATTGATGCCTCCGCGCTGGTGCCTTTCTTCCTCCCCGAGGCCGGCAAGCCCCGCGCCGCCATCACCCGGCTCCTGAGGCTGCGGGACAAGGGGCGGGCGAACCTCTACGTGCCGAATTTCTGCATGGCGGAGTGCTCCCGAGCCATCGCGGAGTTGACCTGCAAGGAAGACGCGGCCTCCGACGATTCGGTCGGGGTCTACCGCGGGATCATGGACGAGCTGGTGGACTTGGTGTCGCGCCGGCGCCAGGGGCTCATCCGATCCCTGGAGCTGAGGCGCCCGCATCTCGTGGACATCGAGACGATCTACATCGCCCAGTGGCGCAACCCGCCCCGGGACCCGAAGCAGGCCCTCAGCGGGGTCGACGGACTCGTGCTGGCCATGGCCAAACGGCTGATGGAAGAGTACGACCGGGAGCACGTCCGGGTCGTGACCGCCCGCGCGGCGGTGGCCCGCATGTGCAGGGAGACTCCCGAGCTGCTGCCGCCGGCTGTCTACACGCCGAAAGACCCCATCTCCGAGCCCCTCAGACGTCCTTGAGCCTCAGGTTGGCCGGGGACTCCCGGACCGCCTGGGCCAGAGCCTTGAGGCTCTCGCGCAGCCTCCGGAGCTCGGGCGACTCCAGGACCGGGATGTCCGTGGTCCCCTTGTCCTCCAGCATGCCCATGACGTCGCGGATGGTCCATTCGTCGGCGCAGCGCGCCGGCTGGTAGGCCTTGTCGTCTCCCGCCGGTGAGACGACCTCGGCGAGGACGCCCGCCGCGGTCAGCTCGAAGAGGACCTGGCGCACCAGGCGGATGGGGATGTCCAGGCTCCGGGCGAAGTCGGCCTCGGTCGCGGGCGGATCGCCCTGGCAGAACCTTTTGACCGCGAAGCTCGCCAGGCGCAGGGTCAGCAGCCTGCGGAAGGAGTAGCTGATGAGCAGGCTGTCCGGCTCGAACTCGTAGGTCGCCACGTTCTGCGCGGCGAAGGAGATCTCCGCGCCCAGCAGCACGATCAGCCAGCTCAACTGCAGCCAGACCAAAAACAGGGGCAGGGCCGCGAAGCTGCCGTAGACCGCCCCGTACTGGGTCGCCCCGATCTGGAACGTGACGTAGACCCACTGCGTCGCCTGGTAGATGGTCCCGGCGGCGACCCCGCCCAGCACCCCGGCCGAGAGCTTCACGCGCGTGTTGGGCATGAAGACGTAGATGAAGGAGAGCAGCGCCCACATGGTGACGTAGGGCAGGAGCTTGAGGAGGACCAGGATCAGCGGCGCCAGGGGGCCCAGGAAGGAAAGGCCGCTGAGCAGGAACTCGACCCGGGACGCGATGAAGATGGTCGCGCTGCTGGAGACGATCAGCAGGACCGGGCAGATCAGCATGATGGAGAGGTAGTCCGCCAGCTTGCGCATCAAGGCCCGGGGCTTGCGGACGCCCCAGATGTCGTTGAAGGAGGCCTCGATGTTGCCCAGGACCTGCACCACGGTCCAGAACAGCACCGCCACGCCGATGCCCGCGATGAGGCCGCCGCTGGTGTTCTGCAGGAACTTCTCCGCGAAGGCGATGACCTGGGCGGCGATCTTCTCCTGCCCGTGGAGCTTCTCGAGGATCACCTTCTCCAGGAGCTTCTCGAGGCCGAAGCCCTTGGCCACGCCGAAGGCCATGGCCGCCACCGGCACCATAGACAGCAGCGTGTAGAAGGTCAGGGCCGAGGCGCGCAGCTGGCACTTGTCCTCGTCGAAGCCCCGCCAGGCTCGGAGCACCACGCGCAGAGGCTGGATGAGCAGGGACCGCGAGCGCGGCAGGTCCTTGGCGCGGATGCGCCACAGGTCCTTGGTCAAGAAGTCGATGAGCCTGCCGATCATGGGGCCTCCGGCTCCAGGCCCGGGGGCGCTGGATAGCTTATTATATCCTAGTGGCGGGCCTGTTCTTTTATAGAATGCGGAGGTGGACAGAGAGCGAGCGGCCGCGGTCGGAGCCGTCCTGATCGTGTCGGGGCTAGCCCTTTCCGCGGTGTTCTGGACCCGCCAGCCGCCGCTCCGGACCGGTGAGCCCGCCGCGGTCCCTCCAGAGGCCTTGGCGTCCGGACGATGCCGGAGTCTGGAGCAATGCGCTCCAGGCTGCTTCAGGGGCAAGGCCTACGGCCAGAAGGTCTGCACGGCCGATGTCGGCCAGACATCGTGCTTCGACGATCTCATGGGCGATGAGATCTGCGCGCCGCCCGGCTATGACCCCATCCGCGCTTTTGCTGCGCTGACGCAGGAGCAGCGCGACAAAATGGTCTTGAGGAAGGCGTACCTCGGGCCGGCTCCGGCGCGGCCGGCCGACCTGGGCGAGGGCCTCAATCCGGCGCTCAAATAGAACTCAGCGGCCGGACCGGTTTGCTATCATAGCGGAAAGACAAGAGGAGGTCTCATGGCAGAAGATGTGATCGGGACGGTGGAGCACTTCTACGGCAAGATCAGCGTGAGCATGATCAAGCTCTCCGCGCCCCTGAAGGTGGGCGACAAGATCCGCATCAAGGGCAAGAGCGCGGAGCTCGTCCACGACGTGACCGCCATGCAGATCAACCGCGTGCCCGCGCAGGAAGGCAATCCCGGCGACGTGGTCAGCATCCAGGTGGCCCAGAAGGTCCATCCCGGCGACACCGTCGAGAAGATCGCGGCTTAGCCTGGGCCGACCGAGCCCCTCGGGGCTCGCTGCCGGGCCGGTCCCGGCATGACATTCCTCTGAGGGCGGCCGGCTATGCTATGGCCGAATGGGCATCGCCGCCTCCTTGGCCGTCTCCGTCCTGCTGCTGGGGCTCAACGCCTTCTTCGTCCTGGCGGAGTTCGCCATCGTCAAGGTGCGCTCCTCCCGGCTGGCCGAGCTCGCCCGCAAGGGCGTGCCCTCGGCCGCCCTGGCCCAGGCCATCACCAAGGACCTCGACGCCCACCTCTCCACCATCCAGCTGGGCATCACCATGGCCAGCCTGGGCCTGGGCTGGCTGGGCGAGCCGGCCCTGGCGCAGCTCGTCGCCCGCCAGCTGGGCCGACTCCCGCCGCTGTGGGGCGAGCTGGTCACCCATTCGCTCGCCTTCGGTCTGGCTTTCGTCTTCATCACCGGCAGCCACGTGGTCGTCGGCGAGCTGGCTCCCAAGTCTTTGGCCATCCGCCGGCCGGAGGCCTTCGCCTTGTGGTGCGCCCGTCCGCTGAGCTTCTTCCACACCGCGTTCTTCATCCCCATGTCCGTGCTCAACTGGCTCTCCAACCGGTTCCTGGGCCTGACGGGCCTGCTGCACGCACCTTCGGAATACGGCTACTCGCTCGACGAGATGCGCGCCCTCCTGTCCCAGGCCCAGGAGCAGGGGCTGCTGTCCCTGCGCCGCCTGCTCTTTTTCGAGAACCTCTTCGATTTCGGCGGCACCCGGCTGGAGACCGTCATGACCCGGGCCGAGTCCGTCGCCATCCTCTCCCGCCGCCGCGGCCGCGAGCGCAACCTCGCGGTCCTGCGCGAGCGCAGCTTCTCGCGCTATCCCCTGTGCGAGGCCGGCCTGGACACCGCCATCGGCTACGTCCATGTGCGCGACCTGCACAAGGCCCTGCTGGCCCCGGGCGGCGTGGCGCCCGACCCCTTCTCCCTGCGCCGCGACATCCTCAAGCTCCCCGGCCGGACCTCCCTGGAGGAGGCCCTGGCCCAGATGCAGGCCGCGCGCTGTCCCCTGGCCCTGGTCACGGACCCGGAGGGGGCGGCCGCGGGCATCGCCACTCTGGAGGACATCCTGGAGGAGCTGGTGGGGGACATCCACGACGAGTTCGAGGAGGTCGTGGCCTGGGACCTCGAATCCCTCGTGGTGGCGGAGGGCTCGGACCTGCGCCTGGAGGCGGCGGACAAGGCCGCGGCCTTGAAGGCCCTGCTGCTGCGCCTGCACCGGGCCGCCGGCGGCTTCGACGCGGAGGCGGCCTGGGAGGCCCTGTGGCGGCGCGAGCAGGCTTTCCCCAGCGCCATGGGCCGCGGCGCCGCCTTCCCGCACGCGCGGCTGGCCGGCTTGCGGCGTCCCCTGATCGCGGTCGGGCGCTCCCCGAAGGGGATCGCCTGCGAGGCTCTCGACGGCCAGCCCGTGCGCCTGATTTTTCTCATCCTCACGCCCCTGGAGGAGCCGGCCGCCCAACTGCGCATACTCGCCAAGCTGGCGGCGCTCATGTCCGAGGAGGCCCTGTGCCGGCGCCTGCTGGCGGCCCATGACATGGCGGGCGTGCGCGCCCTGCTGCGCGTCTTCGACCAGAACCTGCCCGCCCGCGGCCGCAAGGCCCCGGCGGCTCCCGCGGCCCGGCCCCGCGGTTGACGCGGAGGCGCGGGCTTGCTATTATATTAGTATCTGCGCATATAAGAATTCGGAGCCGACCATGCCTCTGCCCGAGACCATCCGCATCCTGAACGCCGCCGCCGAGCCCAGCCGCCTGCGCATACTCGCCGCCCTGCGGGCGCGGCGGATGTGCGTCTGCGAGCTCTGCGCCGCCCTGGGACTCAAGCAGTCCGTCATGTCACAGCACCTGCGCGTGCTGCGCGACGCGGGCCTGGTTCTGGACAGCAAGAACGGCCTCTGGGTCGACTATGAGCTCACCGCGGCGGCCCGCAAGGCCAAGGTCCTGAAGGCCATCCTGGCCGAGGCGGCGCAGGACCAAGCCATCGTCGCGGACCGGCGCGCCGCGGCCAAGGCCGACCGGGCCGTGCTCTGCGGCCCAGGGAAGCGGGGATGAAGCTGCTCTTCCTCTGCACCGGCAACTCCTGCCGCAGCCAGATGGCCGAAGGCTGGGCCCGCCAGCTCAAAGGAGGCTCCATCGAAGCTTATTCCGCGGGCATCGACCCCAAAGGCTTGCATCCCCTGGCCGTCCAGGTGATGGCCGAGGCCGGGGTGGACATCTCCGGGCAGAAGTCCAAGCATGTGCGGGACCTCAAGGACGTCCCTTTCGACGCTGTGGTCACGGTCTGCGACAGCGCGAGGGGGAACTGCCCTCGTTTCCCAGGCCGGACGAGGATCGTGCACCGGGATTTCACGGACCCCGCGGCGGCCCAGGGGACCGACGACGAAGTCCTGGCCGTGTTCCGCCGCGTGCGCGACCAGATCCGTGATTTTGTGGCCGGACTGCCGGACGACCTGACCGAAGGAGAAAGAGAATGACGACCGAGCCGACCATAGCCTCCAGGCTGTCCTTCCTCGACCGCTGGCTCACCCTGTGGATATTCCTGGCCATGGCCGCGGGCGTGGGCCTGGGCTGGCTCTTCCCGGCCGCCGTGAGCTCGTTCAACGCGGCCTCCAGCGTGGGCACCACCTCCATCCCCATCGCCATCGGACTCATCCTCATGATGTACCCGCCCTTGGCCAAGGTGCGCTACGAGGAGCTGGGACGGGTCTTCGCGGACAAGAGGGTCCTGACGCTCTCCCTCATCCAGAACTGGGTCGTGGGGCCCGTCCTGATGTTCGCACTCGCGGTGTTCTTCCTGCGCGGCTATCCCGAGTACATGATCGGCCTCATCATGATCGGCCTGGCCCGCTGCATCGCGATGGTCATCGTCTGGAACGACCTGGCCGGCGGCGACACCGAATACTGCGCCGGCCTGGTGGCCTTCAACTCCATCTTCCAGGTGCTCTTCTTCTCCGCCTTCGCCTGGTTCTTCATCACGGTCCTGCCCGCCAAGCTGGGCCTGGCCGGGGCCGTGGTGAACATCACCATGGGCGAGATCGCCCAGAGCGTGTTCATCTACCTGGGCATTCCCTTCCTGGCCGGCATGGCCACGCGCTTCGCGCTGGTCAAAGCGCGCGGGAAAGAATGGTACCACGGCCGCTTCATCCCGGCCGTCAGCCCCATCACCTTGATCGCTCTGCTCTTCACCATCGTGGTGATGTTCTCCATCCAGGGCCGCCGCATCGTGGAGTACCCGGCCGACGTGCTGCGCATCGGGCTGCCGCTGCTCATCTACTTCGGCGTGATGTTCTTCGTCTCGTTCTTCATGAGCCGCCGCGTGGGAGCGGGCTATCCCGTGACCTGCACGCTCTCCTTCACCGCGGCCTCCAACAACTTCGAGCTCGCCATCGCCGTGGCCATCGCCACCTTCGGCATCGGCCACGGCGCCGCCTTCGCCGCGGTCATCGGGCCTCTGGTGGAGGTGCCGGTGCTCATCGGCTTGGTCAACGTGGCGCTCTACTTCCACAGGAAGCTCGCTTGGCCCGGGTCTTGCGCCACGCACGAGCTCGTGCGCAAAGCCTACGCCGAGGTGGCCAAGGGAAGCTGCTGCTGTTCCTGCGGGACCGCCAAGACCGCGGATGTCGGCGACCTCGGCCTCTCGTGCGGCGACCCGGTGGCCTTCTCCTGCCTCAAGGAGGGGGACGTGGTCCTGGACCTGGGCTCCGGCGCGGGCAAGGACGTGTTCCTGGCCGCGCGCAAGGTCGGCGCCGGGGGCAAAGTCATCGGCGTGGACATGACCGACGAGATGCTGGCTTTGGCCCGGCGCAACACGGAGAAGCTGGGGCTGGCCAACGTCGAGTTCCGGAAAGGTACGATCGAAGAGCTGCCTCTGGACGACGCATCCGTGGATGTGATCATCTCCAACTGCGTCATCAACCTCTCCCCGGACAAGGCCCGGGTGTTCCGCGAGGCTTTCCGGGTGCTCAGGCCGGGCGGCCGCCTGGTGGTCAGCGACATCGTCCTGGAAAGGCCCCTGCCCGAGCGGCTCAAGGCCGATGAGGGCCTCTATTCGGCCTGCATCGCCGGGGCCCTGCTGCGTCCGGACTACCTCGGGGCCGTGGCCGCGGCCGGCTTCGGCAAGCCGCAGATCCTGGCGGACCGGGAGCGCAAGCCTTCCGACGTGCGCGGAGACCCGGTCACCGGGGAAGCGGCCGAGGCCCTGGCCGGAGCGGCCTCCAGTATCACCTTGCTGGCGCGCAAGCCCTGAAGGCTCAGCCCAGCCAGCAGAGCCAGCCGACCGAGAGCGCGGTCAGCAGCACGGCCAGGGGCGCGCCCACCCGGAAGTACTCCCAGAACCCCACCGAGGCGTCCTTGCGCGCGGACTCGAACACGATGAGGTTGGCCACCGAGCCGATGATGGTGAGGTTGCCGGCCACGGTGCTGGAGGCGGCCAAAGCCAGCCATAGGGAGTCGCGGCCGCCCAGGACCGGCAGGACGTTGGAGAGGAAGACCACGGCGGGCACGTTGCTCACGATGTTGGAGAGCAGCGCCGAGACCGCGGAGAGCCCCGCGAGCTTGGCCAGCAGCCCGGCTCCCTGCGTGTGGGCCAGCCGCTCCATGAGCCGGCCGAGCAGCCCGGACTCGCGCAGGCCGCCCATGACCACGAAGAGGCTGGCGAACATGAGCAGCAGCTCCCAGTCGATGCGCGCGAAAGCCTCGCGCGGCTTGGTGGCGCCGGCCAGGATGAGCAAAGCGGCCACGGAGATCGCGGCCAGGGGCGGATGCACGTTGCAGGCCAGCAGGACCAGCAGCAGGCCCGAGGCGGCCAGGCAGGCGTAGATGAGCCGGCCGCGGCCCGCAGGCGCCTGCGCGCCGTCGACTCGGATGGCATGGCTCCTGGCGAACTCATCCTTGTAGGCCCAGCGGATGACCAGGTAGTTGAGGAGAAGCCCCAGGGCCGTGATGGGAGCCAGCTTGAGCACGAATGTGTTGAAAGGCAGGCGCGAGTGCACCGCGATGATCATGTTCTGCGGGTTGCCCATGGGCGTAAAGACCGAGCCGATGTTCGAGGAGGTGGCCAAAGCGATCAGATAGGGAGCGGGCTTGAGCCCGCAGCGCCGCGCCAGGCGCACCACCACCGGCGTGAGCATCAGGCAGATGGTGTCGTTCATGAACAGGGCGGAGAGCAGGCCGGAGGAGAGCACCACCAAAGCCAGCAGGTCGCGGGTGGTGCGGGCCCGCTCCAGGATGAGCCACTCCACCTTCTCGAAGAAGCCGCTGACCTCCAGGTAGCCGATGAGTATCATCATGCCCAGGATGAAGACGATGGTGTCGAGGTCCACCAGCCGGTAGGCCTTGTCCAAGGACACCACCCCGCCCGCCACCATGGCCACCGCGCCGATGAGGGCCGCGGCCGGCCGCCGGATGAAGACCTTGGGCAGGCTCTGGAAGGACAGGAGCAGATAGGTCAGCAGGAAGACGGCGGCCGCGACCCAGGGATGGGACATCGTGAGGTATTATGCCAAAAGGCTATAATCGCCTTCATGGCGAAAGAGCCGGTCGTCGTCCCTACGCGGCGAGGCTACGACCTCTGGGCCGAGGTCTACGACACGGACGGCAATCCCTTGACCGCCATGGAAGAGCCTGTCGTGGACAGGCTTTTGGGTCGAGTGCGCGGACTCGCGGTGGCGGACGTGGGCTGCGGCACGGGCCGCCACGCACTGCGCCTGGCCCGGCGCGGGGCGCGCGTGACCGGGTTCGACTTCTCCGAGGGCATGCTGGCCAAGGCGCGCGCCAAGCCCGGGGCCGAGGCCGTGCGCTTCATCCGGCACGACCTGGCCCGGCCCCTGCCCCTGCGCTCCGGCAGCTGCGACCGCGTGCTGTGCTCCTTGGTCCTGGAGCATATCAAGGACCTCGAGGGGTTCTTCCGCGAGCTCGGGCGCGTCTGCCGCAAGGACGGCCTGGTCGTGGTCACGGCCATGCACCCGGCCTTGTGGCTCAAGGGCCAGTCCGCGCGCTTCTTCGACCCCAAGAGCGGCCGCGACATCCGGCCGCGCAGCCATCGCCAGACCCTCTCCGACTATGTGATGGCCGCGGCCTCGGCGGGGCTGCGGGTCGAGCATATGAGCGAGCACGCCCCGGACCGGGCCCTGGCCCGGCGCTTCCCGCGCGCGGTCAAGCATCTGGGCTGGCCGCTATTGGCGGTCATGGCCATGCGCAGGGACTGATATGGAAGTCTCCATCCGCCGTCCCGCCGGCAAAGAGGAGCTCGAAGCCTGCGGCCGCATCATGTCGAGCCAGGAGCCCTGGCTCACCTTGCGGCGGGGCTACGACCATGCCTTGGCGCTGCTGAAGAACCCGGAGCGCGAGGTCTACGTGGCTGCGGTGGACGGAGCCGTGGCCGGCTTCATCATCCTGGCCATGGGCGGGGCGCTCAAGGGCTACATCCAGACCATCGCCGTGTCCCCGGACTGGCAGGGACGCGGGATCGGCAGCCGGCTCATGGCCTTCGCCGGAGAACGCATCTTCTCCGAGTCGCCCAACGCCTTCATCTGCGTCTCGGACTTCAACCCGGACGCGCGCCGTCTCTATGAGCGGCTCGGCTACAAGCTGGTCGGCGAGCTGAAGGATTATGTGGTGAAGGGGCATTCCGAGCTCCTTCTGCGCAAGAGCATCGGCCCCCTGGAGGGATTCAAGCCATGAGCCAGAGACCCTTGCCCAGCCGGGCGGAGCTGCTGCGCGCCATGGCGCAGTCTCCCCTGTTCTGCGCCTTGAAGCCGGGCATCCTCGAGCTGGTGGCCCTGCGGGGCCAGGTGCGGGGCTATGAGGCCGGGGAGTCGGTCTTCGAGGCCGGCGAGCCGGCGGACCGCTTCTTCCTCGTCATCCACGGCCGGGTCAAGGTGTTCCGGCTTTCGCCCAAGGGGGGGGAGCAGGTCCTGCACACCTACGGACCGGGCACCACCTTCGGCGAGGCCGCCATGTGGGCGGGAGGGCGCTTCCCCGCCTATTCCCAGGCTCTGGCCCCGACCGCGCTCTTCAGCCTGTCCCGGCAGGCCCTGCGCGCGGCTTTCGCCGGGAACCCGGACCTGGCCATCGGCATGATGGCCGGGCTCTCCCAGAAGCTGCGCGGCTTCGTCCAGCTCGTGGAAGACCTGTCCCTGAAGGAAGTGCCGGCGCGGCTGGCTTCGGCCCTGCTGGCGGAGGCCAGGAAGGCCGGCTCCGAGCGCTTCCGCCTGAGCCGGACCAAGGCGGAGCTGGCCGCGCACCTGGGCACCATACCCGAGACCCTCAGCCGCGGCCTGCGCAAGCTCCAGGACGCGGGCGTCATCGCAGTGCGCGGGCCGGAGATCTCCGTGCGCAAGCCTGCGGAGCTCAAGCGCCTGGCCGGCGACGACTGACCCCCGCTTGACTTAAGTCAAGGCCAGGGCGGCCGTTTTGGACCATAATTTGATATACGTGTGACAGAATGCTGTTCATGCCTTGAGGGGGGTGCGTGATGTCTATCAAGTTCCTGAGATGGGCGGCCATCCTGAGCTTCTTCATCGCCATGGGAGGCCTGCTGGCCGGAGGCGCGCACATGGCGCGCCGGGTGCCGCCGTATCCGGGCCGAGTGCTCGGCTCTTCGGGACAGGCTTTGTGCACCAAGGCCGACATCTTCGCGGGCCAGAGCGTGTATCAGCGCTACGGCCTGATGGACCACGGCAGCGTCTGGGGCCACGGCTCCCAGCGCGGGCCCGAGTTCTCCGCCGCGACCCTGCATCTCATCGTCGGCTCAGTGCGCGGCCGGCTGGCGGCGCGGCTCTACGCCAAGCCCTACGCGGAGCTCGACGCGGACCAGCGCGACGCCGTGGACATGAAGACCCGGCGCGTCATCCGGCAGAACCGCTATGACGCGGGGCAGGATACTTTGGCTTTGGCCCCGGAGCAGGAGGCCGCCTTGGGCGACGTGCTCAGCCATTGGGAGGACGTCTTCGCCAAGGGCGAGCAGGGCTACGGCATCCTGCCCAACGCCGTGCCCACTTTCGAGGAGCGGCTGCAGCTGGGCCGCTTCTTCTTCTGGACCGCCTGGGCCGCCTCCACCGACCGGCCGGGCGGGGATTCCTCCTATACCAACAACTGGCCCGCGGACCGCGCCGCCGGCAACATGCCCAACGCGGAAGTCTACCTCTGGAGCCTGGGCGGCATCCTGTCCTTGTTCGTGGTCCTGGGCCTGTTCATCTTCTGGGTGCACCACTACCACATATGGTACGGGGCGCCGGCCGGGCCGGCTCTGGCCGAGAAGCTCATCAGCACGCCCTTGACCGGCAGCCAGGTGGCTGCGGCCAAGTTCTTCCTGGTGGTGATCTCCCTGCTGCTGCTGCAGACTACCTTCGGCGGCCTGCTGGCCCACTACACGGTGCATCCGGGGACCTTCTATCTTCCTTTCATAGGGAAGCTGATCCCGTACAGCTGGGCCAAGTCCTGGCATCTGCAGCTGGCCATCTTCTGGATCGCCACCACCTGGATCGCCTCGGCCATCTACCTGGCTCCAATCGTGGGCGGCTCCGAGCCCAAGAACCAGAGGCACCTGGTGCACATGCTCTTCGGAGCGGTGGTCCTGGTCGCGGTGGGCAGCCTGACCGGCGAAGCCCTGGGCGTCAAAGGCCTGCTCGGCAAATGGTGGTTCTGGCTCGGGCACCAGGGCTGGGAGTTCCTGGAGCTGGGCCGGCTCTGGCAGATACTGCTATTCGGCGGCTTGATCGCCTGGCTCCTGATCGTCTACCGGGCCGTGGGCCGGCACGTCGTCAACAAGGAGAACAACGAGTACAGCTCCTTGGTCGGCTTCTACGTGTTCAGCGCCGTGCTGGTGGTGGCCTTCTTCGGCTTCGGGCTCTTCTACGGCCGGGGCACGCACCTGAGCATCGCCGACTACTGGCGCTGGTTCGTGGTGCACATCTGGGTGGAGAGCATATTCGAGTTCTTCGGCGTCGGGGTCATCTCGCTCTTGCTGGTGAGCATGGGGCTGGCCTCGGCGCGCTCGGCTTTGACCGTGGGGTACTTCACCGCGGCCTTGGTGTTCCTCTCCGGCATCCTGGGCACCGCGCACCACTACTACTGGTACGGCGGGCCGTCTCTGTGGCTGGCCCTGGGCTCGGTGTTCTCGTCTTTGGAGCCTGTGCCGCTCTTCGGCCTGGTGGTGCGGGGCATGATGGAGTTCCGGGCGGTGCGCCAGAAGGGGGAGGCTTTCCCCTACCGCTGGCCCATGTACTTCCTGGTGGCCTCCTCCTTCTGGAACTTCCTGGGCGCCGGGGTGTTCGGCTTCCTCATCAACCTGCCCATCGTGAACTACTTCGAGCACGGCACCTACCTGACCATGAACCACGGCCACACCGCGCTTTTCGGGGTCTACGGCCAGCTCTCCATCGGGCTGCTGCTGTTCTCCTGGCGGGGCATGGTGGAGGACTCGGCCTGGAACGACAAGCTCCTGAAGGTCTCCTTCTGGGGCATGAACGGGGGCCTGGCGGCCATGGCCTTCGGGACGCTGTTCCCCGTGGGCATCGCCCAGGCCTGGACCAGCTACCGCAGCGGGCTCTGGCTGGCGCGCGACGCGTCCTTCTTCGAGCGGGGCATGGTCCAGACTCTGGGGACTTTGCGCATCATCCCGGATACCATCATCATCGTGCTGGGGGTGCTGCCTCTGGCCTACTTCCTGTTCACGACCTATCCGCGCCTGAAGGCCGACTCCATACAGGACGGGGAGTCGGTCTGGGACCGGCTGGGAATCAAGTTCTGAGGGAGGGGATATGCAGAAGATGAAAGAGAAGACGGCGCCGGCCACGAAGCAGCTCTCCGAGGAGCATCAGGTCATCCTGAAGGTCATCGCGGCCGTGCGCGCGCAGTGCGACCGCGTCGAGGGCGGCGCCGCGCTGGACCAGGCGTTCTTCGCGCGGGCCGTGGACTTCATCAAGAACTACGCGGACAAGTTCCATCACGCCAAGGAGGAGGACATCCTCTTCCCGGAGTTGGGCCAGCCCGGAGTCGAGATGCACTGCGACCCGCGCGGTCAGATGCTGCACGAGCACGACCTGGGCCGCGGCTTCGTCCGCGGCCTGGAGGCCGCGCTCAAGGCGGGCAAGCCCGCCGAGCTGGTGGAGAACGCCCGGGGCTACTGCGGCCTGCTGGAGGAGCACATCTATAAGGAGGACAACATCCTCTACCCCATGGCCGAGGAGGCGATGGGAGCCCAGCGCAGCGCCAAGCTCGGCGAACGCTTCGCCGCGGTGGACGAGAAGTTCGCCGACGCCGTGAAAGCGCACCTGGCCTTCGCCTCCCAAGCCGCGAAAGACTGACCTCTGCCGTTCCCCGAGCGCCCGGCGCGCAGCGCCTGGGCGGGGGTGTTCATGGGTCGGCGTCAGTGTGTGCGGCCGGCGTTGAGGGGGGAATGGATGCGGCGCGTTCGCTAACG
>JACRDS010000136.1 GCA_016212825.1 Elusimicrobiota bacterium | reverse complement strand
CGTGCTCGCGCAGGGCGCGCGGCCCCTCGTCACACAGGTCGACACAGCGGTCTCCCCGGGAGGGAAGCTCACGGTCTTCGCCGCCTCGGCCCCCAACGAGATCACAGCCACGCTCGAAGAGCAGGGTCATGGGATGTTCACCTACTACTTCCTCAAGGGACTCGGCGGCGAGGCCAAGGACGCCTCCGGAACCGTCACACCCCGCGGTCTCTACGATTACCTCAAGCCCAAGGTCCAGGACGCCGCCAGCAGGCAGAACCGCGATCAGACCCCGGTCCTGGAAGGGGCCGTGGATGGCGAGATCGTGCGGTTCAAGCAGTAGTTTCCCGCCTGCCGCGGAATAGGCCCATCCAAGGTAAAATTAGGGTAAATAGCTCGATTTCTATTGACAAAACCCAGGGCCGGGGCTACACTCAACATGGTGGGCTTCGACAGTCTCTTTTAGACCATTATCGAGAGGAGAGGAGTCCATCAGAGGGCTACTAATATGCCTGACAAGAGAAAAGAAGATACCCAACTTCCGAGTCAGAGCATTCCGGCCGCCGAGATCCCCAACCTCAAGAAGCAGGACCAGGACCGCAAAAAGTCCGGCGCGGCCTGGGGCAGCGCCCGGCCGGCCGGCACCCCCTTCGCGGGCGCGCGTGGCGCCGTCTCCGGCGCCGGCAGCCTCGGCGCCGTGGGCGGCGGCTCCAGCGGCGGCATCGGCAACCTGCTCGCCGCGCTCGTGGCGCGCTTCCAGACCATCCTCGCTCCCCTCATGGGCAGCGTCCTGGGCAAGGCAGTCGCCATGGCCGTCGCCGCCATCATGGTCGGCGGGCTGGCGACCGTCGCTTTCCGGATGATGTCCAGCAGCGGGACGCCGTCCACCGGCGCCCCGGACCTCGGCGCGCTCAGCTCCTCCATCAAGGTGGCCCGGGACACCGCCGACAACCGGCTCGAATACGCCGCCAAGTCGGCCAAGGGCCAGCTCGACTGGGCCGACAAGCCCATCGCGCCCGAGGATGTCAAGGCGGACCAGGCCAAGAACGAGGCCCAGAAGAACGCCGAGGCGCAGACGCAGGCTCCTGACGCCGCGCAGATGATGCAGAACATGATGCCCCACGGCGGGATGCCCGGCCCGGGCGGACATTCCAGCAGCATGGGCAGCGCCTTCGGGGCCCATGACATCTTCGGCGGCCGCGGCGGCTTCGGCAGCGGCGGGGCCGGCGGAAAAGGCGTCGTGCCCAACTACGCCTCCAGCAACGGCGCCGGCAAGAAATTCGCCCAGGCGCCGGCCAAGTCAGGCGCCGGCGGGACCGTGCAGTCGCGGCATGCCATGGGCAGCAGCAGGTTCAACATGCGCGGCCTCAAGACCAGCCGGGCCCTGGCCCAGCTGCGCGGCATGGGGCCCCTCAATTCCCAGATCCGCTCCGGAGCGCAGGCCACGGAGTACAACGCGGTCAAGGCGCAGGCTCAGTTCGAGGGCAACGACCTCATCGGCGCCACCGCCCCCACCTCGCCGACCGACACGAGCGGCGGCGGGGGCGGCGGAGGAGGCGGAGGAGGGGGGAGCGGGGGCGTCGGCACCTATACGGAGACAGTCGAGCAGTGCGGCGACGACGGGTTCTGGAACGGCTCCGCCTGCCAGTACACCGGCACGCAAGGGGTCAATTCGACGCCCTGGCAGTCGGCGGTGGATGAGGCGAAGGCCGCGCTCGACGCGTGCCTGATCGCGCTCATAATCGCCGGCATCTTCGCCATGATCGGCGCCTGGTGGAAGGACATCCTGTGCTCCTGCTGGGTCGGCTGGATATTCCTGGCCATCGCCATCATCTCCGCTCTCGTCGCGCTGATGAAAGCGATAACGATGATCACGCAGGGCGATATGATCAATAAGCTGGGCGGCAGCCCCTTGGGAGACTACTACAAGAAGATGGGCTATATCTGCATAATCAGCACCATCGCCGCGGTGATCGCGACCTTCTGGGCGAACACCAACCTGCTGACGTGGACGTCGGGGATCATCATCGGCGTCCTGGTGATCGGCCTGCCCCTCATCGCGGCCGCGCTGATACCCGAGGGAGACGAGCCGGCGCCTATCCATACGGACACGCCGACGTCCATCACATGTCCGGAGGGAGAGCAGCCGGTGGATCCCAGCAATCCCGACGCCGGGTGCCAGGCGATCCCCAGCAGCGGCAGCTCGAACTAGGCAGCGCGACGTCGGACGGCAGGGCCGCCGCAGTCAGGCGGCCTTGCGCCTGTCGAAGGAGTGGGAGAAGCTGTTCGTGAACTCCGCGGCCAGCCGCTTCAGGTCGCGGCGGACCGGGATGAGCAGGTTGAACAGCGGTCCGAAGAAGCGGTGCGTGAACTCGGCCTCCATGCGGAAGGTGAAGGTGGTCTCCAGGTCGGAGACCGGGGCCAGGTCGGCGCTGTAGCGCAGGCGCAGCGCGGGGACGGCGCCCATCGAACTGCCCATCTTCTCGCGGGACCGCGCTTTCGGGGCCACGGAGGCCTTCCAATTCCAGCCCTCGAGCTCCATGGCCAGATGCCGCGGCGGGTCCCATTCCGTCATGCGCATCGTCTGGGCCAGCTCCCCGCCGTTGTAGAGGCCGAAGCGCATCTCCGTGCCTTCCCCGCCCAGCCAGCGCATGTTGTCGCCCAGGCCCTTGTTCCCCGCGTCCGGGATCCTCAGCCACTCGTCCCAGCGGTTGAACTCGGTCAAACGCTGCCAGACCATCTTGTGCGGCACCAGGAGAGAGACGGAATCTTCAGCCTTGGCCATGGTCATATTCTGGCACGCGGGGAGGTCCTTGTCAACCGCCCCAGAGCCCGTCGAACCAGCGGCTCAACCGCAGCTGGCGCAGCTGCCGGCGGGTCTGCCGCGCGCAGGCCGGCAGGTCCCAGGGGTCGTGGTAGATGAGCCAGTGCCCCGGGTGGCGGCCGATGAACCGCTCCATGGAGCGCAGGATGGACTTCTCGACCTCCTCCTGGTCCGCGCCTGCGGTCGGGATCGGCGCGTCGCAGAGCAGGTCGTGGCGCCGGCCGCGCCAGACGGCGTAGACGGGCAGGACCGGCGCGGAGGCGGCCAGGGCCAGCCGGGCCGGCCCGTGCGGAGGGTTGCAGGGCGCCCCGAAGAAGTCGAGGGTCCGGCCGCCGGGGAAGAAATCCATGTCCGCCAGGAGCAGGACCAGCTCGTTGCGGCCCAGGGCGTCGAGGTAGTACTTGGCGCCGGTGCTGAAGTCCGTGAAGCGCAGGTTCGGCTGCGCGGCCGTGACCTCGCGCATGGCGGGCCGCACCAGGTTGACCATCGCGTGCAGGGGCAGGCCGGCCCGGGCCAGGCCGTGGAAGAGCATCTGGAAGTCGCCGAAATGCGGGCTCACCAGGACCACGCCGCGGCCGCCGCGGCGAAGACCCTCTATGGCGGGCAGCAGCTTCAGCGTCACCGGGACCTCGCCCCGCCCGGGGTCGCGCAGCAGCTCGTAAGTGCCGACCCTCTGCCGGGCCATGGCCTGCGCCATCTCCGCGCGGAAGGAGGCGGTCTCCTGGGCCGTCGGCTCCCGGCCATGGGTGTGGCGGTGGATGCGGCGGAAATTCCTCTCGATGACGTCCCGGAACCTCGGGATATCGAGCGTCTTGAGGCAGGTGCTCCCGATGACGGAGGCGGCGGCCGCCCGGCCGAGGAAGCGTTCCAGGAAGAGGTACAGGTAGTAATCCAGGGTCCTCATGCGCGCGCCGTGCGAACTCGACAAGGCCGGGCCACTATTCTATCATTGTGAGGATAACCATGCGCCGGAAGCAGGGGAATTTCTTCGTCCTCATGGGTGCGGCGCACTGCGCCCTGATGGCGTTCGCCTCCCTCTACGCGCTGGGGAAGATGCCGCATCTTCTCGTCACCCCGCAGCGCTGGAACAGCCTCTACGGCGGCTACGCCCTCTACCTGTACGTCGGCAGCGCGGCCATGATCCTGTCGCAGTCCTTCAAGACGGAGGTCTACCTGCCCCAGGCCATCCTGGATCTCTTCGTCGGGGCGGTCCCGTTCCAAGCCTCCTTCTGGGCGCTGAGGCGGATACTCGTGCGCTGGCCGGCCTTCCCCTGGGTCTCGCTGCTGCCCGGCCTTTTCCTGATCTATTACGGCCTCCAGCTGCGCCGCGGCCGCGGACTGTTCCGCATGCTCGACCTGGACTGAGCCATGAGAGCCAAGGAAAGCCCGGACTGCATCCCCCGCATCATCCGCTCCTACCGGCCGGACGGCCCGTTCCGGGTCTTTCCTCCGAGGTTCCTGCGGAAGCTCTATGGGAAGTGGAGATTGGACCCGAGGACCCCGCATCCCTGGGTGTTCGACGCGGAAGCCATGTGCCATTTCCGCCAGGAAGGCGTGAGCCGGCTCTTCGCGCTGCTCAGGCCGGCTTCGCGCTGCCGGGTCCTGAGCCTGGGCGAGGGCAACGGCGCGCCGTCGCGCCTGCTGGCCAAGCTCTACGGCTGCCGGGTCACCGGCGTGGACGTCAGCCCCCTGCAGACGGCCAACGCCAGGGGGTGCGCGGCCCTGCACGGCGTGGAGCGTCTCGTGGACTACGTCCGCCAGGACCTCCACGACCTCGATCTCGGCCGGCGCCGGTTCGACCGCCTCTACGACAACGAGAGCGCCGTCCACTGGCGGGACAAGGAGGCCATCCTCGTCCGGGCCTTGAGGCATCTCAAGCCCGGCGCGCTGGCCGGCTTCAACGAGTGGCTCCTGGGCGACCAGGGGGACCTCGACGCGGCCTGGTCCAGGTTCCCGGATTTCCGGCGGATGTGGGCCAGGGGGATCTGGTTCCAGGTCAGCCTCCGGGGGTTCTGCGGCATCCTGGAGCGCGCCGGGTTCAAGGTCCTCCAGGCCGAAGAGCTGACCGACGAAGTGGACCAGGTCTCCCGGCGGAGGCTCGCCGTCCTGGAGCGCCTGCGCGGCATCCTGGACGAGGGCAGCCGGCTCGGCATCCCCTATTTCCAGGCCATGATCAAGACCCACGGCCGCTATCTGCGCTACGGCCGCATCATCGCGCGCGCCCCCTAGAGCTTTGCGCATCAGGCTGATCTATCCGAGCTGGGAGCGGCTGCGCTACCAGACCCCTTACGTCCTGCCGCCCTTGGGGGCGGCCGTGGTGGCGGCCCTGACCCCTCCGGAGCACGAGGTCTCCCTCTCCGACGAGAACCTCGCCCCGGTGGACCTCGACGCGCCGGCCGACCTCGCGGCCGTCTCGACCATGCTCATCAGCCAGGCGCCGCGGGCCTGCGCCATCGCCGACGGGTTCCGGAGCCGGGGCGTGCCGGTCGTGATGGGCGGGCTCATGGTCGCCTGCCTGCCGGAACTCGCGGCGCGGCACGCCGACGCCATCGTGCTCGGCGAGGCGGAGGGCGTCTGGCCGCAGGTGCTCGCGGACCTCGAGCGCAAGGCCCTGCGTCCCGTCTACCGCCGCGGGAGCCTGGCCGGCCCCGAGGAGATGCCGGCCGCGCGCCGCGATATCTTCAAGCCCGGGCAGTACGCCTACCGCGGCTTGCGCATGATGGACCTCGTCGAGACCAGCCGCGGCTGCCGCTTCGGCTGCCTGCCCTGCCTGGTGCCGCACGCCGCGGGGCGGGAGCACCGCATGCGGGACATGGCCGCCGTGGTCCGGGAGCTGCGCGGCGTCGAGTGCGACCGGGTCTTCATCGTGGACAGCGCCCTGGAGCAGAACGAGGACCACGAGCGGGCCCTGTTCCGGGCCATGAAAGGCCTGGGCAAGAGCTGGGTGGGCCACGCCCTCTCGGCCCGGCCGGACATCATGAGTCTCGCGGCCGAGAGCGGCTGCTGGTTCGTCTACCAGGCCGTCCTGCACGACTCCCCGCGGATCCGGGAGAAGATCCGCATGATGCACGACCACGGCATCGCGGTGGAAGGGACGATCCTGCTGGGGCTCGACGAGCACGGCCCGGACGTGTTCAAGAGGATGGTCGATTTCCTGCTCGAGTGCGGGCTCGACCTCGCGGAATTCACCGTGCTCACCCCGTTCCCGGGCACGCCCCTCTTCGCCGAGATGAAGAAGGCCGGGCGTATCCTGCACGAGGACTGGGGGAGGTACAATGCGGAGAACGTCGTGTTCCGGCCCGCCCGGATGACGCCCGAGCAGTTGGCCGAGGGCTGCCGCTGGGCCTGGGAGGCCTTCTATGAGGAGGAGTCCCAGTCCGCCAAGATGACCCGGCTCTACCGCCGGCTCGCCGGGCGCGGCGCCTGGCAGCCCCCCGCCTAGGTCCGGGGAGAACTGTTGTATAATCAGGCCGACAGGGGGACCTCCATGAGCCACCACGTGCCCGATCCTCAGACCATCCGCGCCGCCGTGCAGGAGCTCGTCGCCGACGTGCTCAAGAGGAAGAAGTCCAAGTTCAAGCTGGAGGACGTCAAGGAAGGCGTCTCTTTGACCCGGGACCTCGGCATCGACTCCCTGGACATCCTGCAGATGACCGCGGTCTTCGAGAAGAAGCACAAGGTCACGATCCCGGACGAGGAGACCAAGAACCTCGACGAGCTGGGCAGCATCGTGAAGACCGTGACCAAGTACTGGCCGCACGAGTAGCCCTACGCAACGGGCCATGGCCGAGCCCCGCGTCGCGGTGACCGGACTCGGGGTCCTCTCCTGCGCCGGCCGCGGCAAGGACGCCTTCTGGGAATCCCTCCTGGCGCGGCGCGCCGGCATCTCTGCGATCGCGTGCTTCTCCACCGAGGGCCTGCGCAGCCGCCTGGGCGGGGAGATCAAGGACGCCCAGGTCCGCTCGGCCAAGGCCTACGCCCGGCAGACCCTGCTCCAGGCCCTGGCCGACGCCGGCCTCGACGCCGCCCGGGTCGCGCCGGAGCGCGCCGGCATCGCCCTGGGCACGACGCAGGGGGAGTGGCTGCCCATCGAGGCGGCCCTCGACCGCCGCGCGCGGGGCGGGGGCGCCGCCGCCCTGCAGAAGGAGGCTTTCCCGGAGTTCCCGGGGAGCATCCCCGCCGCCGTGGCGCGGGAGCTGGGCTGGCGCGGCCCCTGCATCGCCCTGACCACCGCCTGCGCGGCCGGGAACTTCGCTTTGGCCTACGCCTACGAGAGGATCGTCCAGGGCCAGGCCGAACTCATGGCCGCGGGCGGGGTGGACGTGCTCAGCCAGACCAACTACGCCGGCTTCAGCCGCCTGCTGGCCCTGGCCCCGGAGCTCTGCGCCCCCTTCTCCAAGGGGCGCAAGGGCATGCTCCCCGCCGAGGGCTGCGCCGTGCTCATCCTGGAGGAACTCGCGGCCGCGCGCCGGCGCGGGGCCCGCGTCTACGCCGAACTGCTCGGCTGCGGCATGAGCAGCGACGCCCACCACGTGACCGCGCCCGACGCCGGCGGGGTGGCCCGCGCCCTGGAGGACTGCCTGCGGCAGAGCGGACTGGAGCCCGGCGAGGTGGACTACATCAACGCCCACGGCACCGGCACCCCGGTCAACGACAAGACCGAGACCGCGGCCATCAAGAAGGTCTTCGGGCCGCGGGCCGCCGCCATCCCCGTCTCATCGATCAAGGCGCTGCTGGGGCACGCCATGGGCGCGGCCTCGGCCCTGGAAGCCGCGGCCTGCTGCCTGGCCCTGGAGACCGGGGTCCTGCCGCCGACCGCGAACTTCACGCCCGGGGACCCGGACTGCGACCTGGACTACGTCCCGGAAGGGCCCCGGCGGACCTCTCCCCGCGTCGTGCTCAACAACGGCTTCGCCTTCGGCGGCAGCAACGCGGTGCTCGCCCTGGCCAAGCCCGGCTTCGCGGACGGCCGGGCCGCGCCCGCCCGCCCGCGGCCGTCCTTGGCGATCACCGGCTTGGCCTTGGTGGAGGACCCGGACCCCCTGGCCCTGGCCGAGAGGCTGCTCCCGGACAAGGACCTGGGCTTCATGGACAGGGCCATGGCCTACGCGCTCTGCGGCAGCGCCGAGGCGCTGCGGGACGCCGGACTCGACCCGGCGCGGCGCGGAGACCGCATCGGGGTGGCGCTCGACACCTCCGGGGAACTCGAGAACCAGCTCAAGTACCGCGCCGATTTCCTGGGAGGGGGGCCTTCCGGCATCGAGCCCATGCTGTTCCCCGGGATACTCCCCAATGCCGCGGCCAGCCGCACGGCCGTGCTCCTGGGCCTCAAGCTCCTCAACGAGAGCATCGCCGGCTCCTTCCCCGGAGGGGAGAGCGCCCTGGCCTGCGCCTGCGACTTCCTCTCCCGCCGCGGGCAAGGGGCCCTGCTGGCCGGAGGAGTCTGGGCCGCGGGCGAGGGCGATCCGTCCGGGCTGCCCCAGGGCGCGGTCGTCTTCGTGCTGGAGCCGCGCCAGGAGGCGCTGGCGCGCGGAGCGAGGATCTATGCGGAGGTCCGGGGTTGGCGGGAGTCCTTCGATGCGTCCGGGAAAGTCGAGCCCACCTCTCCCCGGCTCCTCGGCGAGGCCGTCAAGCGCGCCGCGGCCTCGCCCGGTCCGATCGAGTTCCGGGCTCGCGGCCTCTGGGGGGGAGTCGTCGATCTGACTCTGGGGCCCGCCTCATGACTGGCCTCCGGGAGGTTCTTGCCTCCGCCTCCCGGGTCTACCGCGAGAGGTGGCGCCTGGCGCTCTCCCTCATCCTGCTCAGCTTGGCCGCCACCGTCGTTCCTCTTGCGGCCGCCCTGGCCCTGAGCCTGGGCGCGCTGCTCTTCGCCCCCGGCTGGAGCGAGGCCGTCGCGATCACGAGCCTGACCGCGGCCTGCGTCTTCGCCGCGGCCGCCGGCGTCTGGGGCCAGGCCGCCCTGCTGCTGGCCGCGGCCCTGCCGGGACCGGCCCCCGGCCTGGAGGCCTGCCTGGAAACGTCCTGGAAACGCCTGCCGGGGTTCCTCCTGGTCTGCGTCCTCTATCTCGCGGCCTGCCTGGGAGGGACCTGCCTGCTGCTCCTGCCCGGTCTGGCCGCGAGCCTCTGGCTGGTCTTCGGCCCGCTCATCTATCTGACCGAGGACATCGGGCCCGTGGAAGCCCTGCTCAAGAGCTGGCATCTCGTGCGCGGGCGCTCGTGGCCCGTGGCGGGCCGGCTCTGCCTCTTCGGCGCGGCCGGGACCCTCCCGGGACTGGTCCCGGCGGCCGGCGTCGTGCTGCAGACTCTGGCCTGGCCCATGGTCCTGATGAGTCTGGCCGCGCTCCTAGACGAGCTGCGGCGCTCCCGGGGCGGCGAGCCCTTCGTCCCTGCGCGCCGGCAGAAGGCGTTCCTGTTCATCGCCGCGGGAGCCAGCCTGCTGCCGTTGTCTCTGCTGCCGTGGCTGGCAGCCCGATTCATGAGCTATGCGGCCGGTCATTCGGCCGAGTTCGCGCAAAGGCTGATGCCGGGCGGGTAAAAATATAGTAATTATCTCGATTTCTATTGACAAACATGAGGTCCGGGGCTAAACTGACCATGGTGGGGCTGGACATGGCACCGAGTTGCAATGGCCTGCCGGAGGGCTATTGATATGCAAATAAAAGATACTCCAGAGATTTCAAAGCAAGGCGGGCCTGTCGCAGAGATCCCCGACTTGAAGAAGCGCAAGAAGGAGCGCAAGAAGGCCGGCGCGGCGTGGGGCAGCGGCCAACCGGTCGGAGGGGCTTTTGAAGGCGCGGCCGGGGGTGGCGCGCGCGCCGCTGCGGGAGTGGCCCGAGCCGCGGCCAGCGCGGCCCG
>JACRDS010000134.1 GCA_016212825.1 Elusimicrobiota bacterium | reverse complement strand
GGCGAAGCTCCCAGGGAGCCGCAAAAAAGGTACCATGGGCGACGGCGCATCCTCGCCCCCTGCACGAGCCGTGGATTCCATCAGCGTCGTCATCCCCACCTACCGGCGGCCCCAGCTGCTGGAGCGCTGCTTGGAAAGCCTCTTCACCAACGACCTGTCCCGGGTCCTGGAGGTCATCCTGGTCGTGCACGACGACGACGCGGAGGGGCTGGCGGAGGCCCGGCGCTGGCGACAGCGCAGCCCCCTGGTCCGCCTGGTCTACACCAAGACCGCCTCCCGGGGCGCGGCCCGGGGCGCGGCCGCCGCGGTCTGCGGCGGAGACTGGTGCTGGTTCCTGGATGACGACGTGATGCTGCCCCCGGACGCGCTCCGGGCCCTGGCCGGCGCCATCGCCTCCCATCCCTTGGCCGCGGTCGTCGGCGGGCCCAACCGCCTCCCGGAGGACAGCGGGCTCTTCGAGCGCTGCGCCGACCAGGTCCTCTCCTCCCCCCTGGGGGCGGCGGCCATGCGCGCGCGCTACGCCGGGCTGGGCGGCGAGGCCTGGGTGGACGAGCGCTCCCTCATCGCCTGCAACTTGGCCGTGCGCAGCAGCGAACTGCGGCGGTCCTTGCCCTTCCACCCCTGGATGGACTACGGGGAGGAGACCCTCTTCCTGGCCCGCCTGCGCCTGGAAGGCTGCCGCTTCCTGCACACCCCGAAAGTCTGGGTCTACCACCGCCGCCGCAGCGGCTGGTGGAGCTTCTGCCAGCAGGCCTTCCGCTCCGGACTAGGCCGGTCCCGGCAGACCCGCCTGCTCCCGGCCTCCCTGTCTGCGGAGTTCCTCGGCCCGCCGGCCCTGGCGGCCATGCTGGCCGCTTCTCCCTGGCTGGGGTGGGCGCGGGTACCGCTGTCCGCCTACGCCGCGCTGTGCCTGCTCAACGCGGCGCGGGCGGGCTGGCGCGGCGCCAGCCTGCCGGTCGGCCTCTGGACCGCGGTCCTGGTGCCCTCCGGCCACCTGGCCTTCGGCCTGGGCTTCTGGCTCTCGCCCCTCTTCCGGCCGGCCCGGCCGGGTCCGGGCTGGGCTTCCCGTCTGGCGGGCTGGGTCCTGCGCGCCCAGGACGTGCCGGTCCTGCGCGTGATCTTCGCGGCCTATTACCGCGCGGCCCTGGCGGCCCTGCGCGTCTGGCTGAGGCTCTCCGGGCTCCCGGTAGGCGGCCTCTGGCTGCGCCGCGGCCTGGCTGGGACGGACTGGACGCCGGGCGGAAGCGACGTGGACCTGGCCGCGGAACTCCCCGAGCTCACCGTGGAGGAGGAGCTCTCCTGGCTGGACCGCTGGCATGGCGGGCTGCGCCGCCTGCACCGGCTCTTCCCCATCCTCGGCGAGACCCAGCTGGCCACGCGCCGGGAGTGGCAGCGCTACTTCGCCGACGGCGACATCCGCGCCCTGGAGCTCCCCCGGGAGGCCCGGCCCCTGCGGGGCAGGCTGCCTCCGGCCGGAAGGGCTGCGGAGGATCCCGCCTGGCTCCCGGCCCGGCGCGCCCTGGACGTCTGGAGCGAGGCCCTGCACGCCTACGTCCGCCTGGCCGGCCTGGCCTGCGACGGCTTGGCCCATGACCCGCGCGCCGCGTTCAACGCGCGCAAGTCCCTGCTGGACGTCTGCCGATACGGCTCGGCGCTGGACGCCCCGGACTGGAGGCCATTCACCCGGCCGGAGGCCGCGTCGCGCCTGGTCCGGGACGGCAGCCCGCTGAGAGACGCCCTGGCGGCCCTGGAAGGGTCGCGCCCGGCGGCGCGGACCCGCGCCGCCATAGCCGACGCTTTCGTGCTCTGCGCCCTGGAGCTGGAGTCCTCCGCGCTCAAGGTCCGAGAGCGCCTGCCCGCGGGGGCGGAGCCCATCGCGGCCGCCGCGGCCGGCGCCGCGTTCCCGGAGAAGGAGAAGTCCGCTCGATTCGAGGCTCTCTGCCTCCGGCTGGAAGAATCCTGCGGCGGACTCCTGGTCGGAGCGCTCCACGACAGCGTAAACCATTGGCTCCTGGCCTTGCGCGCCGCCTGCGGACCGGAAGACCTGCGCCGCGCCTGGCAGGCCTTGAGCTCCCTGCGCGGACGCGAGACCGCGCTCTCCCAGGTCCTGCTGCCCCTGCCGCCCGAGTCCCTGCGCCTGGCGCTCTGGAGCCCCCACCTGGAGGATCCCCTGCGCGCCCTGTCGGTCCTGGGCGTGCGGGGATGCGTCTCCTCCGGGAGCACGCCCCTGCTGCGGCGCCACACTCTGGGGGCCTGGAAGCTCTCCGGGGCCGGGATCACCGCCCCGCCGCGGCCGCTGGCCGAGAGCCTGCTGAGGGAGTCCCTGGCGCACGTCCTCGTGAACTGGCGCTCCCTGGACGGCCCGGTGCGCCGCGAGGACGACTACTGGCGCTGGGCCTACCTCTACGGACGCGCGCTGAGCCTGCGCCTCCACGCGGACCTCGGCGAGGCCTGGCCGTCCTTCCCGCTCGAACCCCTGGCGCGGCGATTCAGCGCGGCTTATCCTGAGGAAAGCGGCTGGCTGCGCGACCGGGTCCTGGCGGCGGGAGACGTCGGTGATTGGAGGGGGCACCGCGCCTTCTTCGCGCGGCAGATGCGCGGCTCAGTCCGCCGGATGGATGAGCTTCTCGCGCAGCAGGTCTGAGATGAGGGCGCGCACGTCGGCCGCCGCGCGCGCCGCCGGGACCCCGTAGTCGCCGGCCAGGGAGGCGGCGATCCGCTCCGCGTCCTCGCCCTTGCCCAGGCGCTCCCAGACCTGCGTGCCCACAGGGTCGAGGGAGTAGTACTCGCTGGTGTCCACGTTGAGGAGCACGGATTCCTCCTCCACGCGCCGCCAGGCCACGTGCGGCATGTGGCGGTACTTCTGGGACGGAGACTTCCGGGTCTTCATGGCGAGGCCACTGAATCTAGCATTTGCCCCGGGCCCCGTCAATTTCCACGATCCACTGGGACTCGATGGGGCAGTAGTCGCGGCCGCAGGCCCGCGGCTCGGGGAAGAGCCGGAAATCCTCGTCGAGGATGCTGCCCACCTCCCCGGTCTGATACTGGCTGCAGCGGTCCACCCGCCCGTCCACGCGGATGACGGCGTAGCGCTGCCCGGCCCGGCAGAGGCGGCCCTTGGGGGAGAGCTCCTGGAGCTGGTACTTGATCTTGTCCCCGCGGTAGGGGCTCAAGTCCGCCACGATGCGCTTCTCCTCCTCGGAGTTGAGCACGTAGCCGTCCCCGCGCAGGGGCAGGGGGATGAGGCTGACCCCGCGCTCCTGGAGCCGGCGGCTGCGCTCCGGCATCTCCCCGATCTGGCCGGGATGGGCCACGTAGTAGACCTGCCCGTCGGGCAGGTAGTCCTTGACGCGCACGGCCTTGCGCAGGAACGCCTCGAAGTCCGCGAAGCTGGGGTGGAAGGTGGGGGCGATGCGCATCCGCTCCGGGGGGATGGCGGCGATGAGCGGCTCCACGTCCCAGGACAGGTTGGTGCAGATCTCGATGGTGTGGCGCCGGACGAGCCGGACCATGAGCTCGGCGAAGCCGGTATACACCGACGGCTCGCCTCCGGAGACGTAGATGTGGCACGAGCCGCAGCGCTCGGCCATGCGGTCCCAGACCTGGCCCCAGAGCTCGGGAGGGACCGGCGCCGCGGGCCGTGCCTCTTTCCAGACCCCGCAGTAAGGGCAGCGGTAGTTGCACTCCTTGCAGAGGTCCCAGCCGAAGACCACGCGCCCTTCTTCCTTGGGATTCATGTGTCCAGGAGGAAGGCCCACTCGTTGCAGGGACAGGAATCCGAGGCGCAGGGCCGCGGGGACTCGAGCAAGGAGAAGCCGTCCGAGAAGAAGTTCCCCAGGACCCGGTCCTCGCCGGCGGCGCCGCCGCAACGCTGGGCCGTGCCGTCCGGATGGATGACCGCGTAGCGCCGGCCCGCGTGGCAGAGCCGGCCCCGCGTGGTCATGGCCCCCATGCGGAAAGTCTCGCCGCCGCGCGAGCCCAGATCCGGCTCGATGCCCCGGCGCTGCTCCGGGGTGTAGGCCTCGGGATAGCGGCGGCCGTCGTGCTCGCCCTGGAACGGCTGGACCGTCAGGCTCAGACCCTTGCCCCGGAACAGCGCCTGCAGCTCCGCCAGGCGCGCCACCAGCGGCGGCCAAGCCACCACGGTCACGGCCTTGAGCATGCCGGCCTCCTTCAGGGCCAGGGCGCGCGGGATGAAGACCTCCGCGTCGGCGCGCAGGGGGTGGAAGGACGGGTTGACCGTCACCTCCCGGCCGCGGCAGGACGCGACGAGGCCGGAGACGTCGCGCGAGAGGTTGCTGATGACCTCCACCGCGTGCCGGCGCGAGATCCCCGCGACGATCTCCGTGAAGCCGGGGTAGAGGAGCGGCTCTCCGCCCGTGATGGAAACCTTGGCCGGCCCATAACGGGCATGCGTCCTCTCCCAGGCCCGGAGGATGCGCTCCACCGGCAGCGCGGGGCTGCGGGGACGGAGCTCCTCCCATTTTCCGTGGAACCAGCAGTAGGGGCAGCCGTAGTCGCAGACCCAGTTGATGTCCCAGTTGAACGAGAGGGGGCGCTCCGCGCTCATGAGGGATTCAGGGCCGCGAGCCGGCCGCGCACGGCTTCGTCTTCGGGCGCGCACTCCAGGTAGCGGCGCAGGCAGCGCGCCGCCTCTTCGCGCTCGCCGCAGGATTCGTGGTAGTCCCCTAGGCTGAGCCACTTGTCCTTCTCCACCGAGGTCTGCAGGCCCTCGCCCACGTGGATGCCGAGCTCCCGGGCCCGGCGCGAGAACTCCTCGCAGCGCCGCAGTCTTTCCGGGTAGGTGTTGGAGCCGTCGCGGGAACGCCAGTACTGCCCGTGCGCCGGGCTGGGGATCACCCCGAACTCGTCGAGGTGCCCGGCCAGGTAGCTGTGCGGCTCGATGGTGCAGTAGCTCCGGCTGGGATAGGCGGTGTCCAGTCGGCGCGCGTTGCGCTCCAGGAAAGCCAGGGTCTGCTGGAAATCCGCCTCGGTCTCCCCGGGGAAGCCGAACATGAAGTTGCAGGTCACGGCGATGCCCGCGCCGTGGGCGCGGGCCAGGGCGGCGTCGGCGTCCGCGATCCGGTAGCGCTTGCGCATGAGGCCCAGGACCCGCTGGGAGCCGGACTCGATGCCGAAGGTGACGTGGCGGCAGCCCGCGGCGCGCATGGCCCGGTAGAGGGCCTCGTCCATGTCCGGCCGCACCACCAGGTTGGCGTGCCAGCGCAGGCCGGGCGCCGGCGGGGCCTCGGCCATCAGGCCGCAGAACTCGCGCAAGGTCTCGAGACGGCCGTTGAAGAGCAGGTCGAGGAACTCGATGGCCTCCAGGTCGGGACGGTGCGCCGCGTGGTGACGGACCTCGTCGTAGATGCGCCGGCCGCTCATGGTCCGGAAGCCGTCCCAGTAGGCCCGCGGGCCGCAGAACACGCATTGCTGCACGCAGCCCCGGCTGGTCATCAAGGAGATGTGCCGGCCCATGTGCCCGGGCGGGTCGTAGAGGTCCAGCGGGAAGGCCTCCAGGTCCAGGAAGGGCAGGGCATCGAGGTCCATGAGGGGCGGCAGCCCCGCTTCCGGGACCGTCCGGCCGCCGGCCAACTCCACGAAAGCCTTCTCCCCCTCCCCGCGCACCACGAAGTCCACTCCGGCGTCGCGCAGGGGCGCGGGGTCGGAGGGGACGCAGAACAAAGGGCCGCCTGCCGCCAGCCGCGCCTGCGGCAGACGTTCCTTGAGGCGGCGGGCGAGCTCCCTGGCCGCGGGCCAGGAGCAGGTGTTGACCGAGAGGCCGACCAGGTCCGGGCGGAAGGCAGCCAGCCGGGACAGGGCCTCCTCCACCGCGTCGCGGTGGCTCTCCAGCAGGGCGCGCACGTCGTCGAGCCGGGTCCAGAAGGAGCTGCGCTCTATGGCCCAGGCGTCCCGGTACGCCGGCAGGCGCCGGCGGTAGAGCTCGATGTTGAGGTCGCAGACCAGGACCTCGTGGCCCGCGGCCTTGAGGCAGGAGGAGAGCTGGGCCAGAGCGGTCGGAGGGTCGTAGATCCCCCACACCGGCGGCTGGACCAAAGCGACCCGGCTCATGGGCGCTTCCCCTTCGCCGCCATAGCCAGGTCGGTCACGTGGTAGCGGCCCCAGTGGCGCCACCAGAAGTCTTCCCGGTCCGTCACCATGCAACGCCAGCAGTTGCAGTTGTCGGCCGCGCAGGGGACGGCCTCATCCAGGAGCTTGAAGGTGCCTTGGGCGAGGTTGCCTAAAGAGAAGGTGTGGTCGCGGCAGCAGCGCGAGACCTCCCCGTCCGGGTGGATGAACACGTAGTTCTGCCCCATGCGGCACAGGCGGCCCTTGGTGGAGTCCGCCTTCGCCGTGGTCTTGAAGTCCACGGTCTTCTCGTTGCACTCGTCCTTGAAGATGCCCAGGGCCCGCTTCTCGTCGTCCGTGTAGCCCTGCGGATACCGCCGCCCCTCCCACTCGCCGATGAAGGGCTGCAGGGTCACCTGGCAGCCCGCGCCCTCCATGGCCGCCTTGACCTCGCCCAGCCGGTGCAAGAGCGGCGGCCAGGGCACGAAGTTCACCGTGGGCTCGAAGCCGTGGGCCTTGAGCCGCTTAAGCTTCCCCGTAAAGTCTTCGAGCTTGGCCGACTCGGGATGGAAGCTGGTCTCGATGCGCACCCTCTGCGGGTCCGCCTCTTTGACGAAGCGCTCCACGTCCCAGCCCAGGTTCGTGCACACGCCCATGAGGTGGACGCGCGAGAGTCCGATGAGCAGGTCCATGAAGCCCGGGTAGGTGAAGGGCTCCCCCCCGCTGACCAGCACCTCCCAGGTGCCGTAGCGCTCGTAGAGGCCCTCCCAGACGCGCAGCCAGTCCTCGGCCTTGATGTAGGCGGCGTCGCGCACGCCCGGCTTGCCGGGCTTGGGCGCGTGGCAGTAGCGGCAGCGGTAGTCGCAGTCGTAGTGGATGTTCCAGGTGGCGAACATCCGGTAGGGGAGGGTCTTGCGGGCGAACCTGAAGTCCCGGGCCGGACCGGTCATCGCCCCACCGCCCGGCCGGTCTTGGTCAGCCGGCTGTTGACCCGCAGGGGGATGTCGAGCTTGAGCACCCGGTCGCAGAGCTCGTCGAAGCGCCGCACCCGCTCCTCGTGAGTGTTGCCGCCGTCCGCGCTGCGCCAGGCCTCGGGGCTGGCGTCGGCCAAGCCGAAGCGGCCGGGGTCGTTGTGCAGGTCGGCCTTCTCCATGACCACGCAGCCCAGGTGCGTGACCCGGATCTCGTTGGTGCTGGCGCGCGCGCGCTCCACGAAGGCCAAAGTCTCCCGGAAGTCCTCGCGCGCCTCCGTGGGGAAGCCCACGAGTATGTTGACCGAGACGTGGATGCCGGCCCCCCGCGCCGCGGCCAGGGTCTTCTCGGCCTGCTCCGCGGTGAAGCCCTTGCGCATGTCCTTGAGGACTTTGTCCGAGCCGCTCTCGATGCCGAAGCCCAGGCCGCCGCAGCCGGCCGCACGCAGCAGGCCGAAGAACTCCGGGGTGAGCTCCGGCCGCACCATCATGTCCCCGGACCAGGTCAGGCCTTTGAGTTCCTCGCGGGCCGCGGGACGGGCCATGGCCTCGGCGAACTCGCGCAGGGAGGCGACGTCCCCGTCGATGGTCTTGTCGCAGAAGGTCACGTGCCGGATGCCGTGGCGCCTCTGCTGGAACGCCAGCTCCTCATAGATGCGCCGGCCGCTCATGCAGCGATAGCGGCGCTCCGTCTTCCAGTCCACGCAGAAGGAGCAGCGCCGGGGACAGCCCTTGGACATGAAGAGCTCCAAGCGGTCGGGCATGCGGAAGCCGGAGAGATCGAAGTCCGTGAAGTCGAAGTGGGGCAGGCTGTCGAGGTCCTGCACGTGGGGCCCGTCCAGGCAGTCGATGACCTTGCCCTGGCGCGGCAGGTCCGGGGCCGCGCCGCGCCCCACGGACTCCAGGACGGCGGGCAGGGCGAGCTCGTCCTCGCCGCAGAGCACGTAGTCGTAGGGCCAGCGCTCCTGGCCGAGGCGGAAGCCGTCGAGCAGGCTCCGGTCGGGCAGGAGCACCCCGCAGAAGACCACGGGCAAGCCGGGCGCCCGCGCCTTGAGCGCGCGCGCCAGGTGCGCGGCGTTCTCGATGGTATGCCCGATGACCTTGAACGCCGCCGCGTCGGGCCGCGCCGCGGCGATGCGCGCCGCGTACTCCTCGAACAGGGGCCGCGTGCGGGCGAAGAAGGAGTCCGCGTCATCCTCGGAATGGTTGGCGACCAGGAACTTCCAGTAGTCCCGCGTGCGCCGGTTCTCCTGGAAGAGGTGGTTGTTGAAATCGCAGACCGCGACCTCGTGCCCGCGGCTCTTGAGGAGCGCGGCCGCCATGCCCAGGTCCGGCGCCGGGGATTCCCGCCGGTACCAGGGCGCCAGGACGAGCGCGGCCTTCATGGGCGGGCCGCCTCCTCGCCCAGCGGCCAGTGCTTGCGCCACTGGTCCTCGCGGCCCACGACCATGGCCTTGTGGCAGCGGCACTCGCCGTCCTCGTGGATGGCGCAGGGCCGGGGCTCCGCGTCGAAACGGAAGGTCCCGTCGTAGATGTTGCCCAGCGGCCCCCAGTTGGGCCAGGTCTTGGCCGGGGTCCAGACCGCGGCGCAGCAGCGGAAGGCATCGCCGTTGGGGATGACCTTGGCGTAGCGCGTGCCCATGGCGCAGACCCGGTCCTGCAGGCGCTCCCGCGGCCCGGAGTCCAGGCTGTGCGACTTGGCCAGCCCGGCGTTGACCTCCTCGGCCGCGCCCGCGCCCAGCTCGCGCAGGGCGGCCCGCTCCGCCTCGGTGTAGGCCTTGGGATACTCCCGGCCCTGATGGAGGCCCCGGAAGGGGAAGACCACGACGCTGATCCCCCGCCGCTCGATCTCCGCCTTGTGGTCCTTCAGCGCCGCGAGGTTGGGCGGGTAGGCGACCACGGTGACGCAGTCGAGGCCGTAGCCTTTCTCTTTCAGGTGCAGGCACTTCTCCAGGAATTCGGGCAGGGCGGCGTGGTCGGGGTGGAAGCTGGGGTTGATCTTGGCCGCCCCCGGAGGGACCTTGGCCGAGAACTCCCGCGCGTCCCAGTCCAGATTGGTGGAGAACTCGAAGGTATCGAAGGCCGCCAAGCGCGCAACCATGTCCATGAAGCCCGGATAATCGAAGGGCTCGCCGCCGGTCACGGAGAGCCGAGCGCTGCCGTAGCGCTCGTAGAGCCCGCGCCAGACCCGGTAGAGCTCGTCGGCGCAGAGGCCGCGCGCCGGGATGGAGCTGGTCTCCGTCTCGTGATGCAGGAAGCAGTAGGCGCAGCCGTAGCGGCAGCGGTAGTGGATGTCCCAGGTGAAGAAGACCGCGGGCTTGTTCATGTCTTGCGGTACGGGGTGATCCAGAACCTCTCCCAGCGCTCCTCCTCGCCGGGGATCATGCACTTCCAGCAGGGGCAGCGCTCGCTGGCGCAGGGGGCGGGCTCCTCCTGGAGCCGGAAGGTCCCTTCGATGAGGTTGCCCAGCTCCGCGGCCCCGGGAGCGCAGCAGCGCTTGGCGGAGCCGTCCGGATAGATGCGCGCGTAGGACTTTCCCATCAGGCAAGGCCGGCCCTTCGTGGTCGAGGACTTGGCGGCGGCCGGCCCGTCTTCCGCCTTCCCGCCGTTCCCCCATTTGAAGGAGCGCAGGTTGGGCTCATCGTCGCCGCAGGCCTGCAGGATGACCTTCTTCTCCGCTTCCGTGTAGCCCTGAGGGTAGGTCCGCCCGTCCCAGGCGCCGTTGAAGGGCAGGATGGAGAAGCGCACGCCCGCGTCCTGGACGCGCTTCTGGAAATGGAGGATGCGGTCGAGGTGCGGCGGGTAGGCCACGAAGGTGACCCATTTCTCGAAGTCGTACTTGTGCAGCTCCTTCACCCGGCCCAGGAACTCTTCTATGTCCACGCACTCCGGATGGAAGCTGGCGCCCAGGCGCAGGCGCTTGAGGTTCACCTTCTCGACGAGCCGGCGCACGTCGCAGGAGAGGTTGGTGATGACCTCCACCGTGTGGTGCCGGGTGACCCCCGCCAGAATCTCGATGAAGCCCGGATAGACGAAGGGTTCGCCGCCGCTGAAGGATATATGGCAGCTGCCGTAGCGCCGGTGGATGTCGGCCCAGACCTCGACCCAGCGCTCGGCCGGGGCCTGCCGGCCGGCCAACTGCTCCGGCTTGCAGTAGCTGCAGCGGTAGTTGCAGGCCGTGTTGATGTACCAGGTGAAGAAGACCCTGCCCAACTAGGCCTCCCTCGGGCAGAGCGGGTTGCAGGCCCGGTAGTCGCCCGCGAGCATGGACTGGCGCAGGGCCACGCTCGCCGGGCTGTTCCAGATGTCCTTGAGGGTGCCTTCCCCGGGCCGCCCCATGAAGCCGATGAAGCGCTTGCAGGAGCAATGGCTCGAGACTTCCCCGTCGCAACCGATGAAGACCTGGCGCCAGGGCGCGAAACAGCGCGTCAGGGCGCCCCCGGCAGCGGCCACGGCCGCCGGAGGGGCGCCGAAGAAGCGGTCCTCCAGGACGATCCGCGCGGCGCGGGCGCGCTCGCCGGCGCGCGCGAAGGCCAGACGCATGGCGGGCCCCAGCTCGGGATCGTCGGGGGCCACGAACTCCCGGACGTAGAAGTCCTGCACCGTGGGGTAGAGCGGAGTCAGGATGATGCGCTCGAAGCGGTTGTCGATGCCCCAGTCGCAGATCTCCCCGAGCTGGGCCGCGTTGGAGCGCATGATGATGACGTTGAGCATGAACTTCAGGTTGCGGCCCGCGGACTGCGCCCCCTGGATCAGGCGCAGGCCGCGCTCCAGGCGCTCGAACCGGCCGCCCGGGCGCAGGAGCGCGTAGTCCTCCGGCCGCACGCTCTCCACCGGCAGCACGACGTTGAGCCGAGGCGCCTTCAGGAAGATGTCCAGCCACTTCTCGTCGAGGAAGGCGCCGTTGGTCAGCAGGGTCTGGCCGAGCTCCGGGTAGCGCACGGCCTCCTCCATGAGGCTCCGGAAGGAGGGGTGCAGGACGGCCTCCCCGCCCTGCCAGACCAGGTTGCGCAGCGTGGGGAAGAGCTCGGCGACCTGCGGGCAGAGCTCCTCCGGCAGGTCCCAGTGCGTGACCTTCCTCTCCCAGCAGAAGGGGCAGCGCATGTTGCAGCGGGTCGTGAGCAGGAGGTGCATGTAGAGGGGCAGCGAACGCAGGACCGTCTCGCCGCGGCGGAGCTCCTCTTCATTGAGGAGCTCGTTGGGCGTGAGGTGCTTCTGCTCCTCGGCGGGGCCGGGCCCTTTGGAGACCTCCGGCCGCAGGCCCACGAAATGGGACTCGTCCACCGCGCGCTTGAGGCAGTCCGGGGAGCAGAGCCCGCCGGCCCGGCCCGCGGCCATGGCCTCCCGGTAGCGGACCAGGCCCTCCCCGTTCCAGACCTCCAGGAGTCCGCTCTCGTGGATGCTGCCGACGCGGTGCTGGCAGAGGCAGTCCGGAAAGATCCCCCCGTCCCGGCAGACATCCACGCAAAGCTTCTTCCAGGGCAGCTTGCAGAACATGGGCGTCGACGAGGGACGGACAGCGTCGGCCGTATCCGGGGCCGACTGGCCGTTCCCGTTCAGGAGCCCCTCGAAAGAGCAGTAGAAGCGGATGTCCGCGTCCAGGCAGGCCCGGCGGACGCGGGGGATGGCCTCGCTCAGGTACGCCGCGGCCTCGGGGTCGCGCTTGAGGAGGACGTCCTCCTCGGGCGCGATGTCGGGCCGGAGGAAATCGAAGCGCAGGTGTCCCACCCCATGCTCCGCGCAGAAGGCCGGGAAGCGCTCCAGTTCCCGGTAATTGGAGCGCATCACGACCACGTTGACATGGCGCACGGGGGCGCCGGCGGGCAGGGCCTTGCGGACCCGGCGCATGTTCTCCAGCAGGCGGCCGAAGTCGCCGCCGCGGCGGATGCGCTCGTAGGTCGCGGGGTTGATCGAATCGACCGAAAAGGTCAGACTCGTGCCCGTGCGGGCGACGAGGTCCGCCCACTCCTGGTCGATGAGCAGGCCGTTGGTGATGATGCTGTGATGGATGTCCGGGAAGCGCGCCGCCTCCCGGAACAGCTCCTTGAAGTAGGGGACCATGAAGGTCTCCCCGCCCTGCCAGTCGATGGCCTCCAAGGCCGGGAAGAGCTCGGCCGCCTTGCGGGCCGCCTCCAGCGGCAGGGTCACGGGCCGCGCGGCCCGCGAGGACCGGCCGCACATGATGCAGTCGAGGTTGCAGGCGTTGGTCAGCACCATCATGAGCAGGCGGGGCTTGGACTCCAGGCGCGTCAGCCGCGCCGCGATCTCGCGCTCGTTGAGGGCGATGTTGTCCTGCAGGAGGCTGGTCATCTAGCGCCGCACCTCCCCGCGCTGGTCGAGCGCGGCCGCGTCAGCCTCGTCCCAGGCGGACTGGTACTCCTTGCAGCGGCAGTAGTCCGCGGTGCAGGGCTGGGGCGCGGGCTGCAGGGCGAAGTCCGGGTCGAGGATGCTCCCGATGGACTGGTGGTCGTAGCCCAGCTGTCCGCAGCGGAAGACCCGGCCGTCGGCCTGCACCACGCCGTAGCGGTGCCCGGCCCCGCACAGCTTACCCTTCACGGCCAGGGGCTCCAGGCCCACGGTCTCCGGCCCGACCTCCTGGCCGATGACGCTCTTGATCCAGGCCCGCTCCTCCTCCGTGTAGGCGTGGGGGTACTGCCGGCCCTGGTACTGCCCCCAGTACACGGCCAGGTTCATGTGGATGCCGGCCTCAGCGAAGCGCCTCTTGTAGTCCATCATGTCCGCGGTCTGGCCGGGGTAGGCCAGGTAGCAGACGTTGGCCACGAAGCCCTTGGCGCGCAGCAGGCGGATGTTGTCCGCGAAGACGCGGAAGTCGGCGACCAGGGGGTGGAAGGTGCAGTCGAGCTCGGCGCGGTCGGGGGAGAGGCGCGCCGCGAAATCGGCGATGGGCCCGGAGAGGGAGCCGTTGGTCGTGATCTGCACGTCATGATGCTCGGTCACGGCCGCGACCACGCCGGCGAAGTCGGGGTAGGTGAAGGGCTCGCCCGCCGTGATGCGCAGCTGGCAGCGTCCATAGCGCGCCGCGACGCGGCCCCAGACCTCGCCCCACTCGGCCGCGCTCTTGTAGACGCACTTCTTGGCGAGTTCCTCCCAGCCGGCCACCGTGTAGAAGCAGTAGGGGCAGCGGTAGTTGCAGGCGTAGTGCATGTCCCAGGCGAAAACGACCCGCCGGCGGGGCAGTTGGGACGCCATGTTGAGGCCCTGGGGCTCTTCGCTCATAGGATGCTCTTCCAGATAGGTTACCTCATTTATGGCAGCCAGGCCCCCGCCCTATCTGGAGCCTTCTCGTCCGGCATGACCTTCCATTCGTCGCAGGGGCAGAGCTCCACGTCGCAGGGCGCTGGCCCGGGGAGCAGGCTGAAATCCGGGTCGCAGATGTTGCCGAAGATGCCGGGGTCTCCGACCTGGCCGCAGCGCGTGACGCTCCCGTCGGGAAGGAGCAGGGCCGAGCGGCAGCCGGCCAGGCAGGCCCGGCCCTTGCGGCGCTTGTTGTCCACCCAGTCGTCGCTCATGCCCAGGAGCTTCCTCTGCTCGGCCGTGTAGCCCTCCGGAAAGGTCCGCCCCTCGAAGCGGCCGATGAAGGGGATGACCTTGAGGCTCTCGCCGATGCCCTGGAACGCGGCCGCCAGCCTTGGGAGGTCCTTGAGCTGGGGCGGATAGGCGACGAAGTTGTTGCAGCCGGAGAAGCCCGCGGCGCGCAGCCCCTTGAGACGCCCGAGGAACGGGCCGATCTCATGGTACTCGGGGTGGAAGCTGACCGAGACCGAGACCTTCTTCGGGTCCACGGCCGCGATGAACCCGTCCCAGGGGACGGAGGCGTTGGTGGAGATGTTGATGGGCCAATGGATATCGGAAAGCCCGCTGATGAGGTTCAGGAAATCGGGGAAGATGAAGGGCTCTCCGCCGGTGATGGTCAGCAGGGCGCGGCCGTGCCGCTCGCGGATGCGCCGCCAGCAGGCCAGCCATTCCTCCGTGGATCTCTCGATGAAGCGGCGGCTGTATTCCTCCCAGTGGCCCGCGAAGAAGCAGTAGGAGCAGCGGTAGTCGCACCGCCAGTGCATGTTCCAGGTGATGCGCAGCTCGGGCTCGCTCATGGCGCTCAGGGCCGGCGCAGGGACTCCTCGTCCTCCTTAAGGATCTGCGCCGGGTCCTTGTGCCGGCGGATGACATGCGCCTCCCAGTCGTTGATGCTGGAGGGGTTCTGGCGCGGGCAGGTCTTGAGGCAGCCGCCCCCGGCGCTCAGGGCCCGGCGCGCCTCCTGGTAGGCCGCGCCGTTCCAGATCTCCGCGAAGGAGCGGCGCGCGAGGCTC
>JACRDS010000135.1 GCA_016212825.1 Elusimicrobiota bacterium | reverse complement strand
TACTTGACCAGGGCCCGCACGTCCCGGCCCGCCAGCTTGGCGCGGCCGTTCAAGAAGCCCAGCTCGATTAGGAAGGACACGCCCGCGACCTGCCCCCCCACGGCCTCGATGAGCTCGCAGGCCGCCTTGGCCGTGCCGCCCGTGGCCAGCACGTCGTCGACCAGCAGGACCTTGGCCCCGGCCGGGAAGGCGTCGGCGTGGGCCTCGATGGAGTCCTGGCCGTACTCCAGGTCGTAGGAGGCGGACACCGTCTGGCGCGGCAGCTTGCCCTTCTTGCGGATGGGGACCAGCCCGGCGCCCAGGCGGCAGGCCAGCGGCGCGGCCAGCAGGAAGCCCCGCGATTCGATGCCGGCCACGTAGCGGATGCCCGCGGACTGGAAGGGCTCGGCCATGCGCTCCAGGGCCGCGGAGAAGGCCGCCGGCTCGCCCAGCAGCGGCGTGATGTCCTTGAAGACGATGCCCTTCTTCGGGAAGTCCGGCACGTCCTTGATGAAGGCGGCGGGGTCGAGAGAGGCGGCGGGCATCATTTCCTCCGGGGCTTGGCCGCGGCGCGGCCGAGGATGAGGTTGCGGGGCTTGCGGCGTGCGCCGGCGTGCGCCGTAGGCGCGGTGGTGCGGCCCTTGGGGATGGTCTGCCCCAGGATGTCGGTCTTGACCTTGGGGGTGTACCATCCGGGCTGCAGGTTGGGAGTGGCCGCGGAGCGGCTCTCGCCCACCTCGATGAGGCCCATGCGGTTGGCCACGCGGCGCAGGCGCAGCAGGGCTCGCTCCTCGATCTGGCGGATGCGCTCGCGCGAGAGCTTCAGGCGCTTGCCCACCTCCTCGAGCGTCATCGGGGTCTGGCCCGTGAGGCCGTGGCGGAACTCCAGGATCATGCGCTCGCGGTCGCCGATCTCCTTCATGGCCTGGTTGAGCTCGTCGTGGAGCTTGAGCACCGAGATGAGGTTCTCCGGGGACTGGTTGTCGTTCTCGGAGAGCATGTCCTCGACCGTGATGTTGTCGTCCTCGGAATCCACCGGCGCTTCCAGGGAGCCCATGCCCCTGGCCGCTTCTGCAGCGTCCAGGACGCCGCGCACCTGGCGGGCGGTCCAGTGCATGGTGCGGGCCATCTCGGCCAAGGACGGGTCGCGGCCCAGCTTGGCGTGGAGCTTCTCCCACATCTTGAGCCACTTGCGCAGGGCTTCCCAGGCGTGGGGCGGGATGCGGATGGTCTTGGACTGCTCCTCCACCGCGCGCCGGATGGACTGCTCGATCCAATAGGAAGCGTAGGTGGAGAAGCGGTAGCCCTTCTTGGGCTCGAACTTGTCGATGGAGTGCATCAGGCCCAGGTTGCCCTCCTCGATGAGGTCCATGAAGTCGATGCCCTGCCGGTGGTACTTGCGGGCGATGGGCACCACCAGGCGCAGGTTGGCCTCCATGATGCGCTGCTTGGCGTCGCGGTCTCCCCGCTTGGCCTTGCGCCAGAGCTTGTGGATCTCTTCCCGGTCTATCTGGGCCAGCCTCTGGATGCCCTTGAAGTACTGGCTGATGGTGTCGGTGCTCGGTGCTTCGTTTGCCATGACCAGCTCCCCGGACCTCTACAGTATGTCGAAGGACGGCGGCCCGCCTGCGGCCTCCAGCTCCGTCGCCTCGACTGCGTCCACGCGCGCCCCTGACGGGCCCGTCCGCAGGCGCGCCTCGAACTCCGCCAGCGCCTGCGGCCGGCCTTCCGCTTCGGACTCCACCGTGCCGTCCTCGCGGTTGCTCACCCAGCCGCGCAGGCCGAGTCTTTCCCCCCAGCGCTGCGCGAACCAACGGAAACCGACCCCCTGCACGCGTCCGGCCACGACGAAACGCCGGCGGGTCAGGGAGTCGGACATGCCTGCGAAAGCTTCGGGGTACTCAGGCTTGAACTGAGAACCTCTCGGTCCCGAACCGAGCGCTCTACCAATTGAGCTATACCCCGTTTTGAAGCCGATATATTAAGAAAGAACGACGACGGCGGGCAAGACGCCCCTGGTCGGGGACCCGGGAATCGAACCCGGAACCTTTCGCACCCCAAGCGAACGCTCTACCATTGAGCCAGTCCCCGGCCGCGGGCGTCCTGCCCGTGGGAAATCCTATCACTTCGCAAGCTCCGACGCCAGTTCCCGCAGTTCCGCGCGGACCTCGCGCAGCAGGCGCGCCGCGGCCGGCGCCGCGGCCGGCGCGTCTCCGGAGCGGACCCCGCGGCGGCGCTCCAGCAGCGCCCGCCGCGCCCCGGCCAGGGTCATGCGGCGGCCGACGAGCAGGCGCTTGATCTCGAAGATCGTCTCCAGGTCGCCCCGGCCGTAGCGCCGGTGGCCGCTGGAGCGGCGCGCCGGCCGCGGGAAGCCCAGCCGGGCTTCCCAGTAGCGCAGGGTGTGGGGTTCCACCTGGGCGATGCGGCAGGCCTCGCCCATGGTGAAGGAGTCCTGGTCCGGGATGACGGGCACCCCGGGGTTCACGAATTTAGAAGGTTCTTGGAGGCCTTGAAGCGCACGCCCTTGCGCGGCGGCACCGTGACCTGCTGCCCGGTCTTGGGGTTGCGCCCCTGGCGCTGCTGGCGGTGCTTGACGCGGAAGGTGCCGAAGTTCGAGATCACCACCTTCTCCTCGCGGCCCAGCGCCGCGCGGATGGTCTCGAAGGTCGTCTCCACCGCCTGGGCCGCCTCGC
>JACRDS010000133.1 GCA_016212825.1 Elusimicrobiota bacterium | reverse complement strand
GGCCTCGCCCAGGTCCTTCATGTTGCGCGCCGCCTCCTCGTCCTTGGCCGCCTCGCCCTTGTCCAGGCCGAAGCCGAGGTTCCAGTAAGTCGAGCCGGGCACGATGGCGCCGGACATGAGGAACATGTGGTTGATGGTGTCGAAGGCGTGGGTCCCCCCGCCCCGCCGGACCGCGACCACGGCCGCGCCGATCTTGCCGCGCCAGAGCCCGCCGCCGGCCAGGCCCACCAGGCCGGCGCGGTCGATGAGGGCCTTGACCTCGGAGCTGACGTCCGTGAAGTAGGTAGGCGAACCGATGATGACGGCGTCGGCCTGGAGCATGCCCTGGATGATCCTGTTGCAGACGTCCTTGGACTGGGCGCAGCGGCCGTCCTTGGTCTTGAAGCACTTGTAGCAGGCCAGGCAGCCGTGGATGGGCTCGCCGCCGAGCTGGACCAGCCCGGTCTCCCAGCCCGCGGCCTGCAGGGGCGCGAGCACCTCCTTGAGCAGGAGCTCGGTGTTGCCGCCCTTGCGGGGGCTTCCGTTGATGGCGAGGGCTCTCATGGGGCCGTATCCTCCTTAAGGTCCGGAGGCATTCTACAACAGTTGGCTCCGAAAAATGTGGTAGTCTCTCAGCGATGCCCCGGACCATCCTCATCGTGGACGACGACCCCGCCATCTCCGGCCCTCTGCAGGAAGGGCTCGAGGCCGCGGGCTACGAGGCGACGGTGGCCGAGGACGGCCTGCAGGCCGTGGAGCGGGCCGGCGCCGCGCCGCCGGACCTCATCATCCTGGACTTCCACATGCCCGGAGGAGGCGGCACCTCCGCCTACACGGCCCTGCGCGCGCTGGGCCCCACGCTCAAGACCCCCGTCGTGTTCCTCTCCGCCGTGCCCCTCGAGGAAGTCAAGGCCAGCGTGGACTGGGGCCCCGCCACCTTCTTCATCGCCAAGCCCGCCGGCCTCGACAGGATCGTGCCCGTCATCCGCAAAGCCCTGGGCGAGTGACTCGAACAGCCCGGCGCGGGGCGAGTCGCCCCGCGCCGGGCCTTGCTTCACTTCTGGCCCGCCCCCTCCTTCTCCGCGCCGCAGCAGCGCAGGATGGACGACAGGCAGTCCTTGATCCGCGCTCCCGCGAGCTCAAGTCTCAAGCCCTTGTCCGTCTCGGTCACTTCGACGGTGCAGCACTTTTTCTCGCTCATACGGCCTCCTTTCATTGATGTATTTATACTGCTCTATACGTTAAGACAAAAAAACCATCAGGCTCCCTCCCCCCCGCCCGCGAAGCGCTTCATGAAGCCCGAGCAGCAGGAGGACACGCAGCAGGCATTGAGCCGGTAGAACACCTCCTTGCCCTCCTTGCGCGACTCCACGATCCGCGCGTTCTTCAAGACGCCGAGGTGATGGGAGATCGAAGGCTGCTTCATCTTGAAATGCGCGCAGATCTCAGAGACCGACAGCTCCCGCCGCGCCAGGAGCATCATGATCTTCACGCGGTTGGGATCGGCGACGGCCTTGAAGAAGCTGCAGCAGTCGAAGTCGACTTCCATCATATTGATTTCTGTCTATATTATAGTTCCCAGGCGCGCCTCTGTCAAGCGCCGGGCGGCACGTGTTGCCATACCCTCATCGCCGGTGCTAGAATAGCTCATCATGCCCCGCCCCCCCGCCGGGAAGGTCGGCGCCGGCGTCGCCCGCGTCGACGCGGCCCTCAAGCTCACCGGCGGAGCCAAGTACATCGACGATTACCGGCTCCCCGGCTGCCTGCACGGCGCCACCCTGAGGACCGCGATCGCGCACGGCCGCATCAGGAAGGTCTCGTTCGACCCCGCCTTCCCCTGGGACCAGTGCTGCGTGGCTCGGGCCGCGGACATCCCGGGCGCCAACAACGTGCTCTTCATCGAAGCCGACCAGCCCCTGCTCACCGAGGACAAGGTCATGCACCCCATGCAGCCCATCCTCGTCGTGGGCCATCCCGACCGGGCGCAGGCCTACGAGGCCCTCAAGCACATCACGGTCGAGTACGAGGAGGAGGAGCCCGTCCTCACCATCGCGGAGTCTTTGGCCGGGAAGAAGCTCCTGCGCGGCGAGGACAACGTCTTCAAGAAGTTCCTCATCGAGAAGGGCAGCGTGGAGGAAGGCTTCGCCCCGGCCGACCGCGTGGTGGAGGGCGAGTACCGCGTCCCCCACCAGGAACAGGCCTACATCGAGAACCACGGCATCGCGGCCTGGGTGGAAAAGGACGGCACCATCACGGCCCACGGCTCCCTGCAGTGCCCCTACTACGTGCACAAGGCCCTGGTCAAGATATTCGCCCGCCCCCCGGAGCAGATCCGCGTCATCAACGCCGTCACCGGCGGCGCCTTCGGCGGCAAGGAGGACTATCCCTCCCTCATCGCGGGCCACGCGGCCCTGCTGGCGCTCAAGTCCGGCCGCCCCGTCAAGCTCATCTACGACCGCCACGAGGACATGGCCGCTACCACCAAGCGCCACCCTGCGGTGGTCCGGCACCGCACCGCCGTGAGCCGGGACGGCCGGCTCCTGGCCCAGGACCTCGTCATCATCATGGACGGCGGCGCCTTCGCCACCTGCTCTGGCGTGGTGCTCTCCCGCGGCACCTTGCACGCCACCGGTCCCTACGAGTGCCCCAACGTGCGGGTGCGCTCCTCCGTGGTGGCCACCAACACCCCGCCCAACGGCGCCTTCCGGGGCTTCGGCGTGCCCCAGGCCATCTTCGCGGCCGAGCTGCAGATGGAGAGGATCGCCGCGGCCCTGGGCCTGGACTCCGTGGAGCTGCGCCGGCGCAATGCCTGGAAGGTGGGCACGGTCACCTCCACCGGCCAGGTCCTCAAGGAGAGCGTGGGCGCGCTCAAGTGCCTCGAGCTCTGCGTCCAGAAGTCCGGCTACACCCGCAAGCGCAAGGAGTACGCGGCCTGGAACCGAAGCAAGGGCAAGCCCACCTGGCGCGGCATCGGCTTCGCCCTGTGCCACCACGGCGCGGGCTTCACCGGCAGCGGCGAGGTCATGCTGGCCAGCCGCGCCGCCGTCTCTTTGGCCAAGGACGGCCGCATCAAGGTCCTGGCCGCCGCCACGGACCTAGGCCAGGGCGCGGCCACGGTCTTCACCCAGATCGCGGCGCAGGCCCTGGGCCTGCCCGCGGCTTTGGTCGAGGTCGAGGTCCCGGACACCGCCTTGGTGCCCAACTCGGGCCCCACCGTGGCCAGCCGCACCACCATGGTCATCGGCCGGCTCATCGAGCGCGCCGCGGCCGGGCTCAAGGCCGAGCTCGTCAAGGCCGCGGGCCGGGTGCCCCAGGACCGCGCCGGCCTGAGGAAGGCCGCCAGATCCCTCTGCGACGGCGGCCCCGCCCGGCGCTTCGAGGTCCAGTACGAGAAGCCCGAGGACATCACCTGGGACGACCAGCTCTACCGCGGCGAAGCCTACGGGGTGTTCAGCTACGCGGCCGTGGCCGTGGACCTGGAGGTCGACCGCCTTACCTACGAGGTGAAGCTGCGCAAGGTGACCACGGCGCAGGACATCGGCAAGGCCATCAACCCGGTCCTCGCCAAGGGACAGATCATGGGCGGCACGGCCCAGGCCCTGGGCTGGGCCCTGCTCGAATACGCGGACTTCCGGGGGGGCTGGATGCGCAACTCCCAGCTGACCAACTACCTCATCCCCACCTTCGCCGACACCCCGCCCATGGACGTGCTCCTGGTCGAGGAGCCCTACTCCCGCGGCCCCTACGGCGCCAAGGGCCTGGGCGAGATGCCCATGGACTTGTCCGCCCCCGCGGTGGTGGCCGCGGTGCACGACGCCACGGGCTTCTGGTTCGACTCCATCCCGGTCCTGCCCGAGAGGATATGCGCGGAGTTCATCAAGGCGGAGAGGCCCCTGTGATCGCCTTCACCGTCAACGGCCGCAAGCGCAGCTTCAAGGGTCCGCCCTTCAAGCGCCTGCTCGACGTGCTGCGCGAGGACTTCGGGCTCACCGCGACCAAGGAAGGCTGCGGGGAGGGCGAGTGCGGGGCCTGCACCGTGCTCCTCGACGGCAAGCCGGTCACCGCCTGCCTCGTCCCGGTCTGCCAGGCGCAGGGCCGCAAGGTGGAGACCGCGGAGAGCCTGGGCCGGCCGGGACGGCTGAACCCGCTGCAGAGGTCCTTCCAGGAGAACGCCGGGGTCCAGTGCGGCTTCTGCACCCCCGGCCTGCTCATGAGCGCCTCGCGGCTCAAGAAGACCGACCCGGAGGCGGTGCGCGTGGGCCTGGCCGGGCATCTGTGCCGCTGCACCGGTTACATGCACATCGTCGAGTCGGTTTCCAAAGCTCCGAGTCCTCTCCGGGAGAGGAGCACGGCTGCCCTGAGAGGCCGGCGCGCCCTGGCGCGCCGGAAGCGATGAGAGGGTCCCCCGGGAGCATGACCGTGCTGCGGCCCCGCGACGCGGCCGAAGCCGTGGCCCTCTACGCCGCCCGCCCGGCCGCCCTGCCTTTGGCCGGGGGCACGGACCTCCTGGTGCTCTGGACCACGGGCGCCTTGAATGGCCGGACCGTGCTCGACCTCTCCGGCGTCAAGGAGTGGCGCTCCATCCGCAAGACCGTGACCGGCCTCTCCATCGGGTCCTTGGCCACGCATGCGGAACTGCGCGGCGACCCGGCCGTGCGGCGCGAGTTCCCCCTCCTGGCCGCGGCCGCGGCCGCGGTGGGCGCCGAGCAGATCCAGAACCGCGGCACCTTGGGCGGCAACATCGCCAACGCCTCGCCCGCCGGCGACGCCTTCCCCGCCTTGGCGGTCTACGAGGCGGCCGTGGTCGCGGTCTCCCGCAAGGGCCAGCGCAGCATCCCCTTCTGCGAGTTCTTCGCCGGGGTCAAGAAGACCAACCTCGCCCCCGGCGAGCTCATCGCCTCGGTCGTGCTCCCCTACCTGGAGACGCGGCCGCGCCGCCAGCTCTTCCGCAAGGTGGGGACCCGCGCGGCCATGTCCATCTCCAAGACCGCGGCCGCGGGCCTGCTCTGGGTCGGCCCGGACCGGCGCGTGCGCGAGCTGCGCTTCGCTTTGGGCAGCATGGCGCCCACGGTGCGGCGGCTCAGGGCCGCCGAAGGCCTGGTGAAGGGCAAGCGCCTGGGCCGGGAGCTGGCGGCCGAGGCCTGCGAGCTGCTGCGCCGGGACGTCTCCCCCATCGAAGACGCGCGCTCCACCGCGGAGTACCGCCTGCACGTCTCCCAGAACCTGCTGGCCGACTTCCTGCTGGGCACTCAAGGGTCCCATTAGCCCTACGCCGCATATAGGACTAATGGGTTCCTTTATGCTATAATCACTGCCATCGTGGCGGGCCTCTAAGAGGCCCGGGAGGAGATGAGCAGATGATGATGAGAGGCGTTGTGGCGTCCCTGGCGGCGGCGGCCTTCGGGCTGGCGCTGGCCAACCCCCCAGCCGCACAAGCCGCACCATCGGGCCTCAACTTCGACCAAGGCGTCAGCGCGTCCGATATCCTCAAGCAGGCCAAGGAGCAGGCGAAGCAGGACAAGACCGCCATCGCTCCCGCGTACATCGGTTCCACCCGGTACGAGCGCGACTGCCGTGCGGTGACCTTCAACCCCGCGGACCGGCCGGAATCGGGCCAGATCCACCTGCGCTCGACCGAATGGATCACGGAGTGCAACAACTACGGAGGCGGCGGCTACTATCCCGGCCCCGGCGGGCATCCCATCCCGGTCCCCCCCGGCCAGAACTGCTGGGAGCGCCCGGGCTACAGCTACAGCGGCGAGGCCCAGGTCACCCTGCGCGACCGCCAGCAGCTCTACCCATGGGAGTACGACAAGTTCGAGGTCTGCCTGGAAGGCCCCTGGTACAGCCTCTACACCATCACGGCGGCCTATGAGTACAAGATGGTGCAGGGCGGCAACCGCGACGGGAACTTCGTCCTGAGCCCCATCAAGAAGACGGCCATGAAGCCGGATCCCGCGGGCATCGTGGCCCAGGGCTTCTCGAGCTCCATGGTCCTGACCCTCAAGGACAAGTGGGCCTCCTACTACGCGGGCGAGCAGACCGTGCTCAAGCTCGTGCTCAAGAAGGACCTGCCCAACTGGTTCGACACGGTCATCGTGGAGAAGGAGCTCGCCTTGGCTCCGGCCGAGGCCTACCGCGTCAACATGCTCGACTTCGCCAAGGAGTTCTCGCAGAAGCTCGAGCCGGGCAAGAACTACTACGTGGAGTATTCCTTCAAGCGGGTCGGCAAGATCTCCAAGCCGGACCTCATGAAGGTCGGGGAGACCGACAAGGCCGCCTACCAGCCGGCCACATTGGCCGCCGCCTACTGAGACGCGCCCCGGAAAGGACCCCCTGGCCTCCGGGCCAGGGGGTCCTTTTTTTTTGCGCGGTCTGTGCTAAAAGTCACATTGACGCCACTCCGATATCTTGGTACCATAATTGGACCATGGCCCACATCCTCGTCGCCGACGACGACTCAGCCATCGTCGACCTGATCACCACCATCTTGAGCAAGGCCGGCCACCAAATCTCGCGCAGCGCCTCCGGTCTGGAGACCCTGCGCAAGCTGGGCCTGGAGCCCGAGGACGCGTCCGTGGAGCTCCCGGACCTCATCCTGCTCGACATCATGATGCCCAAGTCGGACGGCTACACCGTGGGCACCGTGATCCGCAACCGCGAGCGCACCCGCCACATCCCCATCATCATCGTCTCCGCCCTGCGGGAGATGAGCCGGCTCTTCGAAGCCACGGTCAAGGTCGACGGCTTCCTGAGCAAGCCCTTCTCCCCCGACGACCTGCTGGGCACCGTCAACAAGATCCTGGCCCAGTCCAAAGCCCAGGCCAAGGCCTAGCGCCCTCCCTGCGGTATCGGTAGTTCCGCAGGGACCGGCCGGACGGACTTCCTTACGGCCGGTCAGCTGTTCCAGTTGTCGTGAATGCAGGGATAGGGCACGCCTATCTCCGCCAGGCGCCGCGAGTGCAGCCAGACGTCCAGGCGGTCCCGCTCCGGGTCCAGGGCCAGCAGCCCGTCCTTGAGGCGGACCGAGAGGAGCACGGGGTGCCCGCGCCGCCCCCCCAAGACCGGCACCGCCGCCTCCGCCGCCGCGCCGCGCTCGGCCAGGGTCCGGAACACATCGGGTTCCCAGACCCTCATGTCCACGTGCAGCAGGAAGGTGGGCCGGTCCAGGGGCAGGGCCCGGCACAGCGCCAGCACGGACGCCAGAGCCGGTGCTTCGGGGTCCACCGTCGCCCAAACCGCACCGGGCGCCAGCAGCCGGCAGCGCTCCTGCCACTCGGCCTGTATGGAGACCGCGATGTTCGGCGCGGGGAAGAGCCCGCGCAGGAAATCGAGCTGGCGCACCAGCAGGGGCCGGCCCCCGCAATCCCTCCAGGCCTTGGGGCCGCCGGCCCGGCGGCCGCGGCCCGCGGCCAGCAGGTAGGCCTGGCAGTCCGTCAGGCTCACCAGATGGCCGCGGCTCCGGCGGACGGCGCCTGATGCACCACCCGGGCCGGGATGGAGAAGGCGATCTTCTCCTTGCGGAAGGCGTCGAGTATGCCCAGATGGATGGCTTGGTTCACGTCCATGTAGGTCCCGTAGTCCGGGTCCGTCACGTAGTAGACCGCCTCGAAGGCGAAGCCGGCCTCCCCGAAGCCGCTGAGGTGCGCCCGGTCGAAGCGCGCCTTGGGCGCGGCCGCCACCGCGGCCTTGATGAGGGCCGGGACCTTGGCGACCTGCTCCGGCGGGGTGCCGTAGGGCACGCGCACGGCGAAGGCGATGCGCCGCTCCCGCAGCAGACGGAAGTTCTGGATCTCGGAGGAGGTCAGCTTGGAGTTGGCAACGATGAGCATCTCGCCGGAGAGGGCGCGGACCCGCGTGGTCTTGATCCCGATGTGCTCCACCGTTCCCTGCTTGTCCCCCACCACGATGAAATCCCCGACCACGAATGGCCGGTCCAGATAGATGGCCAGGGCGCTGAAGAGGTCGCCGAGGATGGCCTGCGCGGCCAGGGCCACGGCCACGCCGCCGATGCCCAGGCCCGCGATCATGGAGCTGACGTTGAAGCCCAGGTTGCTCAGCACGAAGAGCGCGGCCACGACCCAGAGCAGGCCGCTGATGAGGTACCCGAGGTTGCGCGCCGTGCCCTTGTCCGCCTCCGCGCCGCGGCCCTGGGCCGAGAGCAGCTTGCGGATGGCGTAGTCGGCCCCCACCCGCAGCAGGGTCACCGCCCGGTAGCTCAGGGCCACGAGCAGGAGGGCGTGGAAGAGGCTCTCGCCGCGACCGGGCAGGTCCAATGGCCGCGTGGCGGCCCAGAGGGCGACCAGGACGATCTCCGGGAGGCGGACCATCTCCAGGAGGTCCACGACGAGATCGTCGAGGTCGGTCGCGGTCCGGGCCGCCAGGGCGCGCAGGCGCGCGACCACGACCCGGCGCAGCGCGAAGAAGCCGGCCAGCACGGCCAGGAAGGTCCCCAGAGCCACCAGGTACGCCCAGACGCTGTTGCCGAACATCTCCCTCTCGAGCATGCAGCGATGATAACAAAATCGAATGGTGCCACGGGTTGACTTTCTTAACTTGCAGGGAACCCAGCACACCAAGAAGGCGTGCCAGCCGAGAAAGTCAACAAAGTTAACCCGTGGCACCGACAAGGCCGCCAAAAAAGGTATAATCTCTCACTTTCCGACGGAGAAAGAGGATAATGCCAACCACTATGACGAAGAAGCCGAGCGCCAAGGCCGCGACGCAGGACTATAAGGTCAAGGATATGTCCTTGGCCGACTGGGGCCGCAAGGAGATCGCCCTCGCCGAGGCCGAGATGCCGGGCCTGATGGCCCTGCGCGAGGAGTTCGGCGCCACGAAGCCTCTGGCCGGCGCCCGCATCGCGGGCTGCCTGCACATGACCATCGAGACCGCGGTGCTCATCGAGACCTTGGTCAAGCTCGGCGCCTCGGTGCGCTGGAGCTCCTGCAACATCTTCTCCACCCAGGACCACGCGGCCGCGGCCGTGGCCAAGGCGGGCGTGCCGGTCTTCGCCTGGAAGGGCGAGAGCCTCGAGGAGTACGACTGGTGCGTGGAGCAGACCCTGCGCTGGCCCGACGGCAAGGGCCTCAACCTCATCCTCGACGACGGCGGGGACCTCACCAACATCGTCTTCGACAAGCACCCCGAGCTGGTCAAGGACATCGTAGGCCTCTCCGAGGAGACCACCACGGGCGTGCACCGGCTCTACCAGCGCCAGGCCGCCGGCACCCTGAAGTGCCCGGCCATCAACGTCAACGACTCCACCACCAAGAGCAAGTTCGACAACCTCTACGGCTGCCGCGAGTCCCTGCTCGACGGGATCAAGCGCGCCACCGACGTCATGATCGCGGGCAAGATCTGCGTGGTGGCTGGCTACGGCGACGTGGGCAAGGGCTGCTGCCAGTCCTTGCGCGGCATGGGCGCGCGCGTGCTGGTCACCGAGATCGACCCCATCAACGCCCTGCAGGCCTGCATGGACGGCTACCAGGTGGTGACCATGGACGAGGCCGCCGCCCTGGGCGACATCTTCATCACGGCCACAGGCTGCCGGGACATCATCCTGCGCAAGCACCTCGACGCCATGAAGTCGGGCGCCATCGTCTGCAACATCGGGCACTTCGACCTGGAGATCGACGTGGCCTCCATCGTCAGCGACCCGAAGATCAAGCGCGGCACGGTCAAGCCGCAGGTCGACGAGTTCGTCTGGCCCGGCGGCAAGAAGGTCATCCTGCTGGCCGAGGGCCGGCTGGTGAACCTGGGCTGCGCCTCCGGGCACCCGTCCTTCGTCATGAGCGCCTCATTCACCAACCAGACCATGGCCCAGATCGACCTGTGGACCAACCGGGGCAAGGGCAAGTACGAGAACAAGGTCTACGTGCTGCCCAAGCTGCTCGACGAGAAGGTGGCCCGCCTGCACCTCGCGAAGCTGGGCGCCAAGCTGACCAAGCTGACCAAGGCCCAGGCCGAGTACCTCGGGATCAGCCCCGACGGGCCCTACAAGCCCGACAACTACCGGTACTGACCTGATCCGGCGAATCATCCGCCGCATCTTCGGGACCAAGGCCGCCGCCGAGCCGGGGCACAAGCACGCCCCGACGCCGGGGCATCCCCACGGCCCGGCACACGGCCATGGCCACCCGCACGGACCGCCGCATAAGCCGGCCCACGAGCCCCCGCAGACCGGGCCTTTCGCGGCGTTCGGCCTGCTGCCCGAGCTCTACAAGGCCGTGCAGGCCCTGGGCTATAAGGAGCCCACGCCCATCCAGGCCCAGGCCCTGCCCCACGCCCTGGCGGGCCATGACGTGCTGGGCTCGGCCCAGACCGGCAGCGGCAAGACCTTGGCCTTCGTCCTGCCCCTGCTCCAGACGCTGATCCTGTCGCGCCGCCAGCGGCCCGCCGAACAGCACGGCAAGGGACGGACCACGGAACACCCGGTCCGCGCCTTGGTCCTGGTGCCGACGCGCGAGCTGGCCACCCAGGTGGAAAAAGCAGTGCGCGAGCTGACCAAGTTCTCGCAGGCGCGCTGCGTGCTGATCATCGGCGGGGCGAGCTTCCACGAGCAGTTGCAGGCCCTGCGCAAGGGCGCCGACATCGTGGTGGCGACCCCGGGGCGATTGCTGGACCACTACGGCCGGCGGCAGGTGCGCCTGGACACCGTGGAGGTGGCGGTGCTCGACGAGGCGGACCGGATGCTGGACATGGGCTTCATGCCGGACATCCGCCGCATCATGCACGCCCTGCCCAAGAACCGGACGACGCACATGTTCTCGGCCACGATCCCGCCGGAAGTGGCGCGGGTGGTCAACGAGTTCATGCGCGAGCCGGTGCGCATCGCCATCGACGCCGACAACGCCCCCGCCTCGGGCATCACCCAGGCCCTCTACCCGGTCAACTCGGGCGAGAAGTTCGAGCTGCTGCACTTCATCCTGCAGAAGACCAAGATCAAGTCCGCGGTGATCTTCGTGCGCACCCGCTCGCGGGCCGAGCAGGTGGCGCGCTACCTGGAGGTGCGCGGCGTGCACGTGGCGGCCCTGCACTCGGACAAGACCCAAGCCCAGCGGGACAAGGCCATGGACGGCTTCCGGGAGCAGAAGCACCAGATTCTGGTGGCCACGGACATCGCGGCCCGGGGCCTCGACGTGCGCCACATCAGCCACGTCATCAACTTCGACGTGCCCCTGCATGCGGAGGACTACGTGCACCGGGTGGGCCGCACGGGGCGGGTCTTCAGCGAGGGCGACGCCATCACCCTGATGGGGATGGAGGAGGAGCGCTTCGTGGCGGCCATCGAGAGGCTGATCGGCACGCCCATCCCGCGGCTGGCCTTCCCGGAGTTCCCCTACAAGGTGGCGCCCCTGCTCAAGGCCTACAAGCAGCCGGTGACCCAGCGCTTCAAGTTCCGCCGCCGCATCGCGCGCTCCAGCTCCCACCGGTTCCGCCGCTAACTGGTGTCAGGCTTTCACGAACTTCACGTTCTCCAGCCGGAGTCACAAAACCGGTCTAAACTTTCCCGCAAGACCCCATCGACGCCGAAGGGTCTAGAACGCGGGCAACGGACCGCCGGCCACATCCAACACCCGGGACACCGTCTCCCAAGGCCCCGCGGACAAGGACAACCCCGCCGCGGGTTCGTCCCACTCCAGACGCAGGCAGCGACCGTCATAGACCAGGCGCCCGGGACGCGTCGTCCCCAGCTCGAAGCCTGGCGCCCGCATCGCCAGGGACTGGAAAGCCGTCTTGCCGGCGGCCAGCGCGGCCGTCCTGCCGTCGATCCGCAGTTCCAGGGGCCCCGTCACGAAGAACCGCCACTCCTCCCCGCTGATGCCGGGCCGGTCGGTCATGTGGAGGCTGAAGCCCGGCACCGCGCAGGACAGGCTCTCCACCTGGGTGATGAACCAGGATCCGTCGTCCAGGACATAGACGCTGCCCGAGGCCGAGAAGCCGCAGCCGCTCCCCGGCGGCCGGACCTGCAGTTCCCAGCCGGGCTGGGCGCGGTAGCGCGCCAGGGCATGCGCCTTCTCCCTGCGGAAGTCGACGACCTCGGCCTCGGCCTCGCGCAGGGCCGTGGCGTAGTTGAGCGTTGAACGCGCGGTGACCAGCACGGCATCCTGCTCCGCGGCGGAGACGGGATAGGCCCCCTGGGTCAGGGAGAAGGGCGGCGCCCCGCCCGCTACGGCCTCCTTCCAAGAGACCCCCGCCGAATCGAGCAGGAAGCCCTGGGCGGCGCCCGCAGTGTAGGAGCGCCACTTGCCCATCCGCTCCAGACGAACGGGATCCTTGAGTTCCTTGAGCATCAGTTCCTGCGCTCGCGGCCCGCCGCTCATCACCGGAGCCAGGCGATATTCGACATAGCGGGCCATGCCCTCATGCCGCTCCTCGACCTCCTCGACCGGACGGTAAGGGCTGCCCAGGGCGTAGCGGGCCCGGCGCAGGGCCACGAACCACCGCCCGGCCTCGGCGCGGCGCGCCCCCGCTCCCTCCAAGGCGAGCCGCAGGGCGCGATGCTCCAGGCGGGCCAGGGCCAGGTCCTCCGCGCCGGTCTCCGTCACGGGCGGATAGCGCAGGCGCCCCTTGAAGCCCCGCTCCTGCAGCACGTGGAACCGCTCGCGCGCGATGGTGGCCGCGGTCCTGCCCGAGGCGGCGCCGGTCTCGGCGCGGTAGACGAAGGTGTCCCGGCCGCCGACGTCCATGTGGAACTCGAACGGCGCCCGCAGGTCCACCGGGTCCCCGTCGGCCCAGAAGACCGTAGGCCCGCCGGAAGGCACGGCCCGGAAACCGGGAGGCGGGGACGGATGCCCGATGAGGGCCGCCCCACGGCCCGGCTCATAGACCATGATGGGCTGGGAGAAGAGCGAAAAGCCGGGCCAGACCTTTCCCTCGCGGGCCGCAGACTCACCGCGTTGGAGGGCGGCCAGAACCTCGGCGGAGAGGCCGGTCAGTCCCGGGCCCTCGGCCGGCTGGGGCAACGTCTCGGCCAGACCCGGAAACGAGGATGCCCCGTCGAAGAGGCGGTCGAGGGCGGCCTTGTCTGCGATGAAGCCGCCCGGCAGCTGTGGGCCGGCTGTCCGCGCCGACAGGGCGCAGACAGCCGAGGCGCAGAATACCGCCAGGGCCCAGAGCGGGACTCGATTCATCTCGCGGACAGGATAACAGGACAGCCCGGTGCGCGCCTGAGCCGGAAGGGGCCGCCGGACGCGGAAAAGGGCCTAGGCCGCCTGGGGCCCAAGGTCCCGCCCTTCAGGATAAGAAATCCGGGACACAATACTCATTTCCGGAAATAGGTATTGTGTCCCGAATTTAGAACTCGCGCAGGACCTCGTCGGCGCCGCGGCGCAGCTCGTACCAGAAGGACTGGCCCGCCTCCTTCTTGTCCTTGGCGAAGGTGTCGACCCATCGGGCCAGCTCCGCGTCCTGGTTGCCCTCCACCTCGCGCAGGCGCTTGAGGCAGGACTCCACGAAGTCCAGGTTGCGGCCCGACTCCCAGTACACCGCCGCGTTGCGGGAGTGGATGCGCGTGGCGGTCATGTCCACGCGCTTGAGGTACTCGTCCTTGGCCCCGTAGAGCGAGCCGATGATGTCCGGCATCATCTCCTCGGCCCAGCCCCGGTGGAAGCGGCACATGCCCATGTTGTCGAGCAGGATCTCCTTGCGCATGCGCTCGGCGCAGCGGCGGCCCAGCTCGCGCGGCGGAAAGAAGCCGTCCTCGTAGAAGAAGTAGTACTTGCCCATCATGGCCATGGGCGCCAGGGCGCCCGGCACCCAGTACTGGTTCGGCGTCATCCAGCCGTTGCGCGCGTTGGCGTTGTAGACGAAGGCGTCATGGATGCGCGGGTCCTTGTCCCGGGCCAAAGCCCGGGCCAGCTTGCGCGCGCCCCGGCGCAGGTCCAGCAGGCCCTTGTGCGCGATGGCCGAATCGAGCAGGGCGCAGCCCAGCTCCGCGTTGTGCATGGAGTCCGTCTCCACGGCGAACCCGTCCGGGGAGAAGCGCGGCACGGTGGCGACGCCCAGATCCCCGGGCTTGAGCCAGCCCTCGGCCAGGCACTCCATCAGCCAGGAGATGACGCAGCCCGCGGAGATCGCGTCGAAGCCGTACATGGAGGCCCGCTCGTTGAGCTTCTCGGCCGCCCTCTGGTCGAAGATGCCGCTCAGCGGCCCCATGGCCTGGTAGGGCTCGTAGTCCTTCTTGTACTCCCGGTTCATCTTCTTGCACACGGCCACGCAGGGCTCGCCGCAGGTGGCGAACTGCTTGGTCATGATGGTCTCTTCGTTGAACTGCTTGAGGTAGTGCCCCGCCACCAGCTTCTGGTGCAGGTCCACGCGCTTGGCCTCGTCCCAGTAGATGCTCTTGTAGTTGAAGGAAAGCATGCGGCCCTTCAAGGTCGTGAAGTTCACGCCGAAGGTGCCGCCGGTCTTCACGTCCTCCTTGAACCGGTACTTGGCCGTGGCCGCCATGTCCTTGGCCGCCAGGGACATCTGGTAGCGCTGCTGGAACCAGGAGTCCGCCACCTTGCGGTCGCGGAAGTCCTCGTCCACCACCGTGCCGCCGTAGATGACGGCCGCGATGCCGTGGGTCTGCAGCAGTTGCGAACCCATGCCGCCGCGGCCCGCCCAGCTGTCCACCAAAGAGAGCTTGCCGCCCTTGCAGGGCGCGGTGGCGATGGCGCCGAAGTCGGTGTGCGCGGCCGAGGGCCCCACGGCCAGCACGCGCGGGTCCTGGCCGTAGCGGCCGCCGTAGCGCTCCAGCACGTATTCCATCAAGGAGAACACTCCGCCGCGGCCCTGGGCCCAGACCTGCTCCACGGGCAAAGGCGCGAGTTCCACCTCGACCTCCTCGCCGTGCATGCGGTTGAGGAACAACACCGATGGCCCCGGGGCCCGTCCGGTCACGGCCACCATGTTGAGTCCCAGGTTGTCGAAGACCAGGCCGGCCCCGCCCGCGGAGGAGACGTAGATGTTGTGCCAGCAGGCCGAGTAGCCCACGAAGAAGAGCCGGTTGCTCCCCGGCAGGATGGACCCGGCGAGCATGCCGGTCCCAAAGTTGAAGGTGCGGTGCACGGCCGTGAGGTGGAAGCCCAGGTCGATGGGGCCGAAGAAGTCCCCCACCTTGTAGCGCTTCATCCGGTAGTAGCCGGTGCCGGCGTCTATGAAAAGGACCTTCAGGGTGTCCTGCATAGGGCGATACTATATCAAGTTTCCGGCGCAGCGCTCCGACTCGTGCATCTCCCGGAACGAGTCATCCCGGCACCGTCAATAGCACTATTTCCTATGGTATCATAACCTTCAGTCATGAGCCCCGACAAAGACTCCAAGGGCCAGGACGCGGTCAAAAAGAAGCTCGAGGATTACCTCTTCGAGGGGACCCCACAGGTCCCCCAGCCCGCGCCCAAGGCGCAGGAGAAGGAAGAGGAGAAGAAGAAGCCCGGAGCGGCCCTCCCGGGGTCCGCGGGGTCCGGCGGCGCAGCGTCAGGAGCGGTCGGCTCGAGCGGAGCCGGCCTCGGCAGTTCCGCAGCCGCGGGAGCGGGCTGGGGACGCGCGGCGGCCATCGCGGTCCGCGGCGCGGCCTCCCCCGTGGGCGCCAGCCTGCGCGTGGGATTCCCGGGTTGGCTGGGAAAAATCGGCGCCATCCTCCTGGGCAAGACCGCCCTCTTCACCTACGCGGCGGCGGTCGTCCTGGGCGTGGGCGCGGCCGTGGCCAGCCGGCCTCCGAGCGCGGGCCAGAGCCCCATCATGCGGCGCATCATGGCCGACCTGCGCTCCGCCATCCCGGTGCACAAGGTCACGGACGACATGCAGGGGATGTCCCTGTCCATGTTCGCCGACGCCTTGAAGAAGGAGTTCGGCGCCAAGGGCGCGCAGGGCCAGGCCGGCCCGGGCGTGGAGCCGGGCGCCGGGCCGGCCGAGCCGGAAGCGGCGGGCCAGCCGGCGGCACAGGCGCAGGCCCGCGGTGAGTCCCCGGGCGTCCTGGCCGACGGCCGTCAGTTCGTCCAGCCGCGCCTGCGGTCATCGGGCCTGGGCAGCGGCGGCAGCTTCGGCGGCCAGGACATCTTCGCCAAGGGCGGCACGCCCAGGTTCGGGGAGAACTTCGACCGCGGCAAGATCAGGCAGTTCCAGGCGCCCCCTTCCGCCAAGACCTCCGGCGGCAAGCTCACCGCCAGCCGGTCCACGGGCAGCTCCTACGCGCGCGTCAAGGGGCTCGACCGGAGCAGCCGCTCTCTGGCCCAGCTGCGCGGCATGAAGACCTGGAACCCGTCCCTGCGCGCGGGCGGGACGCGCGCCAGCGAGGCCAACCGGGAGGCCGCCATCGGCCAGTTCGAGGGCGCCACGGTCGAGGGCGGCGGCGCGGTCCCCGCCATGCCGGACGAGGGCTCCATGGCCCAGGTCCCGGCCACGCCGTCCGGCGTCGGGAACACCGGATCGACCACCGGCACCACCGGCGACGTCCAGGACATCACCCAGTGCTCGGACCAGGAGTACTGGGACGGCAGCGCCTGCAAGTCCATCTACGCCACCGATCCCGGCGAGAACGTCACACCCTGGCAGGACAAGGCCGACCAGGCCCGGGACCTCATCCTCGCCGGCGCCGTCCTCGGCCTGCTGGCCGGCATCCTCTATTCCTTCAAGGACGCCAAGCCCTACGGCGCGATCTTCGAGGTCCTGGCCTATATCTGCCTCATCGCCTGCATCGCCTGCGCCATCGCGGCCATCGTCCTAGGCTACCAGATCAACCAGATGGGAGGCAGCCCTCAGGGCACCCTCGACATCGTGGCGGGCATCGCGGTGATCATCGGCGCCCTGCTGGCCATGTTCAGCAAGAAGTACGACACCTACGGCTACGTCATCCTCGCCATCGTGGGGATCTGCGAGCTCGTGGCCATGATGCTCTGAGGCTGCGGCCTCAGAGCTTGGTCGCGAACCAGATCCGGCCCCGCGGCTGCTCGCGCGCCGGGGGCACGTCGAAGACGAGCTTCTCCGCGTAGGGCACGGACTTGCCGGCGTAGTAGAGGTCGACGGCCTTGTAGAAGTACCGGCTCGCCGCTTCCGGGGTCCGCCGCCCGGTGATGATGTCCATCCCGAGGTTCAGGCTCAGGAAGTTGAGCGTCTCGCGGTCGCTGCGCGCGGCCATCTCCCCCCGCGCCGCGTCCGCCATCAGCCCGTGGGGGTAGCGCGCCAGCTCGGCGGGCTTGCCCGGAGGGATGTGGCAGGCGACCGACTGGGTCAGCGGGGAATAGATGTCCTCGGCGCTGACCGAGACGCTCTTCCAGGGCCACCGCTCGTCCCACTCCATCCTCTGCGCCGTGAGTCTGTCGGGAGGCCCGTAGCGCTCCAGCATCAGTTGGGCCTGCTGGCGCGGGATGTCGGGCCAGAGGGCCGCCTGCGCGTAAGCTTGGGCCTTCGCCGTCTCGTAGTCCCGGCTGAGCTTGCCGGCCAGAACCAGGCAGCCGACCAGGACCAGGAAGACCGCCGAACCGGCCAGGAAAGCCGCTTCTCTCTTGGAATCCATGACACCGCCCTCCTACCCAGAGTGTAGGGCGGGCGCCGTCAAAGAAAGGTCAACCGGAGCAGGGACCTAGTCCAGCCAGTCCTTGTCCTGCAGCTTCTTGGGCAGGTATTTCTTGGTAAGGTACTGGAAGTCTTTGTTGGCCAGGGCGTCGAGCTCGAACTTGAGCCCCACGGAGAGCATGTGCTTGATCTCCTTCTGCCACTCCTTCTTCTGGAACCAGGGGTAGTTGAGGATCTCCTTGGCGCGGGACACGTCCTTCTCGTTGAGCTTGATGCCCACGTTGCGGGGCAGGCCGTAGCGCTCCGGGTCGTGGGAGGAGAGGCCGATGAACTTGGCCTCCGGGATGGCCATGCGCTGGCTCTCGAAGGCCAGGTTGATGGAGCCCTGCTTGACCACGGAGTAGATGTAGTAGCCCCAGGGGTCGTTGTCCACCAGCACGTAGACCGGGAGCTTCTTCTCGTCGTTGAGCCGCCGGGCCAGGCGGCGCACGCCGCGCGGGGGCTGGCCGTTGCCCGTGAGCAGGATGCAGTTGTACTTCTT
>JACRDS010000132.1 GCA_016212825.1 Elusimicrobiota bacterium | reverse complement strand
GAAGACGTGATCCATAAGACCATCGCCTGCGGCTTTTACAGCCCCAAAAAGGCCTGAACATGGAGAACGCCCCTCAAGTCGCCGAGAAGTCCAAGCCCTGGTCCTTCAACTTCACCTTCTCCTATGACGGCCCCGGACTGCCCACCCGGGCCCAGACCGTTGAGTTCCTGCGCTCCCTGAGCCGCCGCGACCTGGCCGTCATCGGCGGCGGCGTCGCCTTCATCTTCATCATCGAGCCCCTGCTCCTCTACTGGCTCTTCAGCGCCAAGCTCAAGAGCCGCCTCGACGAGCACAGCGCGGACCTGCGCGCCGCGGTCGCCGGCCAGATTCAGGCCGAGGTCGGCCCGGCCATGCGCGAGGCCCTCTCCCAGCAGTTGCGCGTGGTCACGCCGTTGAACCCGGCCTCGGCCAACGATTCCACCGGCCTGGTCCTGCCCTCCCAGACGCCGCCCCCGCCGCCGGCCAAGTCCAGGTAGTCCCCGCCCGCCGGCGCATGTCAAATTTCAAGACCTGACCCCATTTGCTAAGATAGCGCCATGCCCAAGACCAAGCCCGCCCTCAACTACAACCGCGCCAACGGCTACGAAGGACTCGCCCCCGCCGAGCTCAAGAAGCTCGATGACGTCTGCGCCCGCTACCGGGACTTCCTCGGCAAGGCCAAGACCGAGCGCAAGGCCCACGACGAGGCCGTAGAGTTGCTCGAGGCCGCCGGCTTCCAGGATCTCGACGGGCTCATCCACGAGGGCGCCAAGCTCAAAGCCGGAGACAAGGTCTTCCGCTCCTGCGCGGGCAAGACCCTCCTGGCCGCGGTGCTGGGCAAGCAGCCCTTGGAGAAGGGGCTGCACATAGTCGGCGGCCACACGGACAGCCCGCGCCTCGATGTCAAGCAGAACCCCCTCTACGAGAGCGGCGAGATGGCCCTGCTCGACACCCACTACTACGGCGGCATCCGCAAGTACCAGTGGGTGGCCATGCCCCTGGCCCTGCACGGCGTCTTCGTCAAGCCCGACGGCAAGAAGGTCGTCATCTGCATCGGCGAGGAGCCCGGCGACCCGGTCTTCTGCATCACGGACCTGCTGCCCCATCTCTCCGCGGACCAGAACAAGAAGTCCCTCGGCGAGAGCCACGAAGGCGAGAACCTCGACGTGCTGGTCGGCTCCGTGCCCAGCAAGGACAAGAAGGCCAAGGAGAAGATCAAGCAGCGCGTCCTGGAGCTGCTGCACGAGCGCTACGGCGTGACCGAGGCCGACTTCCTCTCCGCGGAGCTCGAGTTCGTCCCGGCCGGGCCGCCCCGCGAGGCCGGCATCGACCGCTCGCTGATCATCGGCTACGGCCAGGATGACCGGGTCTGCGCCTACACCGCCCTGCAGGCCCTGCTCGACGTCCCGGGCACGCCCGAGTTCACCTCCTGCGTCCTGCTCTGCGACAAGGAGGAGATCGGCTCCTACGGCGCCACCGGCATGTACTCCAACTTCTTCGAGAACACGGTCAGCGAGATGCTGGCCCTGTGCGGCGGGACCTACAGCGAGCTGGTCCTCAAGCGCGCCCTGGAGAGCTCCTGGATGCTCTCCGCCGACGTCAACGCCCTCTTCGACCCGCTCTTCCCCGGGGTCTCGGAGAAGAAGAACGCGGCCCTGCTCAACCAGGGCACCTGCCTGACCAAGTACACCGGCTCGCGCGGCAAGGGCGGCGCCAGCGACGCCTCGGCCGAGTTCGTGGCCCAGATCCGGCGCATCTTCGACCGCGCCGGCGTGGTCTGGCAGGCCGCGGAGCTGGGCAAGGTGGACCAGGGCGGCGGCGGCACCATCGCCTACCTCATGGCCCGCTACGGCATGCACGTGGTGGACGTCGGGGTGGCCCTGCTGTCCATGCACGCGCCCTGGGAGGTCTCCGGCAAGTTCGACGTGTACATGACCTACAAGGGCTTCGCGGCCTTCCTCAAGGACGGCCGCCGGAACAAGTAGATGTCCATCCGCGTCATCGTCACGGGCGGGACCTTCGATAAGGAGTACAACGAGCTCAAGGGCTCCCTGTTCTTCCGCAGGAGCCACGTCGCGGAGATGCTGCGCCTGGGGCGCTGCCGGCTCGCGGTCAAGGTCCAGTCTTTGCTGATGATCGACAGCCTGCTCATGACCGCTGCCCAGCGCCGGCGCATCCTCCAGGCCTGCCTGACGGCCCCGGAGAAGCACCTCGTGGTCACCCACGGCACGGACACCATGGTGGAGACGGCCAAGGTCCTGGGCCCGCGCATCGGGGACAAGACCGTGGTGCTCACCGGCGCCATGGTGCCCTACAAGTTCGGCAGCTCCGACGGGCTCTTCAACCTGGGCAGCGCCCTCTCCTTCGCCCAGAGCCTGCCGCCGGGCGTCTACGTGGCCATGAACGGCCGCTACTTCCTCTGGAACAACGTGCGCAAGGACCGCCGCCAGGGCGAGTTCCAGCCCCTGAACCGCTCATGAACGAGCCGTATCGACTGGCTGGTCGCGGGCAGGACCGCTCCGACCTCATCGTCGAGATCGGGCCCCTGCGCTTCGGCGGGCCGGACCTCATCGTCATCGCCGGCCCCTGCGCCGTGGAGGGCGAGGAGACCTACCTGCGCGCCGCGGACGCGGTCAAGGCCGCGGGCGCGCACATGCTGCGCGGCGGGGCCTTCAAGCCGCGCACCTCCCCCTACAGCTTCCAGGGCCTGGGCCGGGAAGGCCTGCGCATATTGGCCGCGGCCAAGCGCCGCACCGGCCTGCCCGTGGTGACCGAGGTCCTCGACCTGCGCGACCTCGACGCGGTGGCGGAGGTCGCGGACCTGCTCCAGGTCGGGGCGCGCAACATGCAGAACTTCCCCCTGCTCAAGGAGATGGGACGGGCGCGCAAGCCGGTCCTGCTCAAGCGCGGCCTGTGCGCCACGCTCGAGGAATGGCTCCTGGCCGCCGAGTACATCCTCCTCGCGGGCAACCCGCAGGTCGTGCTCTGCGAGCGCGGCCAGCGCCAGGACCGCAAGAGCCTGCGCTGCGCCCTGGACCTGGAATCCCTGCCCGCCGTGCGCCGGCTCTCCCGGCTGCCCGTGATCGTGGACCCCAGCCACGCGGCGGGAAGCCGCGGGCAGGTCGCGCCCCTGGCCCTGGCCGCGGTCGAGGCCGGGGCTCACGGCCTCCTCATCGAGGTCCATGAGCGGCCGGAAGCCGCGCTCTCCGACCCCCAGCAGTCCCTTTCCCCCGACGAGTTCCGCTCGCTGATGGACGGATTGCGCCGGCGCCCCGCCTAGGGACGCAGGCTGCGGCGGCGCAGCAGCTGGGAGACCGTCTTGAAGTGGCGCGGCAGGACCTTGCCGTTGGGCGAGCCCATGATGCTGGCGTGGTTCTGCAGCATGACCGCGGCGGCTAGGTCCGGGTCGTAGCCCTCCCGGTACTCGTCGGCCAGGCCCAGGATGTGCCCGAACTCGTGGGCCGGCACGTCGTAGCGCAGGTTGCGGTCGAGAACGATGGCGTCGCGCAGAGCATGGCTGATGCCGTTGCGGCTGTCCATGATGCGCAGGCTGCCTTCGGAGAACTGCGCCCCGGCGGCCAGCTTCCTGATGCTGACCACGGCGCGGAAGGAGGAGGACTTGCCGCCGGACTCAAAGTGGCCGTTCCAGTACTCCTCGATGGAGGCTTTCACGGTCTTGAGCACCGCGTCATCCTGGATGTCGGTCTCGAAATCCGCCTCCACCCGGTAGCCGCCCGACTCCGGGACCAGGCGCAGATTGGCGTTGTTGGGGACCCACACGATGCGGTGAGCCCGGGCCGTGATGGTCCACGGGTCCATGAAGCTGGCGTGTAAAGAGAATCTTGGGACGCGCTCCAGGTTGGAGTGCAGGGCGCCCTCGGTCTGGAAGAAGCGGCCCAGGAAGTTGCTCAGGACCTGGGTCATCTGGTCCCGGACGCGCTGGGAGAAGCGCGGGTTCTGCAGGGCGATGCGGTAGCGGGTCAGGTACTTCTCCATGTAGAAGCGCCAATCCTTGATGTTGCGTTCCGTCTCGGCGGTCCCGAGCAGGATGCGCGCCTCCTGGTCGGGCGCGGTGCCGCGCTGAGCGGCCGGGATGGGCGGCTGGATGGTCCAGCGGTCCTCGGCGTAGTCCTGCTGCTGGGACGGGGCGACCAAGGAGACGGCCTTCTGCTGGAGGGAACTGAAGAGCCCGGCGGCCTGGCGGTGATGGACGAGCTCGTTCAAGGCCGCGTAGCCGCGCAGGAACCGGCCGTGGACCTCGGCGATGGCGTTGCGCTGGCCCTGGCTCAGCTCCGGGCTACGGCTGAGGCCCGCCAGCGCGTCCGCGAACCGGTCGTTGAGTCCCTGAGCCAGGCCCGCGCGCTCCGGGCCGCTGAGGCCCTCGGCCGCGACCGCCCGGCCCAGGGCCTGGTAGATGGAGGAGAGCATGGTGGGAAGGGCGTTGGGCGTGTCCTTGAGCCAGGGCACGATCTCGGCCATGGCCGCGGCGTCGTTGCGCACCAGGGCCCGGAATCCGACCTCGGTGAGGAGAGGCTGGGGGCCCTGCATCAGGCTGCCCATGAGCCAATCCGACTGTGCGTCCGTGAGCCCGGACTCGCCGGCCGGAGGCAGGTCCCTTTGGCCGGTGAGGACCTGCTCCATCTTCCGGCCGGAATCATAGGCTGAATCGGTCCCGGACTTCCCGTCGGCCGCAGCCGCCAGGGGCGCGGCCAGGTCCTTCTCGATGCGGACCAGGCGCTGGGGGAAGGCGGCTTGGGGGGCCGGCTGGACTGCGACAGAGGGCATGAGGGCCGGTGCCACGGCCAGAGGCTGTATCTGCGGGACAGCGAGCGCGGGCGCCAGGAAGCTGGGAACGAGGGCCTGCGGAGACAGCGTGAGGATGTCGAGCTTTCCCGAAGAGACCACGGCGGCCCCGAGATCGATCTGGACCGAGGGGGCGACCGGGCTCGAGAGGCGCGTGGTCCGCAGGGAGGCCGCCTGCGAGGCGCCGCAGAGGCAGAGTAGGACCGCGGCCAACAACGACGCCGATCTCCTGCGCATGCCCTTAGTATTGTCCCGCAAAGGATTTTTCGCAAGGGTTGGAAGGCCCATGCCCGGGGACAAAAGTCCTATAATAGAGCGGTACGTCCACTTTCATGAACCGAGACTCGGTCAAGCTCTGCCTCCTGGGACACCCCGTGGCACACTCCCTCTCCCCCCGCCTCATGGCCGAACTGGGCCGCCTGACCAGGTGCCGGACGATCTACCGCGCCTGCGACGTGCCCCCGGAGCGCTTGGCCTGCGCCGTGGAGCTCATGCGCTGGTCCGGCATGCTGGGGGCCAACGTGACCGTCCCCCACAAGGTGGCGATCCTGCCCCTGCTCGATTTCCTCACTCCGGAGGCCCGCCTGGCCGGCGCGGTCAACGCGGTGCGCTGCAGCGGGGGGCGCCTCACCGGCCACAACACGGACGCGGCCGGGTTCGCGGACTCCCTGCGCGGCGCCGGCTTCTCCGCAGCCGGATGCGAGGCCCTCGTCTTCGGGGCGGGCGGGGCCGCTCGCGCGGTGGCCCTGGCCCTAGGTCGTCTGCGCGCCAGCCGCGTCACCATCGCGGGGCGCCGGCCGGCCGCGGCCCGGACCCTGGCCCGAGCCATGGCGCGGAGCTTCCCCCGCACCGTGTTCGCCGCCGGCCGGCCGGGGGCCGCGGACCTGGCGGTCAACGCCACCCCGCTGGGCATGTCCGGCTTCCCCGACCGCTCGCCGGCGCCGGCCGGCTGGAGCGGCTGCGGCCTGGCCATGGACCTGGTCTACGGACGCCGCACCGCTTTCCAGCGCCAGGCCCTCGCCCGGGGCGCCCGCGTGCTCGGGGGCAGCGGCATGCTGGCCGCGCAGGCCCTGCGCTCCTGGGAATTCTGGTTCAAGCCCTTCTCAGAGGGACGCCGCGCCGAGCTCAAACGCCGGCTCCTGGAGAGACTGCCATGCCACTGAGATTCCTCACCGCCGGAGAATCGCACGGCCCCGCCCTGGTCGGCATCCTGGAAGGCCTGCCCGCGGGCCTGGAGCTCTCTCCCGCGGACCTGCAGAAGGAGCTCTCGCGGCGCAAGCTGGGTCTGGGCCGCAGCTCCCGCCAGGGCCTGGAGACGGACCGCGTCGAGGTCCTCGCCGGGCTCAGGCGCGGCAGGACCTTGGGCTCCCCCCTGGCGGTGCGCATACCGAACCGGGACCACGGGGACGGCCGGGAAGCGCCGCTCACGGTGCCGCGGCCTGGACACGCGGACCTCGCGGGCGCGCGCAAGTACGGATTCACGGACCTGCGCGACGTCATGGAGCGCGCCAGCGCCCGGGAGACCGCCGCGCGCACGGCCCTGGGCGCGGCCGCCAAGCGCCTCCTCGAGGAGTGCGGGGTCTGCGTGGCCAGCCGGGTCGTCGCCATCGGACTGGCGGACGACCTCACCCGCCTGTCCTGTCCGGTCTCCCGGCTCAACGCCCTGGCCGACGCCTCGCCCGTGCGCGCCACCGACCGGGCGGCGTCCCTCCGCATGGTCCGCGCCGTGGAGCGGGCGGGCCGGGCCGGCGATACCCTGGGCGGGATCTTCGAGGTCTGGGCCGAAGGCCTGCCGGCCGGACTGGGGAGCTACGCGCACTGGGACCGGCGCCTGGACGGCCGCCTGGCCGGAGCGCTCATGGCCCTCAACGGGATCAAGGGCGTGGACATCGGACTGGGCTTCGCGGCCGCGGTCCCGCCGGGCTCGAAGGTGCTGGACGCCTACACCTGGAAGGACGGCGCTCCGGCCTACCGGAGCAACCGCTCCGGAGGCATCGACGGGGGCATGACCACCGGGGAGCCCCTGCTCCTGCGCGCGGCCATGAAGCCTCTCCCCACACTGCGCAAGCCCCTGCCCTCGGTGGATCTCAAGACGGGCCGGGCGGCGCCGGCGCCGGTGCTGCGTTCGGACGTGTGCGCCGTGCCCGCGGCCGCGGTCATCGCGGAGTCCTTGGCCGCCTTGGTCCTGGCCGACGCCCTGCTCGAGAAGACGGGCGGCGATTCCATGAGGGAGATCCTGCCGCGCCTGAGCGCCCTGCGCAAGTGAACATCTACCTGTCCGGCTTCATGGGCGCGGGCAAGACCTGCGTCGGACGCCTGCTCGCCCGCCGGCTGCGCCGCCCCTTCATAGACCTCGACAGGGAGGTCGCGCGCTCCTCCGGGCGCTCCATCCCCGAGCTCGTCCGCGGCGGCGAGGCGGCCTTCCGGCGGCTGGAGTCGGCGGCCTTGCGCCGCGCCGCGGCGCGCCGGTCAGTGGTGGTCGCTCTGGGCGGAGGCACGCTGCTGCGCGCTTCCAACCGGGCGCTGGCCCGCAGGACCGGGGTCCTGGTCAGCCTGAGCTGCTCCGAAGCCGTGCTCTGGTCCCGCCTCAGGCGGGATGAGGGCGTGCGCCCCCTGCTCGGCCCGGAGCCGGGACGCCGCGCCAGGATGCGCCGGCTCCTGGCCGGACGCAGGAGCCTCTACCGGGACGCGGACGTGGTGGTCTCGAGTTCCGGGAGCACCCCGCGGCTGACCGCGTCCCGGATCGCCTCTATGCTATGATGGGCCCCATGATCCTCGTCGGACGCGGCCTCTCCCGGCGCCCCCGGCTCTGGACCAAGGGGCTGCCGCCCGGCTGCCGGGTGATGCTGGTCAGCGAGCCGGGCGTCTGGCGGCTGCACGGAGCGCCGGTCGCCGCGGCCCTGCGCCGCGCCGGATTCCGGACGGGAATCCATATCCTGCCCCGCGGCGAAAAGGCCAAGACCTGGCCCGCGGTGGAGCGCCTCCTGCGGGCGATGCTCGAGGCGGGCCTAGGCCGGGACTCGGCCCTGCTGGCCCTGGGCGGCGGCTCGGTCACGGACGCGGCGGGCTTCGCGGCCGCGGTCTATATGCGCGGCATCCCCTGGGTCAGCCTGCCCACCACCCTGCTGGGCCAGGTGGACAGCGGCATAGGCGGCAAGACCGCCATCGACCTCCCCGAGGGCAAGAACCTCGTCGGAGCCTTCCACCAGCCCCGCGCCGTGGTCTGCGACACGGCGTGGCTCGACACTTTGCCCGCGCGGGAGCTCCGCTCCGGCCTGGGAGAGGTCCTCAAGTACGGGCTGCTCTTCGACCCGGCGCTCCGCGCCCCCCTCCGCAAGGGCCGGCTGGAGCGGGTGATCCGCCGCTGCGCCGCGCTCAAGGCGCGCCTCGTCGCCCAGGACGAACGCGAGACCAAGGGCCGGCGCGAGGTCCTCAACTTCGGCCACACCATCGGGCACGCCCTGGAGACGGCGGCCTCAGGGCGGCTGCGTCATGGCGAAGCCGTGGTCTGCGGGATGCGGGCGGCTTTGAGACTTTCGCAGGCCCGCGCGGGCGAGCTCGAGTCATTCCTCAAGACCTTCCCGCTGCCGCGGCTGCGCCTGCGCGAGTCCGCCGTCATGGAGAACCTGCGGCGGGACAAGAAGGCCCGGCGCGGCCGGCTGCGCTTCGTGCTCCTCAAGGCCGTGGGCCAGCCCGTGGTCTCGGACCGGGTCCGGGAAGCGAGCGTGCGCGAGGCGGTGCGCTTCATCCTGGGAGAGCTGAGATGAGAATACTGATCCTGCACGGCCCGAACCTGAACCTGCTGGGAGAGCGCGAGCCCGAGGTCTACGGGACCATGACCTTGGCCCAGCTCGATGCGCGCCTGCGCGCCCATGCCCGCCAACGCCGGGCGACGCTGCGCATCTTCCAGGACAACTGCGAGGGGACGCTGATAGACCTGCTGCACGGCAACCGCCGCTGGGCCCAGGGCGCGGTCTTCAACCCCGGCGCCTACACCCACTACTCCTACGCACTGCGCGACGCGGTGGCCGCGATAGCGCTTCCCACCATCGAAGTCCATCTGTCGGACACCGGGAAGCGCGAGCCCTTCCGCCGCCGCTCGGTCATCGCGCCCGTGTGCCTGGCCTCGGTGCGCGGCAAGGGCGCGGACTCCTACCTGGAAGCCATCGACCGGCTCTGCGCCCTCCCGCGCTAAGGCGCGAAGGAGAGTACGGCGGCGCGCACGCCTGAGACGGTCCGGGCCATCCGCCCGTAGTCCAGGGTCTCGGAGGAATCCCCCGGCTTGTGGTAGCGGGGGTTGCGGTAGAAGGCCGTGTCCGTAACCATCACCGCCGGATAGCCTGCCTCCCAGAAGCTGGCGTGGTCCGAATAATCCACCCCGGGCACGAAGGCCAGGGCGTTTATGGAGTAGACGGGCAGCCCCGGCCGGCGCATGGCGGTCTTCACCCGCCGCGCCAGGCCGCCGTCCGGCAAGGCACCGACCACGGCGATGAAATCCCCCCTCCCGGGATAGAAGAGCCGCAGCAGGGGCATGGGATAGCGCTGGCTGCCGGCTGCGTCCGAGAAGGTCCCGATCATCTCCAGGGAGATCATGGCCCGGATCCGGACGCCGTCCCGGCGCAGGGCCGCCGCGTGCCGGGCGCTGCCCATGTGCGGCGTCGCGAAGTAAGGCGGCTCCTCCAGAGTGTAGGCCGCGAGTTCCGTGCGCAGGCGCGGCGGGTCCTTCTGCAGGAGCCGGGCCAGTTCCAGCAGGCCGGCGACCCCGCTGGCGTTGTCGTCCGCGCCGGGGTGCGGACCGTAGGCGTCGTAGTGCGCGCCCACCACGAGCTTCTCCGGCGTGTCCGGCCCGAACACGGCCAGGACGTTGCGGTAGGGGCCGCGCTCCACGGCCCGGTTGCGCCGGTCGAACTCGCTGAAGCCGAAGACCTGCTCCGAGACCTCTCCTCCCGCAGCCTCGAGTTCCGCCTTGATGAAGGCCGAGGCCCGGTCAAGGTTCTCCCGGTGCTCCGCGTCGCGGGGCAAGAAGTCCCGGGAGAGCCTGCGCGTGTCGCGTTCCAGGCGCGCGGGGTCGGCCTCCGGACCGGGGCCCGCCTTGCGGGACCAGGTAGGCTGGCGCAGGGCCAGACCGAGAGCGGCCAGAAAGGCTAGGCCGGCCCCCGCCAGCGCCGCCAGCTTCCGCACGGAGGGGAAGGTGACCGCGGATTTGATACTGGCATGATAACAGATTGTTATAGTATCATTGACGAAGATGGGCCCCAGATTCGGCAAGTTCTTGGCAGCGCTTCTGGCCGTCTGCCTGCTTCAGGGCGGGGTGTTGACGGCTGTGGGTGCCGCCGTGCCCGCCGACAGCACCGGCATCGCCTTCGTCGATCAGGACGGGAACGCCGGTTGCTGGGCGATCGCCCCTGCCACGCAGAACGAGCCGCTGTTCCTTCCGGATGAGCAGCGCCTGTCCGAGGACACGGTCCCCGGGGCCACCGGCCGCCGTCCGCCCCAACCGCGCTCCCTGTCGCCTCCCGCCGCCTAGAGCCTTCCCCACCGTCCGTCCCTTCGCGGGCCCGGACGATTCGTCCCACCCCGCTCGAGCCGCAACGACCAAGACGCATTAAGGAGGAGTATCCATGAAGTCTCTCGCCATCGTCGCGTTCTGCCTCAGCATCGGAATCTCGGCCTGGGCCCAGGCTCCGGCCGCCGCCCCGGCGTCCGCCCCCGCCGCGACCGAGCAGCCCGCCAAGAAGGAGACCAAGAAGGTCGCCAAGAAGGTCGCCAAAAAAGCCGTCAAGAAGGCCGCTAAGAAGGCCGCCAAGGAAGCCGCTCAGCCTGCGCAGCCCCAGGCCAAGTAGGACGAGCATTGACGCGCCAGGCCCCCGCCTCGGCGAGGCGGGGGCCTGCTTGCGGCGCTCCCCCTGGGTCAGGAGGGCGCGCCGTCTGGTTCGCTGAGGAACTCGCCGGAGCCCGGGTCGCGGCGCATCAGGGCCTTGATGCGGGCCAGGAACTCGATGAAACTGAAGGGCTTGGCCAGGTAGTCGTCGGCGCCCGCGGCGAAGCCGTCCTCGATGTCCGCCGGGGTCTTGGCCGCGGTCAAAAACATCACGGGCGTGCGCGCCAAGGCCGGACGGCTCCTCATCTCGCGGCAGAGGTCTATGCCGTCGCCGTCCGGCAGGCCCCGGTCGATGACCACCAGGTCCGCCGGTTCCTTGGCCAGGGCCTCGCGGGCCTCCTCGGCCGTGCCCGCCACCTGGACCGCGAACTCCTCCTGCTCCAGCACGTACTTGATGAAGCTGGAGGCGTCGCTGTCGTCCTCGACGAGAAGAAGCCTGCGCATACGATATTTTAGGGCCGCGGGCGGAGAAATTTGTTTCGGGGAGCATAAGGTTCGGTAAAAACCGGGGAAATTACCGGTTAAGCCGGCGGTCCCAGAAAGGTCTGGGCCCATTGCCTCGTTCCATATGGGATGTTGGGTCCGTGCGCCGCTGGCCGGCGTGGAGTATAATGAAGTCATGGCCAAACCCTATCCGGACTCCGTCCCCCTCAAGCACTCGAAATGCCCCGCCTGCGGCCAGCGCTTCGAAGGCGAGCTCCAGAACGTCGACGCGGTCGTGAAGGCGACATGCAAGGGCCCCGGCTGCTCCTACGGAGTGGAGCTCTACTGGCTAGGCGGGGCGACCGTGTCGGCGAACTGACCCCTCCGAATGCTCAAGCGCCTCATCGAGGCGAGGTGGGTGCAGAGCCTCGTCGCCCGCTATGACCTCAGCATACTCGAGCGCCTCATGCTGGCGCGCCACGACTTCACGGCCCGGCACAAGCTGCGGCGCGTGTTCGGCCGGGGGGCCGACCCCTACCAGTACGCCTCCTCCTGCTACGAGCTGACCCGCTTCTCCCGCATGGCCGCCCTGCTCGGCGGCCGGCGCTTCCGCAGCGCCCTGGAAGTCGGATGCGCGGAAGGGCACTTCACCAAGACCCTGGCCGCCCTCTGCGGCCGCGTGACCGCCCTGGATCTCTCGGAAGCCGCCCTGGGGAGGGCCCGCCGGCTCGTGAGACAGCCTCACGTGACCTGGGTCCAGGCCAACGTGCGGACCTGGCAGCCGGAGGAGTCCTACGACCTCATGGTCATGGCCGAGGTCTTGTACTACCTGCCGCCCCCATCCAAGGGCCCGGCCTACGAAAAGGCCTTCATGCTCTTCCTGGAGCGCCTGCTGGCGCGCCTGGCGCCGGGCGGACTGCTCCTGCTGGCCCACGGCTACGGCACGGCCGCGGATCTGGCGGTGCGCGAGGACTACGGACAGCGCGCGGCCGGCCTGGGCCTGCGCCGGCTCGCCTCCGAGCGCATCGGCGAGCAGCCCCACGACAAGGGCATGCTCTACTGCCTGCTCGAGCTCTTCGAGAAGCCCGGCGCCTGAGCTCCGCGTCTAGGCGGGCGGGACGAGGTAATCGTCGAAGAGAGGCGCGAGGTCTTCCCCCTTGCAGCGGACGATCCGGTCCGTCAGATGGGCGAAAGCGTCGAGACGGCTGACCGCGTTGAGGTTGGCGTCTTTCAGGCAGGTACTGCCCAGGCGCAGCGAGAAATGGCGGTTGACGAGATGCACCTCCTCGATGAAGCTCCCGATGCGCGCCAGCGTCCAGTCGCCTGACCCGCCGCGCTGAGAGACGAAGAACTGGGCCAGCAGGTACATGGCCAGGGTCCGGAAGGCGGTCTCGTCGATGGTCGCGAAAGGGAGGTGGGTGAGGACGTTGGGCCGCAGCAGCCCGAGGATGGGGCAGCCGCCGGTGGGCATGAGCAGGCCCAGGAGGGAGGAGGCCCCTTCGCTGAGCGCGGCGCGCTTCTGCGTCGTGCGCGCGGGGGTGACGATCTCGACCAGGGCCTTCTCGTAGGAATGGCGGTCCTGGAAGAACTCGACGACATCGAGCACGCTCTCCGCGGTGGGACAGCGGGGCCGGACGTCCTCCGTGAACGGGCAGTTCGGACATCGGCAGAAGGAGAGCTTCGTCCAATCCGGATAAGAGGAGCGCGGCCGGAGTTCGACCTTGAGCGTGCGCGGGTCCAGACGCACGGGGAACTCCCGGACCGCGCCGTCCTGGAAGGTGAACCGGTAGAGGAGGTCCCGCCGCGGCTCGGACATGTCGAGGGGAGTCTAACACTCATGGCGCGGGATTGGCAAGGACTAGACCCGGTGAATCCCCTAGGCCCCCCCTTGCATTCCCGCCGGAGCCCCCCTATACTTATCCGGCATGGCCGCCGAGACCAAGCGCATCCTCATCGTCGAAGATGAGCCCTCCTTGCTGGAGCTGCTGAGCCTCTACTTCACCACCAAGCTGGGCTGGGAGGTCGTGACCGCGGGCAGCGGCGCCGCGGCTTTTGAGGCCTTCCAGTCCGGCCCGTTCCATATGCTCCTGGCCGACGTGGACCTGGGCCGGGCGCCGGACGGCATCGAAGTGGCCCGACAGCTGCGGGAGCAGGAGCCCCCCCTCAAGGTCGTGATCATGAGCGGCGAGCCCAAGAACGAGGCCCGGGCGAGGGCGGCGGGGCTGGAGACCTTCCTGGCCAAGCCCTTCGACCTGCCGGACCTGGGCACCGTGTTCTGCTGCGCGCCCTAGCGGGACGGACAGCGCGCGGAGTTATCCACGGACTCTGCCCAGGGCCGTGCCCCGAGTCGTGTGGAAATTCGCCGCGTAACCTCGTAGCTGGAATTTGATTCTAGCCTATTCCGACCTCCGATCGTTCAAGTTCTTGGCCTGGAGCAACCTCTTCCATGGCATCGTAGCCCTCGATTCTCCT
>JACRDS010000014.1 GCA_016212825.1 Elusimicrobiota bacterium | reverse complement strand
GGGCCGAGGACGGCACCTGCGACCGCGACGAGCAGTCCGGCGCGCTCGTCGGTCTGCTGCGCGTGCGCTCCATGCAGATGAACGTCGCGCACATCTACTGCTCCCTGGAGCAGTTCGAAAGCGAGTTCCTCGCCGTCTGCCGCATGTACCTGGAGTATTTCCGCATCTTCGGCATCGAGAAGTACGTCATGCGTCTGAGCCTCAGCGCGCCCGAGGGCATGGGCAAGAAGTACGTCGACGAGCCGGAACTCTGGAAGCAGACCGAGGACATGGTGGCCCGGGCGCTGAAGAACGGCCAGGTCCAGCACACGGCGGTCCCCAATGAAGCGGCCTTCTACGGCCCCAAGATCGACGTGCAGGTCTGGAGCGCCATCGGCAAGGAGTTCACCTTGGCCACCAACCAGGTGGACTTCGCCGTGCCCCGGCGCTTCGATCTGACCTACCGCGCCAAGGACGGCAGCTCCCAGACCCCGCTGTGCATCCACCGCGCGCCCCTGGGCACGCACGAGCGCTTCATCGGCTTTTTGCTGGAGCACTACGCGGGCGCCTTCCCGCTCTGGCTCTCTCCGGTGCAGGTGAAGGTCCTGACCGTCAAGGCCGACGTGGCCGAGCCGGCGGCGCGCCTGGCCAAGGCCCTGCAGGCCGCCGGCCTGCGGGTCGGGCTGGACCTGCGCGACGAGAAGGTCGGGGCCAAGGTGCGCGACGCCACGCTGGAGAAGGTCCCCTACATGGTGGTGCTGGGCCCCAAGGATATCGCGGCGGGCGTCCTTTCCGTGCGCCTGCGCGACGGCCGGCAGGTCGGCGGCGTCAAAGAGGAGGAATTCGTGGCCAAGCTCAAGGCTGAGATCGCTGAGAAGAAGGCGGTCCCGTCATGGTAGCCCGCTCCCTGCTGCTGGCGCTGCTCTGCACGGCCGGCGCCCCCGGCCGCGCGTCCGCCGCCAAGCCCGCCGGGCACTCCACCGCCGAGGAGGAGACCTTCGCCTCGGCCGCGCAGATGTACCAGGAGACCGGCCGGGACAAGATGGCCGTGGTCCAGGCCTTCGAGAACTTCATCAGCCAGTTCTCGGACAGCCCGCGCGTCTCCGACGCCTACTTCATGGTGGGCGAGGCCTACCTCGACCAGGCCCTGGGCATCCTCAAGGCCGAGGCCACGGCCAAGAAGAGCTCCGCCGCGCGCCTGCTGGCGCCCAAGAACCCGGCCGCGGCCGCGGCCCTGGAGCACGCCCGCAAGGCCTTCGCGGAGGTCGCGGTCGACAAGAAGTCCGGGCTGGCGCCCTCGGCACTCTACCGCATGGGCGAGGTCTCCTACAACGACAAGGACTGGACCCGCGCGGCCGAGGACTTCCACGAGGTGGAGAAGCGCTTCCCCAAGGCCTACATCGTGCCGGAGTCTTTGCTCGGCATCATCTACGCGGACCTGGCCCTGGAGCAGTTCTCCCAGGCCGAGGCCAACCTCTTCCTGCTCGGCGAGACCTACCCCGTGTTCCTCAAGGAGCCCATGGTGCTCTACGCCAAGGGCATCGTGAGCCTGCACAAGGGGGACTACTCGGCGGCGGAGGCCACGCTCAAGGCGGTCAAGACCGCGGAGGCCCAGTACTACCTGGGCAAGACCTACCTGCTCTCCAAGCGCGCCTACCTGGCCGCGGCCGCCTTCGAGAACCTCATCCGCGACTACCCGGACTCGGACCTCAGGGAGGAGGCGCAGTTCTTCATCGGCGACTCCTTCTTCTTGGCCGAGGACTTCAACGGCGCCATCTCCAAGTACCAGAAGTTCCTCTCGCTCTACCCGGACTCCCCGCTGCGCGTCTCGGCCATGTTCCGCATCGGCTCCTCCTACTTCCAGAAGAAGGACTTCGTGGAGGCGCGCGCCAACTTCCAGGCCGTGCTCGACCGCTACCCGAAGGACTTCTTCGCGCCCCTGGCGCAGTATTTCATCGCCGAGTCCTACCTGGTGGCCGGACAGGTGCGCGAGGCCATGTTCGCCTACACCAAGGTCATCACCCAGTACCCGGAGACGGTCAAGATCTCGCCCCTGGCGCACTTCAAGCTGGCCTGGACCGGGTTCCAGGTGGGGGACTACTCCCAGTCCGTGCAGACCTGCAACAACTTCATGGCCCTCTACCCCACCAACGCCCTGGCCAAGAACGTCTACCTGGTCATGGGCAACGCCCTGCTCAAGCTCAAGCGCACCCAGGAGGCCATGGCCGCCTTCCAGCGCATCATCGACCTGGCGCCCTCCTCGGACATCGCGGAGCAGGCCCTCTTCACCATCCTCAAGAGCCAGTTCGACCAGAAGCAGTACAACTCCATCCTGACCTCTTATCAGTTCATCTTCCGCCACCTGCCGCCCTCCAAGTCCAAGTGGCGCAGCATGAGCTACCTCTACGCGGCCGAGGCCTACCTGTCCCTCAACCAGACCGAGGAGGCGCGGGTCATCTACGAGATGATCCTGAAGGTCTACCCCGACGACCCCGCGGCCTTCTACGCCCAGGACGGCCTGGCCTGGGCCTATTCCTACCAGGGGGATGACGAGCGCGCCCTGGAGGAGCGCCGCAAGCTCGAGGCCATGCTCGCGGCGGAGTCCTCGACCTTCAGCTTCGCGGGGGCGGTCCGATTCAACATCGCGCAGAGCCTCTTCAACCAGAAGTCCTACGATGACGCCTACCAGCTCTTCGTCAAGTTCGCGGAGGGCAGCCCCAAGGCCCCCGAGGCGCCGGTGGCGCTGTACCGGGCCGGATTGTGCCTCTACCACCAGCGCTACTACACGCAGGCCATCGAGGAGTGGCGCAAGCTCCAGGCCCGCTACCCGCAGGCCAAGGAGACGGTGCTGGCCGTCGGGCAGATCGCGGACACCCTGTTCCGCGCCCAGAAATACGCCGAGTCCATCGCCGCCTACCGGGACATCATCGCCAACTACCCGCAGAGCGAGCAACTGCCCATGGCTTACCTGCGCATCGCCCAGGCCGCCTTCAACGGCCGCGACGACGAGGCTGCGGTCAGGCAGGTGAAGGAACTCGTGGCCAAGTATCCCAAGGCGCCGGAGTCCACGGACGGCCTCGAACTGCTGGAGTCCGTCTTCGACCGCAACAAGGCCGTCAACTACCGGACCTTCCTGCACGAGCTGGTGGCGGCCAACCCGACGAGCCCGGTGGCCGGGGACGCCCAGTTCCGCCTGGCCCGCCGCTGCTTCGAGGGCAAGGACTACGCGGGCGCGGCCGCGGAGTTCCAGAAGTTCAGCGTGGAGTACACCAACAACCCGCAGCTGGCCAAGGCCCAGTTCTATCTGGGGGAGAGCTACTTCAACCAGAACGACCACGCCAACGCCATTCCGGCCTATGAGCGCCTGCTCAACAACTTCGACAAGGACGACGACACCGCGCTGGCCTTGTTCCACCTGGCCAGCGCCAACTACTCCCTGAAGAAGTACGACGACGCGGTCAAGTACTACACGCGCCTGAGCGAGGAGTACCCGACGGCCGCCTACGCGAAGGAGACCCAGTTCAACCTGGCCCTGGCCTACAAGGCGCTGGGCAAGATCGACCTGGCCCAGTACTCCTACCAGAAGTACATCGAGCTGGTGGGCAACGGCGACCCCCTGGCTCAGTCCGCGCTCTGGGAGATCTTCCAGCTGCAGAAGGACCGGCGCGACTATGAGGGCGCCCTGGCCACCCTCGAGCAGATCGAGGCGGCGGCCAAGCCCGGCTCGGACGTCGCGTTCGAGACCGCCTACCGCATGGGCGAGATCTCCCTGGCCAACAACCGCCCGGACGAGGCCATGAACATGTGGATCAAGCTCCAGGGCATGAGGCCCTCCAACAGCCCCTTCCGCCTGGACGCCCTCATCAAGCTCGGCGAGGCCTATGAGAAGGCCTCGGACCCGGAGCGGGCCGCGGCGGTCTACGACGACCTGGCGCGCAACGCGGGCCGCGAGATCGCGGCCTCGGCCGCGGCGCGGGCCGCGGCTTTGCGCAAGCAGTCCCGGGGCAGGGGCCCGGCGGAGCCGGTGGCGGAGCCGGACCGGCCGGCCCCGAAGAAGGCGGCTCCCTCCCCAGCCCAGAAGAAGGCCCCCGCGCCCGCGAAGAGGGCGGCGCCGGTACAGCCCCAGAAGAAGACGATCAATCTGCCCGGGATGCCGGGCAGCGAAGACGCGCAGTAGCCGGAACCCAAGGAGAACACGATGCTCGGCGACAACAGCCTGCTGCTGATGCTCAAGGACAGCTTCACCCTCGTCATCCTGGCCTTCTGCTCCGTGCTCAACATCACCTTCATGATCGAGCGCTGGTGGACCATCCGCCGGTCCCAGGGCAGCGGCGACGCCATCCTCGCCCACGTGCACAAGCTCCTGCAGGAGGGCAAGGCCGAAGCGGCGGCGCAGTACTGCCACAAGCACCCCGCCTCGGTCTCTCAGGTCATCGGCTACGGGCTGCTCCACGCCGGGCGGCCGCGCAAGGACCTTGAGGAGCTGCTGGCCTCCAAGCGGCTGGAGGAGCGGCTCAAGCTCGAGCGCTACCTGGGCGTGCTGGGCACCCTGGGCAACGTGGCGCCCTTCATCGGCCTCTTCGGCACCGTGGTGGGCATCATTAAGGCCTTCCGGGACCTGGCCCTCTCCGGCGGGGGCGGCCCGGCCGTGGTGGCCAAGGGCATCGCCGAGGCCCTGGTGGCGACCGCAGCGGGCCTGGTGGTGGCCATCCCGGCGGTCATCATCTACAACTACTTCATGCGCAAGGTGAAGGCCATCACGGTGGAGATGGAGGTGGCCTCGACCCGGCTGCTGGTCATGCTGGGGGCCAAGTAGAGGGACCATGGCCGGAGCGAACCAGAAGGCCGACGAGCCCATCGTCGACATCAACGTCACGCCCCTGGTGGACGTCTGTCTGGTCCTGGTCATCATCTTCATGGCCGTGGCGCCCATGGCCATGACCTGGGGCATCACGGTGCTGCACTCCAAGGCCAAGGCCGCGGAGGGCAAGGCCTCCATCGAGGAGAACGTGCAGGTCAAGCTCACCGCCGACGGGACTGTCACCGTCAACGGCAAGGCGGCGGCCGCCGAGGAGCTGGCCGGGAAGATCGCGGAAGCCCTGTCCAAGAGCAAGGACAAGATGGTCACGGTCACGGCCGACGAGACCAACCGCGTGGGGCAGGTGGTGGACCTGCTCGACACGGCCAAGCAGGCCGGCGCGGCCAAGGTGGCCATCCTCAAGAACGAGACCGCCCCGGCGGCGGCTCCCAAGGGCTGACATGGCGAAGACCGACCCCTTCGCGGACGAAGACGACATCGTCTCGGGCATCAACGTGACGCCCCTGGTGGACGTCTGCCTGGTGCTGGTCATCATCTTCATGGTCACGGCTCCGATGCTGTCGGAACCCGTGATCAAGGTGGAACTGCCCAGGGCCCACACCAAGGAAGGCGAGGAGAAGGAGAAGATCACCATCACCCTGGGCAAGGACGGCCGCATGGCCCTGGATTACAAGGAATTCAAGACCTACGAGGCCATGGAAGCGGACCTCAAGGACAAGCTGCTGATGAGCGAGTCCAAGCTCGTCATCCTGAAGGCGGACCAGGACGCCCGGCACGGCAAGCTCGTGGAGCTCATGGCGCATGCCAAGGACGCGGGCGCCCAATCCTTGACGATCGCGACGGAACGGAAAAAATAAAGGGGTGTCGAAGACAACGTGACGCAGGCGCGCTTGCCCATGTCGGTGACGGCCTCCATGGCCCTGCATGCGGGGGGCTTCCTGCTGTTCCTGCACATGTCCCAGATCGGGCCCAAGTCCAGGCCGGTCAATGTCACCGACGTGGACTTCATCCGGGTCCTGCGGCCGCAGCCCGCGCCGCAGGTCAAGGCCAAGGCTCCGCCCCCGACCCTGACGCAGTTCCTCAAGATGGCCCTGCCCGCCGTGCGCAAGGCCGAGATCCGCGCCGTGGCGCCCAAGCTGCCGGACATCCGGCGGGCCCCGCTGCCCGCCGCTCCCAAGCTTGACGAGCGCACCCGCCTGGCGCAGCCGAAGCTGGAGACTCTGGACCTCGACAAGCGCCGCGTGGACGCGGCCAGGATCGAGGCCAAGCTCGAGGAGCGCCGGGTCGCCAAGCTCGCCGAGCTGCCGCGTCTGGAGGACGTGGGCCGCCGGCAGGTGCGCAATCTGCCGCAGGCCATCAAGCTGGAGGAGCAGCGCCAGGAGGCCGTGGCCCTCAGGACCATCGGCAGCGTGCCGGTCGCGCCGGCGCGCCGCGGCCTGCCCGCGGCCGCCGTGCTGCAGGAGGCCACGCCTCAGCAGGCGGGGCGGCTGGAGCGGGCCATCACCAGCTTCCTGCCGACGGCCGCCGAGCCGACCGCTCTCCAGCCGCGGGCCGCGGAGCCGCCTCCCCTGATGAGGAAGATCGAATCCGCGCCCGTGGCCGTGCCCAAGCGCACGGCCGACATCCAGGCCGAGAAGAAGAAGACCGTGGAGATCGAGGGGCCCCTGGCCGACCGCCGCGTGCTCTCCTACGAGGTCCCGGAGTTCCCCGACTGGGCCAAGCAGCGCAACATCATCGAGGCCGAGGTCGTGATCCATTTCACCGTCGACCCGGAGGGCCGCGTCCTGTCGGACATGCGCGTGGAGCGCACCTCCGGCTACGGGCAGCTCGACCGGCTGTCCATGGAGTCCCTGCGTCGGTGGAGGTTCGCGCCCATCTCCGCGAGCGAGAGGCAGTGGGGGCGCATCACATTCCGTTTCATCCTGGAGTGAACATGAAGACGACGCTCTTGGCCCTGCTCGCCGCATCTTGGCCCGGTCTCGCCGCGGCCCAGGCCTCGACCGCCCCCGCGGGCGGGGGCTTCCCCACCGAGGTCGAGATCAAGGCCGCCGGCGGCGTGAGCAAGCTCAACGCGGTCAAGCCGCCCCTGACCATCGAGGTGGACCCTTTCGAGACCATCCGTCCCTCGCTGGAGCCCGACCAGTCGCTGCTGCTGGCGGTCTCCCCGCTGACGGTCTCCTGGCGGCGCACGCACCCCGAGCTCCTGCAGAACCCGCGCGCCATCCAGCCCTGGCGCCTGACCTTCAGCCAGAGGCCGGGCATCGCTTTCCGGGTGCGCGACCAGCTCTTCGTCATCCTGGGCCGCAAGCTGGAGCCCAAGGAGGCCAAGCGCTACGCCTGGAACCTGACCATCGCCGACGAGGAGGGCCGGGTCTTCCACCACTACGAGGGCTCCAGCGACCCGCCCGACGAGCTCATCTGGAGCGGACAGAACGACCAGGGCGAGTGGATCAAGGCCGGGCGCTCCTACTCCGCGGTCTACACCTTCACGGACGAGAACGGCTCCCCGCATACCAGCGTGGGCAAGCCGCTGCTCTACAAGGGCATCGTGCACCAGGAGGACACCGGCCTGCACATCACGCTGGACTCCTCGGCGCTCTTCGGCTCCACCAAGACCGGCACCGAGATCGCCCCCGGCGCGGGGGAGGATCTGCTGCGCTCCGCCGCGGACCTCATCAAGCGGCGCTTCTCCGGCATCCCCGTCGCGGTGCGGGTCTTCGCCAACACCAAGGAGCTCGCCGACGCCCAGGCCGCCGCGGTCCAGACGGTCCTCATCGCGCAGCTCATGACCATGAGCAAGAACGTGGCCGCCGAAGGGGCGCGGGCGGCCTTCTCGGACCAGAGGGTCGAGATCGTCCTGCTCAACCGCTAGTTCGGCAGCGTGCGGAAGCCGGCCCTGGCGAAATCCTCGTCGAAGGCGAAGACCGCGTCGAGCCGGAGCCGCGCCAGCAGGGCCATGGAGGTGCAGTCCGTGAAGCTGAGCCTCTTGTCCTTGAAGCGCTTGAGGACCTGAAGGGCGGCGCGCTCCACATCGGCGTCCACATAGACGACGCCGCAGAGGCGGCTCTTGAGGACGGCTTCGGCGAAGTCCACCGCGGCCTGCCAGCCCACGGTGTAGCGCAGCCTGGTGACGGTCTCATCGACCACGTAGTTGCTGGTGCAGAGCCGGTCGGCGGGCGTCAGGGACTCGTAGAAGCTCCGCGCCGGCGCGTGCAGGCGGTCCGAGCGGTCCTCCAGCGCCACGAAAGCGCTGGTGTCCACGAATATCCTCATCCCTGCGGGCCGTAGATGTCGCGGTCGTGGCTGACGGAGCCGTCCTTGAGCCCGCTGGCCCAGGCGCCGACGAGGCGGTGGAGGGGGTCTTTCCTGGGATCGACTGCGGGCTCCGCGGCGCCGATATGATAGGTCAGCTCGATGGCTTCGCGGACCAGCTGGGCCAGGCTCTTGCGCTGCTTGGCGGCCCTGATCTTGAGGGCTTCCAGGGTCTGCGCGGGCAGGCGGATGTTGGTGGCTGTGTACTTCACGATATCATGATACCATGGTATCGCATGGCAGTCAAGGGGGCCGCGCCTCTGAGGGGTGGAAATCGTCCTCCTAAATCGGTAGGATATCCTCATAAAGGGGGTATCTCTACCATGGCAATCAACGTCGGCGTCAACGGCTTCGGCCGCATCGGTCGGCTCGTGGTGCGGGCGGGCATCAAGAACCCGAACATCAATTTCGTCGCGGTCAACGACCTGACCGACGCCAAGACCCTGGCGCACCTGTTCAAGTACGACTCCACTTTCGGCATCTTCCCGGGCGCGGTCGAGGCCGTGGGCAGCGACCTCAAGATCGACGGCAAGCTCATCAAGGTCACGGCCGAGAAGGACCCGGCCAAGCTGCCCTGGAAGGACCTCAAGGTCGACTACGTCATCGAGTCCACGGGCAAGTTCACCGAGGCCGAGAAGGCCAAGGCCCACCTCGCCGCGGGCGCCAAGAAGGTCATCATCTCCGCGCCGGCCAAGGGCGAGGACATCACCATCTGCATGGGCATCAACGAGGAGCTCTACGACGCCTCCAAGCACCACATCATCTCCCACGCCTCCTGCACCACCAACGGCCTGGCCCCGGTGGCCAAGACCCTCGATGAGGCCTTCGGCATCAAGGCCGGCATCATGACCACCATCCACGCCTATACCAACGACCAGCCCGTGCTG
>JACRDS010000131.1 GCA_016212825.1 Elusimicrobiota bacterium | reverse complement strand
TCGAGATGGACGCGCGCAGCGCCTCCTGGGACCTGCGCCGCGCCGGCTTCTCCATGGAGGCCTGGGACGTGGAGCGCGGAGGCTCCGACATCACCCGGTCCGGGAGGGACCTCCAGTTCGAGGTCCGCGAACTCCTCAATAAGGTCCAGTAATTAAGGGGACACCTCACTTAATTCAAGAATTAAGTGAGGTGTCCCCTTTTTATTCGCGGATGTTGAGGACGGCGGCCTCGAAGACCGTGATGCTCTCGCGCACGTTGCCGTTGGCGCCGATGATGCAGTTGGAGAGGCGCACGTCTTTGCCCACCGTGACGTTGTCGAAGAGGATGCAGCGGTCCAGGCGCGCCTGGGCCCCGATGACGGCCCGGTCTCCCACCACGGTGTAGGGCCCGATCTGGGCGCCTTCCGCGATGCGGCAGCCCTTGCCGATGAGGCAGGGCGCGCGCAGCACGGCTTTGGGGTCGATGCTGCTGCCGCCTTCGATCCAGACCCCCTTGCGCGTCTCCGTGCCCGGGATGTTGATGCGCACTTTGCGGTCCAGGGCGTCGACCTGGGAGCAGCGGTACTCGGAGAGGTTGCCCACGTCGGTCCAGTAGCCCTTCCATTCGTAGGCGAAGATGCGCTTGCGCAGCCGGAGGAGCTTGGGCCAGAGCTCGTGGCCGAAGTCATAGACCTTGCCGCGGGGGATGAGGCGCAGGACCTCCGGCTCGAAGAGGTAGATGCCGGTGTTGACCTTGTTGGAGAAGACGTCGCTCCAGAGCGGCTTCTCCTTGAAGCCCCGGATGCGGCCGCCGCCCCCGAGGAGGGTCACGCCGTAGTCGAAGCGCGAGTCCACGGCCTTGACCGCCATGGTGGCCAGGGACCGGCGCTTGCGGTGGAAGGCCAGCATGGCGGTGAGATCGATGTCCGAGAGGCCGTCTCCCGACATCACGAAGAAAGGGCCGCCCTTGAGGAAGTCCTCCACCTTCTTGACCGCGCCGGCCGTGCCCATGAGCCTGGCCTCGTGGGAGTAGAGGATCTTGAGGCTCCAGCGCGAGCCGTCGCCGCAGTAGCCGCGCACCTGGTCGGCGTGCGCGAAGAGGTTGACCGCGACCTCCTTTATGCCGTGGCGCAGGAGGTTGTCGAGCACGTGATGGATGACCGGCCGGTTGACCACCGGCACCATGGGCTTGGGGGTCTCGAAGGTCAGGGGGCGCAGGCGGGTGCCCGCGCCCGCCGCCAGCACGATGGCCTTGACCATCGTGCTAGGCCAGGCTGGGCCCGATCCACTTCTTGGCCAGTTCCAGGAGCTCGGCGGTGCGCTTGGGAGAGTCGGTCTCCGCGTAGACGCGCATGAGCGGCTCGGTGCCGGAAGGGCGGATGAGCAGCCAGTGGTCTCCCGCCAGGACGATCTTCAGGCCGTCGATCTGCGACAGGGACGCGATCTCCGAGCCCAGGACCTTCTTGGGCAGCTTCTTGACCAGCTTGGCCGCGAAGACCGCCTTGTCCGCCACCGGCTTGTGCAGACGCAGGTCCAGGCGCTTGAAGTGCGAGACCCCGTACTTGGACTCGGTCTCCTTCCAGAGCTGGGACGGGGTCTTCCCCGTGGCCGCGAGCATCTCCAGCAGCAGCAGCGCGGTGCGCAGCCCGTCGCGCTCGGGCAGGCCGCCCTGCCAGGCATAGCCGCCGGACTCCTCGCCGCCGATGACCGCGGCGCCCGAGGCCAGGCGCTCGGCCACGTGCTTGAAGCCTACGGGCAGTTCCTCGAAGGGCAGGCCGTGGGCCTTGGCGATGCGCGCGGCGAGGTAGCCGAGGGACACCGCCTGCACGACCTTGCCCTTGAGCTTCCTGCGCTCGACGAGGTAGCGCACGATCATGGGGAAGACCTGGCAGGGGGTGAGGTAGTTGCCGCTCTCGTCCACCACCCCCACGCGGTCCGCGTCGCCGTCGAGCGCGATGCCGATGACCGCCTTCTCGGCCTTGACCCGGGCGCAGAGCGCCTGGAGGGTGTCGGCCACGGGTTCGGGGGAGAGGCCCGCGAAGAGGGGATCGTGCTCCGCGTGCATCGTGACCAGCCGCGGGGAGGGGAGGATCTCCTCCAGCAGACCCGCGGCCGAGCCGTAGAGATAGTCCACCACGTAGGGCTTCTTGAGCCGGCCGCGCACGAGTCTGACGTCGGCCTTGGCGCGCAGGTACTGCAGATAGAGGTCCCGGCCCGACTTGGTCTTGATCTCGGCCGCGCGGGTCGGCTGGCTGCGGCCCAGGCAGGCCTCGATGGCCCCGGTCAGGGCCTCGGAGGCCGGCCGGCCCCCGAACTTGATCTTGATGCCGTTGTAGGCCGCCGGATTGTGGCTGGCGGTCACCACCATGCCCAGGCCCTTGCTGCGCTGGGTCAGCAGGCTCACCGCGGGGGTGGGCAGGGGCTCGGCCAGGCACAGGGCCGGGAGCTTGTTGCCCTCCAGGACCTTGGCGATCTCCCGGGCGAAGGCCTCGGACTGGAAGCGGCGGTCATAGCCCACCACCACCGGGGCCGCCCAGGGGGTCTTCTTGCGGTTGGGGGCCTTGAGCGTCTCGTCGCGCAGGTGGTCGGCCACGGCCTGGGCCACGCGGCGCACGTTCTCGAAAGTGAAGTCGCGCGCCATGACCCCGCGCCACCCGTCCGTCCCGAATTTTATGGTATCCATGCTCCTCCGGATCAGAACTGACTGAAAGGCCTCAAGGTCGAGCCGCCCGCCAGGGCCGAGCCCGTAGACAGCGAGGCGTGATGGCCCACGCGGCTGCCCGGCCCGACCACGCAGCCTTTGAGCGCGGCGCCGTCCCCGATGCGCGCGCCCGCCAGGACCACGCAGTCCTCCAGGGCCGCGCCTTTGCCGATCTCGCAGCCGGGGCCCACGCAGACGTGCCGGGAGAAGCGGGCGAAGTCCCCCACGCGCACGCGGTCGCCCAGGACCGTGCAGCCGTCCCGGTCGAAGGTGAGCTCGCGCCCCAGACGCACGCCGCGCCCCGTGCGCAGGCCCGGGCGGCGGCCGGGAGGCAGGGGCAGGCGCGCCGTCCCGCCCAGGATGTCGATGTGGACCTGCAGGTACTTCTCCACGGTCCCGATGTCCATCCAGTAGCCCCGGGAGACGTAGCCGAAGAGCCGGGCCCCGTCCTCGAGCATGTGCGGGAAGAGCGAGCGCTCCAGGGAGTGGTTGACGCCGGGCGGGATGCGCGCGACGGCGGAGGGCTCGAAGAGGTAGGCTCCGGCGTTGACCGCGTTGGTCACGATCTCGTCCCAGGAGGGCTTCTCCAGGAACCGGCGCACGCGGCCGGCGGGGTCGGTCTCCACCAGGCCGTAGAGGGTCGGGTCCTTGACCCGGGTCAGGGCGATGGAGAGGTCGGCGCGGTTGCGGCGGTGGAAGCGCAGGAAGGCGGAGACGTCGAGGGTGTGCAGGATGTCGCCGTTGAGGACCAAGGCGGTGCCCCGGATGTAGGCCTGCGCGTTCTTGACCGCCCCGCCCGTGCCCAGGGGGTGTTTCTCGTGCACCCAGCGCAGCCGCAGGCCGCGGCTGCGGCCGTCGCCGAGCATGCGGTGGAACAGCCCGGGCTTGTAGGCCGTGCACAGGACGATCTCCCGCACCCCGTGGCGCTTGAGCACGTCGAACTGGTACTCCAGGAAGGGGCGGTTGAGCACCGGGAGCAGGGGCTTGGGGAAGTCGCAGGTGAACGGCCGCAGACGGGTCCCGGCGCCGCCGATGAGTATCAAGGCCACCATAGACTCGCGGATTGTACAAAAAATATATACTAGGGGCCTATGGAAGAGGGAAAACCCTCGCCCAGAGCCCTGGCCTTGAGCTTGGTGGGCTTGGCCTTCTTCCTGTCCTGGGAGGCCCTGGCCCTGCGCTCCCATCTGCGCGCCGATACGCGGCCGCTCTCCTGGGAAGCCGCCGCGAACATCCACGCCGCCCTGGACTGGCGCGAAACGGCTCCAGCCGGCCTCGCCGCTCTGGCCCCCGCCGCGCCCGTCCCCGCGGCGGCCGCGGCCAATCCGCTCTACTTCGCCCTGCTGGGGCGCGCCGGCGCCGCGGCCGACCCGATGGGGGCCTCGCTCTGGCTCAACTGGTTCTACCTGGCCCTGCTGTGCGTCGCGGCCTTCGGCCTGGCCTGGCACTTCCGCCCGGACGAGACGGCCCTGCTCTCCGTGGTCGTGCTGGTCGGCTCCCCCGCCCTGCAGGAGCTCTTCCGCCTGCCGCTGGCGGACCTCTCCCTGGCGGCCTGGACCGCGGCGGCCTATTGGGCGCTGGTGCGCAGCGACGAGTTCCGCAAATGGCCGGGAGCTCTGGCCTTCGCGGGGCTGTGCGTCGCGGGTCTGCTGCACGGCTGGAACTTCGTCACGTACTTCCTGCCCGCCCTCTACGTGGCCATCATGGCTTTGTCCCGGGAGAACAGCCGGGCCAAGGTCCTGGCCGCGGCCGGCCTGATCCTGGCCGGCGTCCTGCCCTGGTACGCCGGACACCTGCCTTTCCTGCTGGCGCGCCTCCTGCAGGGTCCGGCCATCTCGGTCACCTCCCTATGGCAGGACTGGAGCATCCTGGGCTATGCCGGCAAGCTGGCGGACGGGCTGGGCGTGCCGTTCTTCCTCTGCGCCCTCCTGGGGCTGTGCTTCCCGCAGTACCGGCGCCACTGGCACCGCGGCTGGATCCTGGTCGCGTGGTTCGTCTGCGCCTACGTGGTCTGGGCCCTGGCGCCGGTCCCCCAGCTGCGCTACCTCGTGCCCTGCCTGGCGGCCCTGGCCGTGGCCGGCCTGGGCGCCTGGCCCAAGGCCCTGATCTGGGTCCTGGCGGTGATCCAGCTCTTCACCATGGCCAACTTCAGCACCGGCTGGATCTCCCAGATCTCCATCCCCCTGCCCGCCGGCAGGGTCCTGCTCTTCCCCAGCCAGCCGCCGTCCCGGCAGGACTGGCACCTCGCCGACATCCTGCGCCAAGCCCAGGCCGGCCGCGACCCGCAGCGGCCCTTCGCCGACATCACCATCGTGGCCAACGACGCGCGCTTCAACAAGGCCAACCTGGAACTGGCCGCCCGCGGGCTCGGCATCAAGGACGTGCGCCCGGTCCCGCCGGGGCGCCGGCTCTGCGAGTTCTCCGAGTTCGTCCTGCTCAAGGACGGCAACCTGGGCCCGGAGGCCATGGTGGGCAAGTTCCTGCCCGCGGTGGCCAAGACCATCAAGGACCCCAAGTCCTGGTTCTCCTCGGCCTACCAGGAGGCCGCGCGCTGGCCCCTGCCCGACAACTCCACGGCCGTGCTCTACCGGCAGAAGCGCTTCGCCGCGCCGCCGGTCAATCCCGGCCGCTACCAGTACCAGTTCTACTCCGCCGACGGCTTGGAGGCTTCCAACCTCGTCCTGGAGGTCGGCGGCTGGGACGCCGGGCGCAACCTGTTCCGTCAGGCCAGGGTCTCGGCCGCGGAGCTGCGCGTCGGGGGGCTGCGCTTCGCCGGCCTGCAGGCGGAGCTCGAGGACGTGCTCTTCCAGCCGCTCTACGAGAAGGGCTCCAACACGTGGGGGGACGTGCGCTTCCTGAAGCTGGGGCGCCTGCGCGTCCGATCCCTGCGCACCGACGGGCCGTCCCTGAAGCTCTTCCTGGAGGGGGCGGTGCCCGGCCTGCGCCTCTCGGAGCTGGCCCTGGACCGGGAGGCCCAGCTCAGCGGCTGGCTGGGCAGCGTGCTCTTCTCCGCGCGGGCCGCGGCCGTCCTGGAGAGCTCGCCCGCCGCCCTGCGCTTCGACCTCTCCGAGGTCAAGCTGGGGGACAACCCGGTCCCGGGCTTCCTGCTGGCGCCCTTCCGGACCTACCGGAGGCCGCTGTCCCCCGTCCCGGAGACGCCGTTCTCCATTGAGATCCCGGGCCTGACGGTCACCCGAGGCTGGCTCACGGTCCCCTGACCATGAACGGAGCATCCTCCCTGGCCCTCATCCTCGCCCTGGCGGCCGCGCCCGGCAGGGCGGCGCTCAATCCCGAGGAGCAGAACACCATCGCGGTCTTCAAGGCGGCCGCGCCTTCCGTGGTGTTCGTCACCAACATCGCGGTGCGCACGGACGGGTTCTACATGGACGACTTCGCCGTCCCGCAGGGCAGCGGCTCGGGCTTCATCTGGGACCGCGAGGGGCACATCGTCACGAACTACCACGTGGTGGCCGGCGGGGACGCCTTCCTGGTGACCCTCCGGGACCATACCGAGCTGCAGGCCGCGTTGGTGGGGGCCGAACCGCGCAAGGACATCGCGGTCCTGCGGGTGAAGGCCGCATCGGACAAGCTCAAGCCCGTGGAGCCGGGCGACTCCGCGCGCCTGCAGGTGGGGCAGAAGACCCTGGCCATCGGCAACCCTTTCGGCCTGGACAACACCCTGACCACGGGCATCGTCAGCGCCCTGGGCCGCCAGGTGCTCAGCGTGGGGCGGGTCACCATCCGGGACATGATCCAGACCGACGCGGCCATCAACCCGGGCAACTCGGGCGGACCCCTGCTCGACTCCGACGGCCGGCTCATCGGGATGAACATGATGATCTACTCGCCCAGCGGGGCCAGCGCCGGCATCGGCTTCGCCGTGCCGGTGGACACCATCAAGAGGATCGTGCCCCAGCTCATCAAGTACGGGCGCTCCGTGCCGGCGGGGATCGGCGTCTCGGTCTTGCGCGACGAGCAGAAGCTCCGGCTCCTGGGGGACATCCCGGGCGTGGTGGTGCGCGAGGTGGAGCCCGGCCTGCCCGCGGCCCGGGCCGGCGTGAGCGGCATCCGCTTCTCCCGGGGGCGGCTCTCCCTCGGCGACGTGATCGTGGGGGTGGACGGCCAGCCGATCAAGGACTATGACGACCTCTACAACGCCCTGGACCGCCGCCAGGTGGGGGACGTCGTCGAGTTCCTGTTCCTGCGCGACGGCAAGCGGCGCAAGGCGCGCATCGAGCTGGTGAACGTCTTTTAGGATCTTCTTGCAAAGGCCCATCGGCGCCCCCCTGAACATCCTGCCCCGCTACTGCGTGCGGCTCTTCCTCCCGGTCTTCCTGCTCTGCCTGGGCGTGTTCACGGGCGTGCTGCTCATGAACCACTTCCTGAGGCTCTTCAACCTGGCGCTCCTCAAGGGCATCTCCCTGTTCTGGATCGCGGGCTGCTTCGCGCGACTGCTGCCCTACTTCCTGAGCCTGGCCCTGCCCATGGCCTTCCTGGTGGCCGTGCTGGTGACCTTGGGGCAGCTCTCCGAGCAGGGTGAGATCATGGCCCTGCGCGCCTCGGGCTTCTCGTTCTTCGACCTGACCTGGCCATTCCTGGCGCTGGCCCTGGCCTGCAGCGCCCTGCTGCTGGTCCTCAACCACCGCACCGCCCCGGCGGGGTTCCACTCCTTCCGCAAGCAGTACCAGATCGCGGCCCAGCAGGTCTCCAAGGTGGAGCTGCAGCCGGGCTCCTTCCTGCGCCTGGGGCCCTGGAAGCTCTACGCGCGCCGGGCCGACCCGGACACGGGGCGCCTGCGGGGGGTGTACCTGGTGCGCGCCAACCTGCGCGACGCCGGCCTGCGCGTGAGCGCCCGCGAGGGCCTGCTCACCCTGGCTCCGGGCCGGTCGCTGGACCTGGAACTCAGCGACGGGACCCTGCAGCTGCCCAACCAGCTGCCGGAGAAGTTCACCGCCGGCCGCTTCAGCCGCTACCGCCTCAGCGTCCCGGTCCTCGGGGCGCCGCAGGGCAAGCCCTCGCTCGACATCCCGGAGATCACCTCCTCCGGACTGCGCTCGCGCATCGCGGAGCCCGGCCGGGACGCGCAGTCGCGCAACGAGTACCGCGTGGAGCTGGCCCTGCGCAGCGCCGCGGCCCTGGCCCCCTTCTTCTTCTTCTGGATCGCGGCGCCGCTGGGGCTGCGCCTGGTCCGGCACGGCCGCGGACTGGGGTTCGCCGCGAGCCTGGTCGTGCTCATGGGCTACTACGGCCTGATCGCGGTGGGAGTGGGCGTGGGCCGCCGCCATGACCGTCTCTCCGACGCCGCGCCCTGGCTGGCCGACGCCGCGGCGCTGGCCCTGGGCGCGGCCCTCACCCGCAAGGCGGTGTCGCGGTGAGCATCTTCTCCTGGTACATGGTGAAGCGCTTCATCAAGCCCTTCCTCTTCGGCCTGGGGCTCTTCGCCGTGCTCATATTCCTCGGCGACTTCTTCGACAAGATGCACCAGATCATGAAGAGCCAGGCGCCCCTCTGGATCATCATCCAGTACCTCTGGCTCGACGTGCCCTACTGGGCGGTGCGCACCATCCCCATGGCGACCCTGCTGGGCACCTTGGTGGCCATCACGGGCTTCATCCAGAGCGGGGAGTGGCTGGCCAGCCAGTCCTGCGGCTTCCGGGCGCGGACCTTCTGGCTGCCCCTGCTGGGCTGCTCCCTGGCGGTCGCGGCCCTCTGCTTCGTGGCACAGGAGACCGTGCTGCCGGCCTGCTACCACCGCGCCCGCCAGCTCTGGCAGGAGCGGATCCGTCCGGAATGGGAGTGGGACGTGTTCGACGGCGTGGCCCTGGTCGTGGGTCCCCAGCGCTTCATCTCCGCGAAGGCCATGCTCATCAAGGACGGCCGGATGGAGCGGCCCGTGCTCGAGGACGTGGGTCCCGACGGCGTGGCCCGGCAGCTCGACGCGCTCTCCGCCCGCTGGGACCCGGCGTTCAAGCGCTGGGTCTTCCTCGACGGCGTGGAGCGGGTCTTCGACAACGGGAGGATGAGCGAAGCCTCCTTCTCGCGCAAGGTCTCGGACCTCGACCTTTCTCCGCAGGTCCTCCTCCCGCGGACCGTGGACCCGGACGAGATGTCCCTGCGCGAGCTCATCCCCTACTACCGGCGCATGCGGCGCATGGGCGTTCCTGTGACGGCGCTGCGCGTGGCGGCCCACGCCAAGCTGGCCTATCCCTTCACGAACGTCATCCTCTGCGCCCTGGGCATCCCCATCGCCCTGCGCCTGCGCCGCAGCCCCAAGGCCGTGAACTTCTGCGTGGCCATGGCGCTCTCCTTCCTGTTCCTGTGGGTCATGGAGCTGGGCAAGGCCCTGGGCGCCAGCGGCCGCCTGCCGCCCATGCCTTCGGCCTGGATCCCCAACCTGGTCTTCGGGGTCCTGGCCGCGTGGCTCCTCCACCGCTGGGCCGACTGACCTTATAAACGGAAGAACGGAAGCGTCCAGCTCACCCGAGAGTTAGGCGAGCTGTCTCTTCCACTTCCGGGAAGGCCTAGTCTTCCTTCCCGCCCTTGCCCGCGTCCTTGCCGCCGCCGAAGAGCGCGCCGAACTGGACCGCGACCGAGAGGTTCGACGGGATCTTCTGGGTCTCCCGGGCTGACTTGATCTGCACCGAGGCCGGCGAGACCATGGCCGAGACGTCGAGCATGGCGTGCAGCAGGTGCACGCCGAAGCCGCCCGTGATGGAGGTCTTGGCGCCCTTCTCCGCCATGTTGCGGGCCAGGCCGGCGCGCAGGGGGAAGTTGAAGCGCTGGCTGTTGCCGAGGTTGATCTCGGTCCCCACGCCCACGTACTGGCTGGCCACGCCGCTGACCGTGGTCAGGTTGCGGGTGAGGTCGGCGTCCATGGCCAGGTGCCACCAGCTCAGGGGGCTCAGGGAGGCGCCGAGGCGGGCGTTGCCGTGTAGGGAGTAATGGCCGGCGACCCCTGCGGCCGTGGCCTGGGCCGGGTTGGCGAACTGCGGGTTGTTGATGTTGCGCGCCGTGATGCCCACGCGCGGCCGGAAAGGCACGAAGTCCAGGGTGCGGCGCACGTCCCAGAGCGCGCCCAGGTCCAGGCCGGGCTGGACGCTGGTCTTGGCGTCGTTCATGAACTTGCTCAGGGAGGACGGGGCGTTCTGGTTGAGGAAGATGTTGTAGTAGCCGGCCTTGCCGACCAGGAGCTTGGCATCGGCGCCCACGTAGAGGCCCGGCAGCCAGGGCAGCTCCCGGCCGTAGCCCGCGCCGATCTCGGTCACATCGAGGCCGCGCAGCACGACCTTGGAGGTATTCAATCCCGCCTGGAGATTCGCTGGGGTCGCGTTGGCGAGGTCCACTTGCGGGACACCGGCCATGTAGCCCAGGTTGTTGACGAAAACGGCCAGTCTCTTGATCTTGACGTGCGCGCCCGCCGCCGCATCCGCACGCAGGCCGTTGGACGGGTCGTTGAGCTTGGTCAGGGCCGAGTCGATGTTGGGCTGGGTGCAGAGCCCGACATTGGGCCCCGTGGTCTGGCAGGCGTTGGCGATGTCGTGCACGTCGTTGGCGCCTTCCAGGAACTGTCCGGTGAGCTCCGCGTGCACGTCAGCCGGGATCTGGACGCCGGAGGGACTCTCCTGGCGGCCCAATGAGGCCGGGTTCCAGTAGGCGCCGATCGGGCCTTCGGACACGGCCACGCCGGCTCCGCCCATGCCCATGGCCCGCGCGCCCAGGACGTGCCACTCCGTGGCGTAGCCCGCCTGGGCCGACAGCAGCGACAGCACGAAGACGAGAGAGGTTCGTTCCATCATGGCGCTAGTATAGAAGAATCCGTCGACGGGTGCAACTTTGATAAGATAGCTTCCCCATGGAGATCGGCATCGTCGGCCTGCCCAACGTCGGCAAGTCCACGGTCTTCAACGCCCTGACCTCCGGCCACGCGGCCGCCTCCAACTATCCCTTCACCACGATCGAGCCCAACGTGGGCGTGGTGTCCGTCCCGGACGCGCGCCTGGAGCGCCTGGCCGCGCTGGTCCCGGGCAAGAAGAAGGTCCCGGCCGCCGTGCGCTTCGTGGACATCGCCGGCCTGGTCAAGGGCGCGGCGCAAGGCGAAGGCCTGGGCAACAAGTTCCTGGCGCACATCCGCGAGGTCGACGCGGTGCTGATGCTGGTGCGGCTTTTCGACGACCCGGACGTGGCGCACAGCATGGGCGGCGTGGACCCCCGGCGCGACGCGGAGGTCGTGGAGGCGGAGCTCATCCTCGCGGATCTCGCCACGGTCGAGAAGGCCATGGAGAAGCTCGTCACCAGGGCCCGCACCGGGGAAAAAGAGGCGCGCGCCGCCCTCGCGGTGCTGGAGAAGGTCAAGCCCGGCCTGCAGGCCGGCAAGACCGTGCGCCAGCTCGGCCTGTCCCCGGAGGCGGTCAAGGAGTTCTGCTTCCTCACGGCCAAGCCGGTGCTCTTCGTGGGCAACACGGACGAGAAGACCGGCCCGGCGCTGGTCGCGGGGCTGGAGGCTCTGGCCCGGTCGCGGGGCGCGGGCTGCGTGGCCCTGAGCGGCAAGCTCGAGGCCGAGATCGCGCAGCTGCCGCCCGAGGAGCGCGGAGCCTTCCTCAAGGACATGGGGTTCGCGGTCCCGGGCCTGGAGCGCGTCATCACCGCGGCCTACCGGCTGCTGGGCCAGCTCAGCTTCTTCACCATAGGAGACGCCGAGGTGCGCGCCTGGACCCTCACGTCCGGCGGGAAGGCCCCGCAGGCCGCGGGCCGCATCCACACGGACTTCGAGAAGGGCTTCATCAAGGCCGAGGTCTACCCCTTCGCGGAGCTCGCCAAGCACGGCTCGGAGGCGGCCCTGCGCGAGAAAGGCCTCATCCGTTCGGAAGGCAAGGAGTATGTCGTCAAGGACGGCGATGTCTGCTTCTTCAAGTTCTCCCCGCCCGGCAAGTAGCGTCCGCTGCGTCCACTTCGGGACCTGCGGGGGCTGCGCCCTCCAGCACCTCCCCTACGAGGAGCAACTGCGCCTCAAGACGGAGAAGGTGCGCGCGGCCCTGTCCTCTATAAAGGATATCCCGGAGCCCGTCCCCCACGCCTCCCCGGACATCTGGTATTACCGCAACAAGATGGAGTTCAGCTTCGGCGACGTCTATCCTCCGCAGGAGGGCGGCCCCACGGTGAAGCTGGGCATGAAGCCCAAGGGCCGCTGGTACGAGATCCTCGACCTGCGCGAGTGCTTCCTGCTCTCGCCCGAGACCGCGCCCCTGCTGGAGCGGGTGCGCGCCTGGGCCGAGGCCGAGAAGGTCCCGCCCTACAACGGGCACAAGAAGAGCGGCTGCCTGCGCCACCTGGTCCTGCGCGAGGGCAAGAACACGGGCGAGCGCCTGGTCTATCTGGTGACGGCGCCGGGCGGGTTCCCGGAGGAGTCCTTCCTGGCCGCGGTCCGGGAGGCCTACCCCGCGGCCGCGGTCCTGCACGGGGTCAACGAAAAGGCCTCGGACGTGGCCGTGAGCGCCGAGCCCCGGACGCTCTTCGGCCCGGGGCACATCACCGAGACCCTGCGTTTCGGGGACCGGGAACTGCGCTTGCGCATCTCGCCGCACTCCTTCTTCCAGACCAACACCGGCGCGGCCAACCTGCTCTACGGCCGGCTGCGCGATTGGGTGAAGGAGGAGGATGCGGACACGGTGCTGGACCTCTACTGCGGGGGCGGGGGCATCACCCTCTCCATCGCGGACTGCTGCCGCAAGGCCGTGGGCGTGGAGTCCCATCCGGCCGCGGTGGCCGACGCCCGGGCCAACGCCCGATTCAACGGTCTGCGCAACGCCGAATTCTACCACAGCGCCACGGAGTTCCTCCTGCCCGCCCTGCTCGCGATGGCGCCGCAGGCGGCGGTCTGCGACCCGCCGCGCGCCGGCCTGCACGCGGCGGCGCGCGCGGTCCTGGCCGCGCAGGGGCCCCGGACGCTCATCTACGTCTCCTGCAACCCGCAGTCTTTGGCGCGGGACCTGGAGGCCCTGGGCCCGGCCTATCGCCTGGAGCGCCTGGAGGTCTTCGACCTGTTCCCGCACACGGAGCACGTGGAGACCGTGGCCCTGCTGAGGCGCAATAAGTTATAATCTGGGCCTTCGCGGCCCATCTGCGCTCTTAACACAATGGATAGTGTACAAGCCTGCGAAGCTTGGTATACAGGTTCGATTCCTGTAGAGCGCACCATTTTTCTCCCCCGGCTCCGGGCTTCACCCCATCTCGCGCAACGTGTTCTGCCACCCCCGCCAGTCTGCCCCGAGAGCCCCTGACAACGACTGACCGGGGGTGACGACTCGGGGCTTGTCGCCCCCGCAAGCCATGGCTAACCTATCTCTGTACGCCTCGGGCGTATGACGCGCAGTCTGTTTACATGGCTTGGGGCTCATAGTAGGATGATATGGCCGTTATGCAGCCATTGGCGCGTGGATTGGGGAGGCGGATTCGCCGTTGTCGCGAGGCGGCGCACCTCACTCAAGAAGAGTTGAGCGAGCGTGCCATGCTGCATCCAACCTATGTGGGCTATATCGAACGAGGGCAGAGGCTTCCGAGCCTTCGCGCGCTGGAGCGTTTGGCCGATGCCCTGTCCGTTCCGCTGGCGACCCTCTTGAAGGGCGTCCAGTGAGTCGTCTGTCCTCGATGGCGGGGCAAGGGCCGGCCCACCCGCACCCCCATAACGTCTGATCCGCCTTTGGCCTATATACTCGTCGCAGACGATGACGCCGGCATCCTGAAACTGATGGCCGTCATCCTGGCTAAGGCTGGGCACACGATCACGGTCTGCTCTTCCGGAGGCGATGCGCTCAGGATGCTGGGCGTCAGACCCGGCGACGACTCCATCGACCTGCCCGACCTGGTCATCCTGGATATCATGATGCCCCAAGTGGACGGCTACGCGGTCGCGACCTCCATCCGCAACACCCCGCGGACCCATAACATCCCCGTCCTGATGGTCTCTGCCCTGCGCGAGATGAGCCAGTTGTTCGTTGCGAGGGTCCGAGTGGATGGATTCTTGACCAAGCCGTTCGCTCCCGAAGACTTGGTCGGGAGCGTGGCGAAGATCCTGCAGGGACACGGGGCCCCGCGGTTCCTCAGTCCGTGATGGAGCGCCGGCTGCGGAAGAGTTCGTCGGCCGTCTGGAAGAGCGCCGCGGCGTCCCGGGCGAGTTCTTCGTCCTCCTGGCCCCTGCCCGCGGCCGGTTGCAGGAGCCGGGTCTTCTGGTCGAGGGAGTAGAACTCCACCGTCTTGTTGAGCCCCAGGACCACCAGGCGGCCGCCGCGCAGCATGCCGACGTCCCGGTTGTGGTGCATGGGCGCGAAGGCCGTCTCCGGGGGGATGCGCAGCAGGTCGCGCCCGAAGAAGACGCTCTCGTAGCCGGGGCCTAGCAGGCCCAGCAGGGTCGGTCCCACGTCCAGGGAGGAGCCCAGGACGCCGACCCGGCGTCCGGGCGCCGCGCCCGGGCCCACGATCAGCAGTGGGATCTCGTAGGAGTGGATCGGGATGTCCTCCCGGCCGTAGACCCTGGCCCCGTGGTCGGCGACGACGGCGAAGACCGTGTCCCTGAAGAACGGCTCCCGGGAGGCCAGGTCGAGGAAGCGGCCCAGGGCGTAGTCGGTGTATTTGACCGCGTAGGGGCGTGCCTGGAGGTCCGGGTCCTCCGCGATGCGGCCCTTGGGGTAGGTGTAGGGCTTGTGGTTGGAGACGGTGAGCACCGCGGCGAAGAACGGTGCCCGGCGCCCGTGCAGGAGCCGCAGCTCGGCGAGGGTGCGGTCCAGGATATCCTCGTCGCAGACGCCCCAGGCCGTCGTGAACACGGGGGACTCGAAGTCCTTCTGCTCGATGAAGCGCCCGAAGCCGTTGGAGAGCGCGAAGGCCCGCATCCCGTCGAAGATGCCCCGCCCGCCGTAGACGAAGAGCGTCTCGTAGCCCCGGCCGCGCAGGGTGCGGGCGAGCGTCGCGACCCGGCCGGAAGGCCGGCGCTTGACGATGGATTCCCCGGGCAGGGGCGGGAAGGAGGCCAGGACGCCCTCCAGGCCCCGCACCGTGCGGTTGCCCGTGGCGTAGAGGCGAGTGAAGAGCGTCCCCCGGGCGGACCAGCCGTCCATGCGGGGAGTCCAGCCGGGGGAGGCGCCCAGGGAGCCCCAGAACTCGGAGCCGAAGCTCTCCACGAGGATGATGACGAGGTTCCTGCGCCGCGCCCCGCGCGCCGGCACGGCTCGGCGCAGGGAGGAGGGGTCCGGGTCCCAGGCCTCGCCCGGCATCCGGAGCATCCGGCGCATGCGGGCGTAGGCGTCCTCGCGGGGAAGGCTCCGGTAGAACGCGGCATAGTCGAGGTCCCGCGACCACGCGGCGTGGACGAAGGAGTAGAGGCCGTTGCCGGAGACTTCGTTGAGGACGCGGTCCCGGCTCCAGCGGGCGCTCGCCGAGGACGCGCTCTGGGTCAGGAGGAGGGCCAGGGCCAGGTAGGCCGCCGGGACCCGCCAGCGGGGCGCGCGCGAGGGGGGCGCCCGGAGGCCGTCGTCGAGGAAGCGCCGGCCGAGCGCCCAGAGCGCCAGCGCGAGGAGGGCGCAGACCGCGGCCACCGGCGCGACCGGATAGCTCTCGTGTATGTTGGCGAAGACTTCCCGGGGGTAGAGCAGGTAGTCGACGGCCACGGTGTTGAACCGGGCGTTGAATTCGTCGAAGAAGAAGTATTCCGTCGCCAGGAGGAAGAAGAAGAGCCCTGCCCCCGCCAGGAAGGCCAGATGATACAGGGAGCGGCGCCAGGAGGTGGCGCGCAGGCGCTCCGGGAGAGCGGCGCAGACCGCGATCCAGGGCAGCAGGAGCCAGGAGAGGGCGGCCAGGTCCATGCGCAGTCCGGTCCACAGGGCGCGGAGGAGGTCCGGGACCGCGGCCGGCTCCACGAAGCGCGCGTAAAGGACCGCCCTGAGCAGGATGTTGCCGGCCAGGAACACGGTCCCGGCCGCCGCGGGCAGACGCCAGCGCGCGCTGTCGAGCATGGCCGGATATTGAACCTTATTTTGTATGCTCGTTCCCGATGCGGGCTCCCAGGGACTGGTGGCGTCGCCTCTTCCACCCGGGATTCTACACCCCGGCCGACAGGCTCCATCTGGCTCTGGCCCCGGGGCAGGTCGAGTTCGTCGTGAAGGCCCTGCGCCTGCGGCGCGGGCAGGCCCTGCTCGACCTCTGCTGCGGCCCGGGCCGCCACGCGGTCCTCCTGGCCCGCCGGGGCCTGCGCGTCACCGGCCTCGACTTCTCCCGTCCTTACCTCGCGGAGGCGCGTGCGCGCGCCCGGCGGCTCGGGGTCGCGGCGCGCTTCGTGCGCGGCGACATGCGCGCCATCCCTTTCCGGGAGGAGTTCGACGCGGCCATCAACCTCTTCACCAGCTTCGGCTACTTCCCGAAGGCGAGCGAGGACCTCGCGGTCCTGCGCGGCCTGCGCCGGGCGCTCAGGCCCGGGGGGCTCCTGCTCATGGAGATGATGCACCGGCCCTGGCTCCTGCGCCACTTCAAGGCCCGGGACTGGACCCCTCTGGAGGACGGCTGGCTGCTGGAGGAGCGGCGCCTGCGCGCCGGCGGCCGGCGCGTCGTCACGCGCTGGGTGCGCGTCTACCCTGACGGACGCAGCGTCGAGCGGAGGCTGGACCTCGCCCTCTACGACCGGGCTGCGCTCTCGGCCCTCCTGCGGCGCGCCGGCCTCGCGCCCCTGCGCTTCTGGGGGGGCTTCTCCGGCGAGGCCCTGCGGCCGGAGTCCCAGCGGCTCATGGTCTTAGCCCGCAAGCCGGCTCAAATATGCTAGAAATCCTCTCATGGCACGCATCCTGGTCGTAGACGACGAAGAGACGGTCCGCTCGTTCATCACGGACCTGCTCACCATGGACGGCCATGCCGTGGACCAGGCCTGCAACGGCCTGGAGGCCGTGGCCGCGGCGCGCAAGAACCCCTACGACCTCGTCATCCTGGACCGCAACATGCCCAAGACGGACGGGATCATGACTCTGACCATCCTGCGCTGCGACGCCAAGCTCAAGAACCTCAAGGTCCTCATGTGCACCTCCGTGAGCGTCACCAAGGAGCTCGACGAGGCGTTCCAGGCCGGAGCCGACGACTACATCCTCAAGCCCATCAACCTGCAGTCCCTGCTGGGCAAGGTCAAGAAGCTGTTGGGCCAGGGCTAGGCAATCCCCGCCGTGAGGAAGGAACCCATGCGAACCGCCCTGCTCTTGCTCGCCGTCTGCCTGCCGGCCCTGCCCGCGCGCGCCGGCCAGGCCGCCGGCGGAGGCCCCGTCCTCTCCCGCGAGGACTTCAACCGCCTAGCCGTGCAGAACGGCGTCCCGCTCTACTGGGCCCCGGAGGCGGCGCCGGGCCCCCTGCCCTCGCCCGCGGCTCTGCTGCCGGTGGGGCGGGCGGACATCTCGCGCTACGCCGCGGGCGGGGCCCTGACCAGGGAGTTCGAGGCCGCCTACCGCCGCCTGGTCCAGGCCCGGCGCCTGGAGGCGGTGCGCCGCGAGCTCGACCAGGGCCTGCCCGTTCTCATCCACAACGACTTCCGCAAGGCTCCGCGGGCCGAGCGGGCGCTGGCCCGGCACCTGTCGGCCGCGGCGAGGATCATCGACGAGCTCTACGAGGAGCAGAAGGGCTCCCTGCGTCTGCGCGCCTCCATCCCGGCCGGGGACGCGGCCTCGCGCGCCCTCTTCGAGCGCAACCACGGCCCCTGGTGCGAGGCGCCGCTCACCGAGGACGACCCGTTCTGCAGCGCCGTGCCGAGCTTCCCCCAGAAGCTCTCCGACGCCTACCCGAAAGGCTGGGAGCAGGACGCGGCCATGTGCGAGTCCCTGCGCGGCCGGCCCGACGGTCGGTCGCTGCTCGACCCTTTCACCGTGGTCCGTCTGGACGCGAAGGGCGAGTCCGCGGCCGCGAGCCTGGTCTCGGCCTACGGCGCCAGGATGCGCCTGGTGGCGGCCGAACTGCGCCGGGCCGAGGCCGCGCTGGGAGCAGACGAGGCCGTCTTCCAGCGCTACCTGCGCGGCGCGGCGGCGGGCTTCGAGGGCGGCGACTGGGCCGAGGCGGACGAGGCCTGGGCCGCCATGAACGGGCGCAACAGCCGGTGGTACCTGCGCGTGGCGCCCGACGAGACGAGCTTCGAGGCCTGCCAGGAGAAGGCGGGCTTCCATCTGGCCTGGGCGCGCATCGACCAGGCGGCCCTGGCCTGGCAGGACCGGCTCGCGCCCCTGCGCCAGGAGTTGGAGGATTCCCTGGCCGCGCTCATCGGCCCCCGGTATCAGGCCCGCAAGGTCGCCTTCAAGCTGCCGGACTTCATCGAGGTGGTCCTCAACGCCGGCGATTCCCGCCCCGGGCTGGGCGCCATCTCCGGGCAGTCCCTGCCCAACTGGGGCAAGGTGGCCCGGGAGGGCCGTCGGCGCACCATGGTGATGAGCAACATCGGCGCGGACCCCGAGTCGCGCCGCATCGCCCGGCGGAAGGCTGAGGCCCTGCTGGCCCCGGAGGCGCTGGCCTGGTACACGGACGACCGCGAGCCGGGCAACCTGGGCGTGATCCTGCACGAGGCCGCGCACAACCTGGGGCCGCACACGGACTCCCTGGTCGACGGGAAGAGCCCTTCCGAGATCTTCGGGGGGCGGCTCGACGGCGTGCTCGAGGAGCTCAAGGCCCAGACCGCGGCCCTCTGGTACATCGAGCTGCTCAAGCGCAAGGGCATAATCACGGCGGATTTCGCGCGGCAGGCCTACGTCCACGAGATCGCCTGGGCCTTCGGCCACATCGCCCTGGGCATGTTCAGCGACGGGGACAACCCCAAGCCCTACAGCCAGCTCGCGGCCGTGCAGATCGGGACCTTCCTGCGCGACGGGGCCATGGGCGTCGTGAGGACGGGCGGGCGCGAACTCTTCAGTCTGGACTTCGAGAAGCTGCCCGCCTCCGTGGAGCGGCTCATGCGTGTCGTGGGCCGCATCAAGGCCGAGGGCGACGCGGCCGCGGCCCGGGCCCTGGTGGACGACTTCGTCGCGGGCGAGGGCTCCCGCCTGGTGCGCCTGGAGGAGGTGCAGTCCCGCCTGCGCCGATTCCCGAAGTCGAGCTACTCCTACACCGTGCGCTACTGAGCGGCGGGGGGCCACTCGGTCCAGGCCCGCGCCAGGGCGGAGAGGGAGAGGCGGGCATGGTCGTCCGACCAGCGGCCGAGGCCTGATCCGAAGAGCGGGTCGATGCCGTTCTGGGCCCTGAGCCCGGACAGCTGGGCGGAGCCCAGCCACTTGAGGGCTCCGGCGAGGGAGTCGGCCAGGGACCAGCCGAAGAACTGGTCGGGGATGTTGTAGACCAGGCATTCCAGGAAATAGGAGGGCGCCAGGGCCGGGTCGATGGCCTGGCCCCGCGCCAGGTGGTCGCGCGCGCTCTTGAACACGCGCACCAGGGGCTTGAACCAGCCCTTGGCGCCGGACTCCCCGTCCTTGGCCTGGCCGTTCTCGTGGTGGAGCTTGGGGAAGCGCACGACCTGCTGGCCGTCCGGGGTCCAGAAGCAGAGGCCTTCCTGGTACTGCTTCCCCGAAACGACTCCGAAGCTCAGGTAGAGGCGGTGTTGGATGCCGACCTGGAGCCGGATGGGGAGCCGGCCCTCCGCGCCCGCGAGGAGGAGGCCGTCGGAGAGGTCCTCCACGCCGGCCAGGCCGTGCTTGGCGCGCAGGGTTCCCAGCACGTCGAGGCGGAACTCCCGGGAGGCGGTCTGCAGGCGGCTCAGGTCGCTCGGGCTCGTCCCGCCCGTGGCGAGGTCCTGCGACCAGGCCGAGGTCAGCACCACCGCGGCGTCCACCGGGACCTGGCCGCTGGTGTTCGTGCCGTTTCCGTAGGATCCGCGCATGAAGAAGTCGGTCGCGTGGTCATGGACGAGCGAGCGGACATCGCCGAACAGGGTCTCGCGCAGGGACTCCAGGGCGCTCTGCGCCGGGGCGACCGGACCCTGCTCGGCCCAGGCTTTGAGCTGGCTTTCCGGGATGGGCATGACGCTCTTCCGGGATTCTAACATAGCGGCCCCGGGCTCGCAACAGACCCTCGCGATCCTGGACCTGAAACACAGGGCCGTGTCTGGGGGCCTCCGGGCTCGGACGGCTGAGCCGATCCCGACCCAATAAGGTAAAATATCACGAATGGAAACATGCCCGCCTCCCGACCTCGGAGTCCTCAACCCCCAGCAGCGGGAGGGGGTGCTCCACTGCGACGGCCCGCTCCTGGTCCTGGCCGGGGCCGGCACCGGCAAGACCCGCGTCATCACCTACCGCATCGCGCACCTCATCAGCCGGGGGGCGGCGCCTGAGCGCATCCTCGCGGTCACCTTCACCAACAAGGCCGCCGAGGAGATGCGCCGGCGCATCGAGGAGCTCGCCCCCGGCAAGGGCGCCCTGGTCTGGGCCTACACCTTCCACGCCTTCGCCGCGCGCCTGGTGCGCCGCCACCACGACCTCCTCAAGCTCTCCCGCCACTTCACCATCTACGACCAGTCCGACCAGAAGCGCCTGGTGGCCGAGGCCATGAAGGCCGTCGGGCTCGAGGACCAGGACAAGAAGGCCTCGATGTACGTCAGCATCATCTCCCGGGCCAAGGACGACCTCCTCGACGCCCAGTCCTACTCCATCCACGCCATGACCGCGGCCGACCCCGCGCGTAGGACCGCGGCCGACATCTACCTGGCCTACCAGCGCAAGCTCGACGCGGCCGGGGCCCTGGATTTCGGGGACCTCCTGCTCAAGGCCTGCGAACTGCTGTGCAACCACGAGGAGGCGCGCAGCCACTACCAGCAGTTCTTCACGCACATGCTCGTCGACGAATACCAGGACACCAACCACGCCCAGTACATCCTTACCAAGACCCTGGCGGCCAAGCACCGCAACATCTGCGTGGTGGGCGACGACGACCAGGGCATCTACTCCTGGCGCGGCGCCAACGTGCGCAACATCCTCGAGTTCGAGAACGACTTCCCCGAGACCAAGGTCGTCACCCTCGAGCAGAACTACCGCTCCACCTCGAGCATACTCGAGGCCGCCGGCCGGGTCATCCGCCACAACAAGTCGCGCAAGCCCAAGACCCTCTGGACCACCAAGCCCGCGGGCGAGACCGTGGTGGTCCAGGAGCTGCCCAACGAGATGGAGGAGGCGGTCTGGACCGTGCGCCGCATCCGCGCGCTCCTCGACGGCGGACGTTCCCTGCGCGAGACCGCCGTCTTCTACCGCACCAACGCCCAGAGCCGCTCCTTCGAGGAGGCCCTGCGCCGCGCCGGCCTGCCCTACGTCATCGTGGGGGCCATGCGCTTCTACGAGCGCAAGGAGGTCAAGGACGCCCTGGCCTACGCGCGCCTCATCCTCAACCCCGCCGATTCCGCGAGCCTGCAGCGCGTCGTCAACGTCCCGGCCCGGGGCATCGGCAAGACCAGCCTGGACCGCATCGCAAGCCATGCCGAGGCGCGCGGGATCGGCCTTTGGGAGGCCTTCTCCCGCCAGGCCGGGATCCCCGGGCTCACCGCCTCCTGCCGCCGGGCCCTGGGCGAGCTCGTGCATGTGGTGGAGAAGCTGCGCGCCGACACCGCGGGCGTGACCGCCTCGCGGGCCATCGCGCTGATCCTGGAGCAGACCGGCTACTGGGCCTGGATCGAAGGCCAGGTCGGCACCGACCCCGAGGCCGCCGGCCGCCTGGAGAACCTCCAGGAGCTCATCAACTCCTCCAAGGAGTACGAGGAGAAAGCCCCGGCCGACGCGGCCCTCGACCTCTCCCGCTATCTTGAGGCCGTGTCCTTGCAGACCGACCTCGACTCCTACGATCCCAGCAAGCCGGCCGTGACCCTGATGACCGTGCACCTGGCCAAGGGCCTGGAATATCCCGTGGTGTTCCTGACCGGCCTGGAGGAAGGCCTCTTCCCCATCGGCTCCAAGGGCGCCGCGCCCGATGAGCTCGAGGAGGAGCGGCGCCTGTGCTACGTGGGCATCACCCGGGCGCGGGAGTTGCTGCACATCACCTACGCCTCCACGCGCCGCCTCTTCGGCCAGGTCTACGCCAACCTGCCCTCGCGCTTCATCGTGGAGGCGCAACTGCTCTTCCAGGGCACCCCCGCCGCTCCCGCCCGTCATGCGGCCCCGCCCGCCGCGACTCCGGCCTCCCGGAGGCTTTCCTCCTGCGGGGCCAAGGTCGGCATGCGCGTCGTGCATCCGGACTTCGGCCGCGGCCGCGTGACCGACGCCGCGGGCTCGGGCGACATCCTGAAGGTCGCGGTGCTGTTCGACGACGGCCGCTCGGCCAAGTTCCTGGCGCGCTACGCGCCCCTGGAGCGGGAATAGTGGCCATCAGCGCCGCGGAGGTCCGCCGCGTGGCCCGGCTGGCGCGCCTGCGCCTGAGCGACGAGGAGGCGGCCCTCTACGAGCGGCAGTTCGGCGGCATCCTCGAGCTCATGGCCGAGCTCTCCGGGCTCGACACGGCCGAGACCCCGGCCACGGCCAGCGTCTCGGCCCTCTCCAACGTGATGCGCGAGGATGCGGCCAGGCCCTTCCCGGAACCCGAGCGCCTGCTGGCCCTGGCCCCGCAGAGCGAGGGGGGCTGCTATAAAGTCCCCAGGGTGATCGCGTGAAGATGCTCCTGCTGGCCGCGTCCTGCGCCCTGGCGGCCGGGGCCAAGGCCCCGGCCAAGCCCCGGGCCCCGGGCGCCGAGGCGCAGAAGGCCCTGGCCGCGGGCATCGCGCTCTACGAGAAGGCCGATTTCGAGGCCGCCCTGCAGGCCTTCGACAAGGCGGTCGCCCTCTTCCCCGACTGGAAGACCGCCCTGGGCCACCGCGCCATGTGCCGCTGGAACCTCGGCGACCGGCTCAACGCCAACCGCGACGCCTTCGTGGCCACCCACCTGCGGCCCAACAGCGCGGAATCCTCCACCGCCCGCGGCCTGGCGCGCTTCGTGCTCAAGGACTACGCCGCCGCGGAGAAGGACTTCGCCGAGGCCCTCAAGCTCGACCCGGAGGCGGCGCAGGCCTACTACGGCGCGGGCAGCGTGGCCAGCGCGCAGGGCCAGCTCGGGCGGGCCCTGCAGAACCTCGGCGAGGCCGTGCGCGCCAACGGCCGCTTCGCCGCCGCCTATCTCGTGCGGGGCACGGTGCAGGAGCGGCGCAAGGATTTCGCGGCCGCCATCCGCGACTTCGACCGGGTCCTCGAGATCAACCCCCGCTTCACCTGGGCGCGCTTCTACCGCGGCAAGTGCCGCCGGGAGATCAAGGACTATCGGGAGGCGCTGTCCGACTTCGACGAGTTCATCGCCGAGAACCCGGATTACGCCGAGGCCCTCTACCTGCGCTCCAACGTGCGCTTCCTGACGCGGGATTATCCCGGGGCCGTGGCGGACCTCTCCGCGGTCATCGCCCAGGACCCCCGGCGGGGCCTGGCCTATTCCAACCGCGGCCTGGCCCGTGCCCAACTGGGCGACCGCCTGGGCGCCCTGGCCGACCTCAAGCGCGCCCAGGAGCTGCTCCCGTCCAGGCGCGACCAGCTCCAGGCCGCCATCGACGGCGTCGAGGCCTCCGCCGAGGCCAAGCCGGAGCGGCGGCCCGCGGCCTGGGGGCTCGCCGCGCCTGCCGGGGAGGCGCCCGCGGAGCCCGCCTTCGTGACCAGCGAGGAGGGCCGCGCGCGCAAGAAGCCGGCGCGCAAGGCCGCCGCCGTGGACGACGACATGGCCGTGCCGGAATCTTCAGGGAAGAAGCCTGCTCCTGCCCCGGTCGTCCGGGAGAGGGATCCGGCCCCATCCTCTCCCAAGCGTTCTTCGGGCCTGGATCGTTGGGATGAGGCCTCGCCCGTGGAGAGCGAAGGCCAGGTCGAGGTCCCGGACGAGGCCCGGCCCGAGCCCGCGCGCAAAGCCTCCGGCAAGGCGGGCCCGGCCGCCCCGGAGCCCGCGGAGCGCCACTCCGGCCGCGAGGAAGCCCTGCTCATCGAATGACGCCCTGCGCCGCCGCCGTCGCGCGCGACGTCCGCTCCGGCAGAGCCTCGGCCGAATCCGTGCTGCGCGCCGTCCTCCGGAAGGCCCGGGCCCGCAAGGACCTGGGCGCCTTCGTGCGGCTCCTGGAGGACCAAGCCCTGGCCCAAGCCCGGGCCGTGGACGCCAAGCGCGGCCGCGGCGAGACCCTGGGCCGGCTGGCGGGCGTGCCCGTGGCGGTCAAGGACAACATGCTGGTGCGCGGCGTGGAGACCACGGCCGGCTCGCGCCTCCTGCAGGGGCACGTGGCCTCCTACGACGCCGCGGCCGTGGAGCGGCTCCTGGCCGAGGACGCGGTCATCATCGGACACACCAACATGGACGAGTTCGCCATGGGCTCCTCCACCGAGAACTCCGCCTTCGGCCCCGCGCGCAACCCCTGGGCCCCCGCCCGCGTGCCCGGCGGCTCCTCCGGCGGCTCGGCGGCCGCCGTCGCGGCGGGACTGTGCCCCCTGGCCCTGGGCTCGGACACGGGAGGCTCCATCCGCCAGCCCGCCGCCTTCTGCGGGGTCGTGGGCCTCAAGCCCAGCTACGGCCGGGTCTCCCGCCGCGGGCTCATCGCCTTCGCCTCCTCTCTGGACCAGATCGGGCCTCTGGCCCGCACCGTGGAGGACGCGGCCCTGGCTCTCTCGGTCATCGCGGGCGCCGACCCCGGCGACTCCACCTGCTCGGCCATGCCCGTGCCCGACTACCTCCAGGATCTCGGGACCGGGGTGAAGGGCCTGCGCGTCGGCCTGCCCAGGGAATATCTCGCCGCGGGGCTGGACCCCGAGGTGGAGGCCGCGGTGCGCGCGGCCGTGGAGGCCCTGCGCGTCCTGGGCGCCGAGGTCCGCGAGGTGTCCCTGCCCCACACGCGCTACGCGGTGAGCTCCTACTACATCCTGGCCCCGGCCGAGGCCAGCTCGAACCTGGCCCGCTTCGACGGGGTGCGCTACGGCCGGCGCAGCCCGGCGGCCCGGAGCCTGGCGGAGCTCTACGAGCTCTCGCGCGGCGAGGGCTTCGGCCCGGAGGTCAAGCGCCGCGTCATGCTGGGGACCTACGTCCTGAGCGCGGGCTACTACGACGCCTACTACGCCAAGGCCCAGCGCGCGCGCACCCTCATCAAGGCGGATTTCGCCGCCGCTTTCCAGGGGGTCGACGTCCTGGCCGCGCCGGTCGCGCCCACCGCGGCCTTCGCCCTGGGCGAGAAGTCCGCGGACCCGGTGGCCATGTACCTGTCCGACGTCTACACCATCCCTTCGAGCATGGCGGGCAACGCCAGCCTCTCGGTGCCCTGCGGCCTGACCAAGGGCGGCCTGCCCATCGGCCTGCAGCTCATCGCGGACTCCTTCTGCGAGGGGACCCTGCTGCGCGCGGCCGCGGCCCTGGAAGCGGCCGTCCCCTTCCCCGGGCTCCCGGAGGCGGACCGTGCTTAAGGAGGTCTCCGCGGGCGGCTTGGTGGTGCGGGACGGCAAGGTCCTCATGGTGAAGGTGGAGAACCTGGAAGGCGAGGTCCGCTGGACCTTCCCCAAGGGGCACCTGGAAGCGGGCGAGGGCCCGCGCCAGGCGGCCCTGCGCGAGGTGGAGGAGGAGACGGGCTGGGCCTGCCGCGTGCGCGTGGCTCTGGCCACGGCGCGCTACCGCTTCCTCCGGGACGGCCGGGAGGTCTCCAAGCAGGTCAAGTGGTATCTGATGGCGCCCCTGCGCAGGACCGGCAGCCGGGACCCGGGCGAGATCCTGGCCGTGCGCTGGGCGCCTCTGGAATCGGCGCGCCGGCTCGTCAGCTATCCCAGCGACGTCGCCCTGCTGGCGGCCTTCCGCGGGCGGAGGGCGGCGTGAGCGCGGCCTTCGAGACGGTGGTGGGCCTGGAGGTCCACGTCCAGCTCGCCACGCGCAGCAAGCTCTTCTGCCCCTGCCCCACGGACGGCTTCGGCGCGCCGCCCAACACGCGGGTCTGCCCGGTGTGCACGGGACAGCCCGGGGTCCTGCCGGTGCTCAACCGCGCCGCGGCGGAGCTGGCCTTCGAGGCGGCCCTGGCGCTGAACTGCCGCCTGGCCCCGGCCTCGGTCTTCGCGCGCAAGAACTACTTCTACCCGGACCTGCCCAAGGCCTACCAGATCTCGCAGTACGAGAAGCCCCTCGCCCGCGACGGCTGGATAGACCTGCCGGGCGCCGGCAGGCATGTGCGCATCCAGCGCATCCATCTCGAGGAGGACGCGGGCAAGCTCCTGCACGCCGTGGGCTCGCGCGAGCTGGAGGGCTCCTGGGTGGACTTCAACCGCGGCGGCGTGCCCCTCATCGAGATCGTCAGCGAGGCGGATATCCGCTCGCCCGAGGAGGCCTACGCCTATCTCAAGGGCCTGCGCGAGGTCGTCCAGTACGCGGGCGCCAGCCGCTGCGACATGGAGAAGGGCGAGCTGCGCTGCGACGCCAACGTCTCCCTGCGGCCCGCGGGGACCTCCGGGTTCGGCATCCGCGCGGAGATCAAGAACCTCAACTCCCTGCGCGCGGTCAAGGACGCCCTGGAATACGAGTGCCGGCGCCAGGCCGAGGTCCTCGCCTCCGGCGGCCGCGTGGCCCAGGAGACCCGGCTCTGGGACGCGCAGCGAGGCGTCACGGAGCCCATGCGCTCCAAGGAAGGCGCCGAGGACTACCGCTACTTCCCGGACCCGGACCTGCCGCCTCTGGTCGCGGACGCCAAGTGGGTCGCCGAGCTCAAGGCGAGGCTCCCGGAGCTGCCCGCGGCCAAGAGGGAGCGCTTCGCGTCCCAATACGGCTTGGGCGCCGGGGACTCCGAGCTGCTGACCAGCGACCGGTCGCTGGCCGAGTACTTCGACGCGGCGGCCCGGGGACTCGGCCCGGCCGCGGCCAAGCTCGCGGCCAACCTCATCGCCACCGAGGTCCTGGCCCGGCTCAAGGCCGAGGGCCTGGCTCCGGAGGCCGCGCGCCTGCCGGCCGCGGAGCTGGGCGCCCTGGCGGCTTTGGTGGAGGGCGGCACGCTCTCGAGCAAGGGAGCCAAGGCCGCCTTCGCCGCCCTGTGGGAGAAGGGCGGCTCGGCCGCCGAGACCGTGGCGCGCCTCGGCCTGGCCCAGGTCTCGGACGAGGCGCAGGTGGCGGCCTGGGTCGCGGCCGCCCTGGCGGCCAACGCCAAGGCCGCCGCGGACCTCAAGGCCGGGAACGACCGCGCCATCGGCTCTCTGGTGGGCGCGGTCATGAAGCTCTCCCGGGGCAAAGCCGACCCGGTCGTCGTCAACCGCCTGATCAAGGAGTCCATCAAGCCATGAAAAACCTCCTCTTCCTATCGGCCCTGCTGGCCGGAGTCCCCGCGCGGGCCTACGACACCATCCGCTTCCTCGAGCCCATCAAGGCCGCGGGCATGCTCAAGCCCGTGGCCGCGGCGGCCTCCGCGGCCCGGCTCTACGTGGCGGACGAGAAGAAACCGGCCCTGTTCATCTACGATTCCGACGGGCGCCTCCTCAAGACGGTCGGCCGCAAGGGCTCCGACAAGGATGGATTCCAGGCGCCGCGCGGCGTGGCCGTGGGTCCGGACGGGAAGGTCTACGTGGCCGACACCGGCAACCACCGCATCAAGGTGCTCTCCGCCGACGGAGAGACGCTCTGGTCCTGCGGCACGCGCGGCTCGGAGCGCGGCATGCTCCGCGCTCCGAACTCCGTGGCCGTGGGCCCGGACGGGCGGGTCTACGTGGCGGACACCGGCAACGACCGGGTCCAGGTCTTCACGGCCGAGGGCATCCTGCTCTTCGGGGTGGGCTCCTCGGGCAAGGAGCCGGGCCGCTTCAAAGAGCCGGTCCGGGTCGCCGTGGACGCCGCGGACAACATGGTCGTGCTCGACCGGGGCAATGACCGCGTCCAGCGGTTCGACGCCTCGGCGCGTTTCGTCCGTCAGTTCCCCGTCAAAGGCGACGACTTCGCCATGGACGCCTACGGCTTCATCTACGAGCTCGACGCGGACAGCGGCAAGGTGGTGGAGCGCGGCCCGGACGACAAGGAGCTCGGCCGCTTCGGCAGCGCGGGCTCGGGCGTGGGGCAGTTCAAGAAGCCCGAAGGCATCGCCCTGGCCCCGGACGGCATGGTGATCGTGCTCGACGCGGGCAACGCGCGCCTTCAGCGCGCGGAGGTCAGCAACAAGCTCAAGACCGAGCCGGTGGCGCCCAACCTGCAGACCAAGCTCACGGTCTCGGGCCCCAGCCGTTCCTGGCAGCAGGCGGCCTCGGTCCTGGCTCCGTTCGGAGACGAGCTCTACGCGTACCTGCCCCTGGCCGGACAGTTCGCGGTGTTCGACGCGGAGGGGAAGTTCAAGGCCCGCTTCGGCAGCAAGGACGCCAAGGCCCCGGGCGGGCTCTCCGGCACGCGCGGCTTCGCCGTGTCCAGGAAGCTGGGCATCTACGCCTCGGACACCCCCCGCAACCGCATCCAGCGCTACGACATCGACGGGGCGCCCAAGGCCGTGATCGCGGAGAGCTCGGGCATGTTCGACAGCAAGAAGAAGGAGGGGCGCGTCAGCGACCCGCGGGGCGTGGCCGTCAACGAGGCGGGGACGGTCTACGTGGCGGATGCGGGCAACCGGCGCATTTCCGCCTTCAGCCCGGAGGGGGCCTTCCTCTTCGGCTTCGGCCCCCAGGTGGGGCCCCACTCCTTGGTCGAACCCACGGCCCTGGCCTGGGACAAGGGCCGCTTCCTCTACTTCACGGACCGGGGCCTCAAGAAGGTCTTCAAGGTGGAGCCTTCGGGGGCGTTCCTGGCGGCTTGGGGCGAGGAGGGCGACGGCCCGGGCCAGTTCCGCTCGCCCACGGCTCTGGCCTTCGACGGCCGCAACTACCTCTACGTGCTCGACGACGAGCTCTCCCGAGTCTCTGTCTACACCAAGGACGGGGCGTGGCTGACGGACTTCTTCGCGCCCGGGCCGGCGGAGCGCGAGCTCAAGGAGCCGACGGCTGTGGCCATCCAGGGCGAGCGGCTGCTGCTCGCGGACTACGGCAAGGCGCGCATCGTGACCTACGACCTGCACCCGCAACTCGCCGCCCCGGTCTCCATCGCGAGCTCGACCAAGGAGGGGGTGGTGAGCCTGTCCTGGAAGCCGGTCGCGGACCAGTGGGCCGCGGGCTACGCGGTCAGCCGCGCCACGGACCCGGCCGGGCCCTTCGTCGAGGCGGGCCGCCCCGAGACCGCGCGCTTCTCGGACCCGGCCGCGGCCGCGGACGCCGTGTCCTGGTACGTGGTGGCCACCGTGGCCAAGACCAAGGACGTGGGCCCGCTCTCCCCGCCCTTCCCGGTCTACGTGCCGCCCGCCGCCAACAAGGCGCCGGTGGAGATCTCCACGGCCGCGATCGGCAACATCTTCTCCGCCAACTACAAGTGGTACCTCAGGAACCCGGTGGGCAAGGCGCGCGTGACCAACACCACCAGCGCGCCGTACCAGGGACTCAAGCTCTCCTTCCGCCTCAAGGAGTTCATGGACTTCGGCTACGACACGGAGATCAAGAAGCTCGACGGCGGCGAATCCGTAGAGATCCCGCTCATCGCCACCCTCAACAACAAGGTCCTGGAGGTGAGCGAGGACACGCCGGTGCAGGCGGAACTGGCCCTGACCTACTTTCAGGACGGCAAGCAGGAGACGGTCTCCCTGACCAAGCCCCTGCGCGTGTACTCGCGCAACGCCATCACCTGGGAGGACCCGCAGCGCATCGCCAACTTCATGACGCCCAAGGACCCGCCGGTGCGCGAGTTCGCGGTCGAGGTCCTGCGCGACCGACCGCAGTCCCGCGCCGCGGCGGCGCTGAACGCCAACATCGTCACGGCCATGCACCTCTGGGAGGCGCTCTCCGAGGCCGGGGTGCGCTTCCAGAGCAACCCCAACAACCCCTATGAGGCCCTGCGCGAGGACCCCAACTTCCCCGTGGACTACGCCCAGTTCCCGCGCGAGACCCTCAAGCGCAGGAGCGGGCAGTGCGACGATCTGGCGACCTTGCTGGCCTCCCTGCTCTACGGGGCCAACGTGCGCTCGGTCCTGCTCGACTACCCGGGCCACATGGCCTTGATGTTCGACACGGAGGCCGACGACCCGGCCGAGGCGGGCCTGCCCGCCGAGGAGATGGTCCTGCACGAGGGCACCTGGTGGATCCCGCTCGAGGCGACGATGGTGGGCAGCCCCTTCGTGGAGGCTTACCGCAAGGCGCTCTACGCCTACAAGACCGAGAGCGGCAAGGGCCGGGTGCGCATCCTGGACCCGCGCCGGGCTTGGGAGACTTTCGAGCCCGCGACGTTGCCCGAGGCGGGCTGGACGAGCGAGGTGCCCAAGGCGCCGGCGCGGGCCAAGCGCTTCGCGTCCTCGGCGGAGACCCTGGCGGTCCAGCGCTACGACTTCCTCCGGAAGCTCTACGACGAGGCCCTGGCCGCGGATCCCAAGGACGCGGACGTCTTGGTCCAGCTCGGGCTGCTGGAGCACCAGAAGGGCGACGCGTCCGCCTCCGCGGCCGCTTTCGAGGCGGCCCTGGCCGTGGACCCCAAGCATGCCTCCGCCCTCAACAATCTGGCCGGGCTGGCCTTCCTGGCCGGCGACTATGCCAAGGCCGAGATGCAGTACCTGAAGGCGGCCGCGGCCGAGCCGTCGGACGCGGAACTCTGGCTCAATCTGGTCAAGACCGCGGTGAACCTCAAGGACAAGGCCAAGGCGCAGGGCTACGCGCAGAAGGCCCTGGCGTTGGACGGCTCCTTGAAGCCGGCCGTGGACACTCTGCTGGGACATCTGAACTGAGGAGGGGCTATGAGATATCTGGCTCTGGCGTTGATGCTGGCCGCGGGGGCGCATGCCGAGGGGAGCAAATGGGACTCCCTGAAGACCTACTTCAAGCACCTCAAGCAGGGGCTTATGGAGTCGTCGGTCGAGGGGGTCTACCAGAAGCGGGGCGTGGTGGCCGTGGCCGCGGTGCGCGGGGCGGCGCAGGGGGACGAGAAGTCGGACTTGAGCAAGCCGGGCATGAAGGATCCGGCCAAGGAGCGCAAGATCAAGGTGCGCAAGGCGGAGGCGCGCGAGTTCGAGAAGGCGGTGGACCTGGCCGTGGCGGGCAAGTATGACGAGGCGCTGGCGGCCTTGGAGGCCTTCGGGAAGGCGCATCCGAAGAGCACGCTTCTGGGCGATGTGAAGGAGGCGAAGGGGAAGGTGAAGGAAGCCCAGGCCGAGGCGGCCAAGGCGGCGGAACCGGTCAAAGCCGGACAGTAGACGGCGGCGTTTTTAAGATCCGCGGCGGCCC
>JACRDS010000129.1 GCA_016212825.1 Elusimicrobiota bacterium | reverse complement strand
CGGGATTGACAGGACACGTGGAGGATCCGGCCGGAAGGTGAGGGTCGTTGGTTATAGGCCCGCCGCTATCCGTGCGCGCGTCCGCAGAAGCGGCCTGTTATGCGCCGGTCTGGATGTGCTTGGATCCGGGCGTGTAACGCCTGGGTCTACCGCGCGCGCGGCAGCGCGCGCATTCGGTAGACCCATGGCCCAACTTCATCGGCCCCGAAGCGTGCCGGTAGAACCCGATGTTAGCCGTTCACCTCTTGCCCCTGCAATGCGCTTTACAAGAGCGACTAGCCCAAAGAAAATCGCAAATGCCGTAACGACGAGAAGCCACAAACCTGCGGCTCCGACTACCCTGGTATGGCTATCGTTATCGCAAAGCCAGGTCGGATTCTAAATCGATTGTTCATTGTGCCATCAGCTTACTAGCGCCGCCCAACATATGAGTCTGCCGAACAGTGTTTTAGCAGTTCGGACGGACTCTTATAGTCAAATTCTACTTTAGAAGCCTATCTCAGGCAAGATGGATTCGCTTTTCCACTTTGTGCGAAGCCGCGGGGCCGGACGGCCTTTTGTCTGACAGTAATGCAAGAGGTGCGGGAACTCCTAGGTCCCGAGGAGCTTGTCGGCGGGGCTGACGACCCCTTTTCCGCCCCGGTTGAGCACATGGGTGTAGATCATGGTGGTGTTGACGCTGACATGGCCGAGCAGCTCCTGGACGGTCCGGATATCGTAGCCGTCTTCCAGCAGGTGGGTGGCGAAGGAGTGGCGCAGCGTATGGCAACTGGCCGGCTTGGCGATCGCGGCCTTGAGGCGCGCCTCTTTGAAGGCCTTTTGGAGCACCGACTCGTGCAGGTGGTGGCGCCGGCGCTGGCCGGTCTCCGGAATCTCGTAGTGGCTCGAGGCGGGGAACACCCACTGCCAGCCCCATTCCTTGGGGGCGTTGGGGTACTTCCTCGCCAAGGCGAAGGGCAGTTCCACGCTGCCCAGGCCGTTGGCCAGGTCCTCGTCGTGCTGGCGCTTGACCCACTCCAGGTGCTTGCGCATGGGCTCCTGGGCGGAGGTGGGGAACATGGTGTAGCGGTCCTTGCCGCCCTTGCCGGAGCGGACCACGATCTGGTTCTGGCCGAAGTCGAGGTCCTTGATCCTGAGCTCGCAGCACTCCATGAGGCGCAGCCCGGAGCCGTAGAGGAGCATGGACATCAACTGCGGGGTGCCGCTCATCTGTCCCAGCACCCGCTTGACCTCGTCGCGGGAGAGCACCACGGGCAGGCGCGCCGGCCGTTTGGACCGGACGACCCCTTCGACGAGGCCGAGCTCCCGGCCCAGGACCTCCTTGAAGAAGAAGATCAGGGCGTTGAGGGCCTGGTTCTGGGTCGAGGCGGCCACGTGCCAATGCGTGGCCAAGAACGACAAGAAGGCGGCGGCCTCGGTCTGGCCCAGCTTCTCCAGGGGCGTGCCTGCGTTTTGGCGCAGGAAGCGCTCGGCCCAGGCCGCGTAGGTCGACTCGGTGCTCGGGCTGAAGTGCCGCGAGCGTATCTTCGACCGGAGCACCTTCAGCAGGGAGCCGATCTCCTGGGCTTGCGCCAGGGAGACCGACGACTCCGGCCGCGGCGCGGGGGCCGCCGCGTATGCCCCGAGCGCGGGGGCCACCAGGACCTGCTCGCCGGCGAAGACCTGCAGCAGGCGCTCCACCGCCTTGTCGAAGTGCGGCACGGACCAATACCGCTGCTCCTTGTGCCAGATCTTACCGGGCACGGTCTTGATCTTCTCCACGCGCTCGGGTGAATAGTGGAAGAGTACGATGAGCCTGCCCGGTTCCCCGGGCCTGATGCGTATGGGTTCCATGTTTATGCCTCCTGCTGGATCGGCGATCGAGCCGGCGGAGAGATCCCCTCGGGCCGGAGGCCGCGGTCGGCGCCGGGCTGCGCTTGCGCCTCGAGCCAGCTCATGAGCGCATTGGGGCGCAGGGCCTGGCTCAACCCCGGCGCGAGCTTGGTCAGCACTTCCAGGGTCGCTGCCACATAGCGGGGCAGGGCGCGGGCGAAGGCCAGCCCCAGGTGCTCATCCAATCCGATGTGCCGAAAGCCCGCGGGCAAGGCCGCGGGCAGCCCGTCCAAGAGCTTGAGGAGTTCGCCCTGCGCGAGCCTGCCTGCGGCCATCGCCAGGAAGACCTTCTCCATGCTCGAGGCGTAGCCTCTCAGCGCGCAGAACTGCTGCAAAGGGACCTCGTGGTTCCTGCAGACTGCGTCATAGAGCAGGGGGCAGCGGACCAGTTGGATCATGTCGGCCTCGTACTCGGCCCGCGTGAAGCCGAAGAGGTCCTTGAGCCAGCCTGCGGTCGTGGCCGGCTCGGCTGTGGGGCAGGTACCCAGCAGGAATTGGTGGACATGGATGAGCTCGTGCTCCAGGATGGAGAGGAACGCCGGGTCGTGGCAGTGCTCCTTGGTCTGCGGCAGAAGGATGAGGGGTGGGGATTCGATTGGGCCGAGCCAGACGGCGGGGGTGGCGAAGGCGTTGGTGCCGGGGGCTTTCTCCAGAAGCCAGGCGGCATCGGCATAGGCCACCAGGTAGTCCCGGCGAAAGAGCGCGCAGCGGCGCGTGGCGAACTTGAGCGCGCCGCCCGAGGGCCGGCGCGCTTTGCCGGCCTGGGAGAAGATGGCCAGGTATTCGTCCGCATCCCTGCGGTAGCGGCGGCCGACGTCTGCGGGAAGCCGCAAGCCCGCCAGGAGGCGCGCGCATTCCTCTTTCTCTGAGGGGGTGGGCTGGTAGCTGGGGCCGAGGACACCGGCCCCCATTCTATCACGCGTCTTGCTCGATTGGTGCATGAAGACTCCTACTTATTTATACGAGGGAGAGGGCGAAAAGTTCCGCGGAGAGGGGGGCACGTGAGGTCCTTGTCCTGTCCAGCCAGGCTGAGACGCTGTCGGACACCCCCGATTCGTTCTGGAGCGAAAGCCCCGGGAACGGGGGCTTTCTCGTTGTTCAGCCCGCCACGGCCTTCCAGCCGGGCTGGGTGAGCCTCTGGCTGTAGCTGCGCACGAAGGCCTGGCTGTCCGAGGCCGACAGTCCGGCGTCGACGCAGCGGTACCAGACCTGGTGCTCCTTCTTCCAATGGGCGATGGCCGCAGGCGGGCTCTCCCGGTGCTGGCTGGCGATCTCGTCGGCGGTCAGCGGCAGGAGGGAGATGCCCACATAGAACTCCTGGAGAGTGTCGTTGACCGCCTCGAACACGACCATCTGCTCCTGCGTGAGCTCGTCAGTCATGACGCCTCCCGTCCGCCTCATCCCGCGGCGCCGGCTGCGGCGGATACAGGGCCTTCCTGACGCAGGCGATGAGTTCGTCCGGGGAGAACGGCTTGCGCAGGAAGCCGTCGACCTGGACCGTGGCGGTGAACAGGCGGCTCATGTCGCGCAGGGCCGATACGACGACGAGGGGGATGCGGCGGGTGCTCCGGTGTTCGCGGATGGTCTTGGCCAGGCTGTAGCCGTCGATCTTCGGCATCATGATGTCGAGGATGATGAGCTCCGGCGGGTCCGTTTCCGGGTCGAGCGGCCGGATGCCCAGCGCGACGAGGGCGGCGCTCCCCGACGAGCAGCTCATGACGTCGTGTCCGTCCTTGCCCAGGACGGCGGCGATGAGCTTCAGCACGCTTGGGTCGTCGTCGACGACGAGTATCCGCGCCATGTCGCCCCCCGCAGAGGCCCGTTCACATAGAGTAGTCCCGGTCCCCGCGGCGCGGCAAGGGCCGCCGTGTCATGGGCGGTCAGCGGCCGTCAGATGACGCCGCCTCCCCACCTCAGGGATTGTCCTATGGGCCGATGGGGAATCCCCGATTGACGCCCGGCGGCTCGAGGCCTATTCTTTAATAAGAGTGAACACCCAGCGCCATGGTTGAAGAGAGAGAGGGGGTCCCGCTGCACGAAGCCCTGGAGAGGCTTGAAGAGCTCTGCCGGAGGCTCTGGGACGCCGATGCCCCGGAGGCCATCCACCTCCAGGCCGTCATCGACGAGTTCTCCGGCTCGGTGCGCCGCGCGGAGCAGGCCATCGCGCTGCTGCGCCAGCGCCACGACGAGCTCCAGAAGGCCTCGGCCAAGGAGGTCGAGAGCGCGGTGCGTTCGGCGATCGGCGAGCCCCAGCGCAGGCTGGCGGGCGTCGAGGCGCGCCTGGCCGCGGCCGAAGCCTCCCTGGCCGCCAAGGAGGCGCGCATCCAGGCCCTGATGGGCGAGCTGGCGGCCAAGGAGGCCCAGAACCTCGCGTTCCACGAGAAGTACCTGAAGACCGCCGCGGAGCAGGACGAGTCCCGGGCCCAGAAGATGGAGGCCTTCTACAAGCAGCTCTCGGAGAAGGAGGCGGAGCTCGAGTCGCTCTGGGAGAAGCGGCACGCCGCCCTGGAGTCGGAGCACAAGCAGCGCGTGGAGGCCTTCAAGAAGAGGCAGGAGGAGCTCCTGCACGAGATCGGGACCCGCGCCGCAGCCATGGAGGAGCACTACCTCGGGCTCGACCAGGAGCTCGAGGGCAAGAGGGAGCAGCTGCGCCAGGACGCGGAGGCCTGGGACGCCAGGCACTCGGCCGAGAGCCGGGCCCTCTCCCAGCGCCAGCAGGAGGTCGCGGCCCAGGCCGAGAGCCTGGCCGCCGAGTATCAGAGGAAGCGTTCCGAGCTCCAGCGGATCAAGGAGTCCATGCAGACTGAGCTGACCCGGGTCGTGCAGGAATATCAGGCCAGGAAGGCTCCGAGAGGAGGGCGGCCGTGACCGCGCGCGGCTGCGCCCTGGCCGCGGCCGCGCTCGCCGTCCTGTCCCTCCCGGGCGGGGCCGCCGGCCGCAAGGCCCCGCCGCCCCGCATGACCCTCATCCCGGCCGGGCAGTTCTGGATGGGCTCCCCCGAGGGCGTCGGCCCCGCCGATGAGCATCCCCGGCATCAGGTGTTCCTGCGCGCCTATTACCTGGACAGGCACCACGTGACCGCCGAGGAATACGCCGCCTGCGTGAGCCGCGGGGCATGCCCGGCTCCCAGGGCCGGGGGCCTGTGCAACCACGGCGTCGCGGCCCGGGCCAAGGACCCGGCCAACTGCGTGACCTGGGAGGCTGCCCGCGACTACTGCGCCGCGCAGGGCAAGCGCCTCCCCACCGAGGCGGAGTGGGAGAAAGCGGCGCGGGGCGGGGCCTCCACGAAGTGGAGCTACGGGGAGAACGCGGCCGCGCTGGGCGACTACGCCTGGTTCTCGGGCAATGCGGGCGGCTCCACCCGCCCCGTCGGGCTCAAGAGACCGAACCAGTACGGGCTCTACGACATGGGCGGCAACGCCTGGCAGTGGGTCTGGGACGGCTACGACGCCCACTACTACCAGAAGAGCCCTGACCAGGACCCCGCGGGACCGGCCGCGGCGGCCAACCGCGTGCTGCGCGGCGGCTCGCGCGCCAACGCGGCTCTGAGCAGCCGGGCCGCCATCCGCTACTGGGCGGAGGCGGGGGCCGCCTCCGACACCATCGGCTTCCGCTGCGCCGTTCCTGCGGACGACGGGACGGTGGCGTTCAGCGGCGCGGGGCGCGCCGCAGGTCGGTCCAGACCGTGACCGCGTAGACCACCGCGTACTCGAAGGTCCTGCCGATCCATCCCCGCAGGGTGCGGTGCCGGACCATGGTCACCAGCGGCGGCTCCCCCGGCCTGGGCGAGAGAGCTTCCTCCAAGGCCTGGTCCTGGGAGAAGACCAGCATGTCGTTGTTGACGTGGACCAGGGCGAGCAGGCGCTTGGACGGGTGCAGGGGATGCTCGTGCGGGGTGATCGGGTTGTCCTTCTGCAGCCCGAGGGCCTCCCACTTGGCCACCAGGCGGTCGTTGAAGGCCTGCACCCGGCCCTCGTGGCCGTCGCGCACGATGAGCTCGGTGTCCATGTCGCTGGTGGGAGTGGCCGCGCCGCGCGCGAATCTCCCCATCAGCACCACGCCCAGCACCGCGTCCGGGGCGGCGGGCTCCTCGGCGAGAGTCTCCAGCACGATGCTCCGGTAGATCTTGAGGATCACGGCTGCGCCCTGGCGCTGGAAGTCCTCGATCTGCTCGGTCTTGTCCCGGACAGCCAAGGAGTCGAAGAAGGGCGCGATGTCGCGCGCCGGCATCACGGACGCGGCGAGGAGGGCGTCGCGGATGTGCTTCTTCATGTTGGAGTGCGCGCGGTGGGCCTTGTTGAAGACCGCGATGCGCCCCAGGAAGCGCTCGAAGGCCTGCCGCTCGGCCGCGCCGATAACCGGGCCGTCGAAGAAGCGGTCGAAGGTCCGCCGGGACTCCGCCAGCACGTCCGCGTCGTTGAGCGCGGCGAAGCCCAGCACGTAGAAGACGCCGGTCTCGCCCATGACGCGCATGTGCGAGAAGAAGGTCCGGGGTCGGCTCACGGGCGCCGGCTCGCCTTGGGCCGCGAGCCGGCGGACCTTCTCCTGGTAGCCCGGCCACATGTCCGCGATGTGGGTGACCGTGTACCAGTAGAGGTGGCCGGCCAGCAGGCGGGCGTGGAACCAGCGGTCCTTGAGCGCGGCGAGGATGCCGGTCTCGGGCTGGTAGGGCGCGCGCTGGACGGAGGCCGCGTCCGTGCGGGACGGGAGGCTCGACGGAGCGGCCGGCGCGAGTGTGACGCTGACCCCGGACGCGGCAGGACCGAAGTCCGGCGCTTCGCCGGGGGCGGCCGTGGTCCGGGCCGGTTCGAAGAAGAGGTCGGCGAGGCCCTTGGATTCCTCGCCGGGGATGTCGTCGGGACCGGCCGAGAGCTGCGCGGAGAGCTCCTGGTAGCGCGCCTGGCGTCCGGGAGGGAGCGCCGCCGGGGCCTTGGCCTCGGGCGCGGAGAGGCTGACGGGGCCGGCCGCCGGCGCGGCTGAGACGGAGGGGGCGGGGAGCGCGGTGAGGCCGGAGACGAGTCCGGGGGACTGCAAGGTCCCGACGGAAAGGCCGGTTCCCGTGACGCCGGACAGGCCGGCAGAGGGCAGGCCGGGGACCGCCGCGGGAGCGCCATGGACCTGGGAGCGGCTGAGTACCGCGGCGGGGAGCGGGGCCGCGGTCACGAGCGCCGCCGACAAGAGCGCGGCGGCGCGAGCCAGCCGCAGCTTGGCCTGCATCGACACCATTGTAGCCTGCCGGTCCGCCGGCGGCCACGGCCCAAGGGCCCACCGCGGGCCCGTCATAAGACCTATTTGATAGAATGCGGGCGTGAAGGATTACTTCCCTCTCGTCGAGGGTCTCCGCCTCGAGTACCGCACGCGCACCGCCGGCGGCGGGGGGGGCTACCGCTTCGAGGTGGTCTCGGCCGCCGAGGAGGGGGGGGCGGTCCGGGCGCACTGCCGCAGGACGCCCCTGGCCGGCGGGGCTCCGGCCGACTTCACTTTGGTCAAGGACGGCCGCGGCGTGTCTTTGGGCCGCGAGCTCCTGCTGCCCCTGCCCCTGGAGAAGGGGCGCCGCTGGGAGAGCGGCGGGGAATCCTGCCGCGTGGACTCCCTCGAAGCGGTCAAGACCGTCCCGGCCGGCACCTTCCGGGGCTGCCTGCGGGTCGTCTACCCCATCGCGGGCGGCGACGGCGGGGGCGGGGAGAAGGTCTACGCTCCCGGAGTCGGGCTCGTCAGCGACCTCTGCGCGGCGGAGGACGAGACCAGCGAGACCCTGCTGACCGGGGCGCGGGTGCCGTGATCCTGGGCGCGCATTGCCCGCTCTCCGGCGGGTTCTCCGGCGCCCTGCGCCAAGCCCAGGACCTGGGCTGCGGCGCCATGCAGGTCTTCCCGTGCCGCCGCCACGCGGAGCCCTCCGCGGAGGAACTGTCCGATTTCCGCCGGGCCCGTGAATCCGGCTCGGTCAGGCGGCTCCTGGCGCACTCGCGCTTCGCGCCCTGCCTGGGCTCCTCGGACGAAGGGATGCGCGGGCGCTCCATCGAACTCCTCGACAGGGAGCTGCGCCTGGCCGCGGCGTTGGGGGCGGAGGCCTTCGTGCTCCACGCCGGGGCCTATTCCGAGGGCTCCAGCCGGGAGGAGGGGCTGGAGCGCGCGGCGGCGGCGGTCCGGGAGGCCCTGGACCGGTCCGGGGCGGGCCTGACCGTGCTCTTCGAGAACGTGCCCGGCGGCGGCCGGCGCCTGGGCTCCGCCCTGGAGGACCTGGGCCGGATCCTCGAACCCCTGCGCCGCGCGGGGCGGCCCTGCGGCGTCTGCGTGGACACGGCCCATGCCTGGGCCGCGGGCTTCGACCTGTCCTGCGCCGAGGGCATGCTGCGCTTCCTCTCCCGCCTGCACCGGGTCGTGGGCGCCGACAGCGTGGGAGCCTTCCATCTCAACGACACGCGGGCCCTGCTGGGATCTCAGCGCGAGAGCCACGCGGAGTGGGGGGGAGGCTTCCTGGGCGCGGAGGGGCTGCGCGCTCTCCTGTCCCGGCCGGAGTACGCGGACCGCCCCGGCATCGTGGAGCTGCCGCTGCGGTCCGACCGGGAGGCCTTCCGGAACTCCCTCGCCTACCTGCGCCGTCTCGGGGCCTGAAAGCTCAGGGCTCGAGCTTTATCGCTTCCACCGGGCACTGCGCGGCCGCGTCCTTGCAGGCCGCCTCGTGCGCCGCCGGGACCGGGGAGGCGGCCACGGCCTTGCCGTCCTCCATGCGGAACACCTCGGGGCAGAGTCCGACGCAGAGCTCGCAGCCGGTGCACAGGTCCGGATCGACTTTGGCTTTCATGGGCGCCTCTTAGGAACGGATCATGACCAGGGCCATCTTGAAGGGCTTGACGGCCTGGAGCGCGTGGGGCTTGCCGGCGGGCATGATGATGAGCTGGCCGGCCTTGACCTGGCGGGGCGTGCCCGCGATGCGGATCTCCGCCTCCCCGTCGAGGACGAGGACCAGGGCGTCGAAGGGCGCGGTGTGCTCGCTGAGGCCCTGGCCCTGGGCGAAGGAGAACAAAGTGACGCTGCCGGTGGGCTTCTGGATGAGGGCGCGGCTGACCACGGCCCCGTCCTGGTAGTCGGTCAGCCCGGCTGCGTCCAGGGCGCGGCCCTTCATGTCTTCCGTCTTCTGCTGCCCTTGAGCCATGTTCAGACCCCCATCTTGAGCGCTTCCCGCGCCATGACCACCCGCATCTGGAAGCCTTTCTGTTCCGCGAGCTTCTGCGCGTCGGTCTCGATGCGGTCGAGCACCGCGTCCGGGTAGGCGTCGTCGTGGTGGAACAGCACGAGGTTCTTGACCTTGCTGCGGCCGGCGAGGGCGACGGCGTTGGCCCAGCTGGAGTGGCCGTTGTTCTTGCGCGTCTGGTAGTCCGAGTCCAGGTAGCGGGCGTCGTGCACGAGGAGGTCGGCGCCCTGGATGAGCCGGCTGAGGCGCTCGTCGTAGTCCTGCAGGGCCGTGCCCTGCTCGCCGTAGATCTCGGAGTCCGGGGAGTAGGCGAAGCGGCGTCCCTCGAGCTCGATGACGAAGGCCAGGGTCGTGCCCGGGTGGTTGGCGAAGAAGGGCGAGACCTGCACCCCGGGGATGATCTCGTAGGTCTCCTCGAGCATCTCGAAGAGCTGGAGTTCGGCCTGCAGGGCCCCCAGTTCGGGCGGCGCGGTCTCGAAGATGCGCTGGATCCGCTCCTGCAGGGCCTGGTCCGGGTCGTTGGCGCCGCAGATGTTGAGCTTGTAGCCGGGCTGGTAGGCGGGGGCGAAGTCGGCGAGGCCTTCGAAGTGGTCCTGGTGGAAGTGGGTCAGGAAGACCCAGAGCTCCTTGTGCTTGCCGCTCTTGACGATCTCCCGGCCCAGGGGCCCTATCCCGGTCCCGGCGTCGAAGATGAGCAGGTCCCGGGAGGTCTCCACCGACACGCAGGCCGTCTGCCGCCCGTACTTGGAAGCCTCGCCGCCCTGGAAAGGGGAGAGGCTGCGGCAGCCCCAGACCGTCATGTGCAGCTTGGCGTCAGGGGCGTCCTGGGGGGACTGCGGCCCGAGCTTGGCCTCCGGCGCGGGCGCCGCCGGCGCCGGGGCCTGGCCGCCGATGAGGTCGCCGACCTGCTGGGCGAAGGTGTCCACGTTGTAGGGCTTCTCGATGAAGAGCTCGGCCCCGTAGTCCGCGGCGCGCTTGCGGTCCGCGTGGAAGGCCTTGCCGGAGACCATGACCACCCGCACGTCCTTGGTGGCGGGGTCGCTCTTGATGCGGTGGCAGAGGGTCATGCCGTCGAGCCCGGGCATGAGGATATCGAGGATGGCCACGGCCGGGGGGGAGGCCTTGATGACCTCCAGGGCCTTGAAGCTGTCGTCGATGAGCTGGACGTCGTGGCCCGCGTCGCGCAGGAGGGAGGAGGAGAGCTCGCCCACGAGGGGATCGTCGTCCACCACGATGATGCGGGCTCCCATGGGCCGCTATTCTAGCAAATGCTAGAATCCCCGTATGCGCATCATCGCGGGCAAGCTGCGCGGGCGCCACATCAAGGGTCCGGGCCGGGACTCGGGGGTGCGGCCCATCTCCGGACGCATCAAACAGTCGCTCTTCGACATCCTCTCCGGCCTCATCCCCGGCGCGAGGGTCCTGGACCTCTTCGCGGGGACCGGGGCCGTGGGCATCGAGGCGCTCTCGCGGGGCGCCGCCTCCGCTTTTCTGGTGGACCTGGACCGCCGCTGCGTCGAGCTCATCGCGCGCAACCTGGCCGCGGCCGGGTTCGCAGACCGGGGCAAGGTGCACTTCGGCAACGTCCTGGCCGACCTCTCCTGGATACCGTTCCGGTCCGGGAAGGACCAGTACGACATCATCTTCATGGGGCCCCCTTACAAGGACGAGAACAAGCGGCCGCTCTCCCTCTCCACCCCCGCCCTGGCCCAGGTGGCGCAGGCCGGCCTGCTGGCGCCCAAGGGTTGGGCCGTGTGCCAGCATCACGTGAGGGAGGCGGTCCAGGCGCCCAAGGGCTGGGTCATGGTGCGGCGCGAGAAGTACGGCGACACCTACCTGGACTTCTTCCGGCACGCGGCCACTCAGGAAAGGCCGGCCCTCTAGTGGAGATCAGCTTCACCAGGCTGCGCGTCTACCGCGAGTGCCCCTGGAAGTACCAGCTGCAGTTCGTGGCGGGCTGGCGCATCCCTCTGACCCCGGCGGGGTCTTTGGGGCTCTCCCTGCACCGGGCCCTGGAGTGCTTCCACCGCAAGGACAATCCCTCCGGGGACGACCTCTTCGCCTGCTACGAGAGCCGCTGGCTGAGCGCGGGCTACGCGGACGACGGGGCCCGGGAGGCGTGGCGCAAGAAGGGCCGCCGCATCCTGGAGCGCTACCTGGCCGACGAGCGCGAGCGGCGCACGGTCATCGAAGCGGTGGAGCGGGAGTTCGTCTTCCCCCTGGGCCGCCACGAGGTGCGGGGCATGATCGACCGCATCGACCGTCATCCGGACGGCAGGCTCGAGGTGATGGATTACAAGACCTATTCATCGGGCGATGAGCTCGGGAAGCGCGACAATCTGCAGCTCCGCTTCTACGGCCTGGGCTGCCGGGAGGCCTTGGCCAAGACGCCGGATATGCTGACCCTCTACTATGTGGCGGAGGGGAAGAAGGTGACGATGGAGTACGACCCGGCCGGCGAAGCGGAACTCCAGAAGCTCATCCAAGAGAACGCCGACCGCATCGAGTCAGGGAGATTCCCGCCGGATACCACGTTCTGTCCGCGCTGCGACTTCCGCTCGCGCTGCGCCTACTCCGTCGCGAAAGATTAGTATGATTGGCCGGACGTACCGAGGAGGGGACCATGCAATGCCCGAGATGCGGCAAGGAGCTCGCGCAGCAGCGCTACGAGAGCGCGACGGTGGACGTGTGCAGAGCCTGCGGCGTCTGGCTCGACGCGGGCGAGCTGGAGCGCATCATCCAGACGCACGAGAAAGCCTTCACCACGTCCCAGATTGAGGAGACCTTGAAGGCTAACGCCGCGGGACTGCCTCCTGGCGAGAAGACCGGGCGGGCGGCCTGCCCCAAGTGCGGCGCCTGCATGGACACCTTCAACTACAACTACTCCACAGGGATCATCCTCGACTCCTGCCCCTACGGCCACGGCGTCTGGCTCGACAAGGGCGAGCTGGAGCGGGTCCAGATCCACATGGAGCACTGGGACCGCGAGGCGTCGCAGAAGCGGCCGGACTGGCGGAAGATGATGGACAAGACCTCCCAGGACCTGGCCGACCGCGAGGCCCGGGCCCGCCAGGCGAGGCGGGACATGCTGGGGCCGGCCGGGCGCATGCTGGAGTCGGCGCTCGACGCGCTGTCGCATATCCCCCAGCAGCCCTAGGATGTTCCCTTTACTGGTCCTGCTGCTGACCGCGCCCGCTCGGGGGCAGGAGTCGGACGACCCGGCCGCGATGCTGCGGTCCTACACGGCGCCCCTGCAGAACCTGGCCGCGGCCGAGGCGGACGATGTCAACGACCCCCGGGTCGCCTCCCAGTGGGCTCTGTGGGACCTGCTCGAAGACCTGAGGCAGCAGCGCGCCGCCGGCGCGGCCAAGCCCCAGCCGTCGCCAGCCCTCGTGGATGTCTATCTGCGCATGGCCATGCGCCTGCGGGCGGAGGAGCTCAGGAGCTTCGGGTCCAAGCCCT
>JACRDS010000128.1 GCA_016212825.1 Elusimicrobiota bacterium | reverse complement strand
GGTACTTATTAATCCACAATAATCGTCGTTTTTTTCCTGGGAATCCGGCTAGGCCCGGGGCAGGTCGAAGCGGAACAACGCGCCGCCCCCCGGCCGCGGCTCGTAGCGCAGGCGCCCGCCGTGGCGCGCGACGATCTCCGCGGAGGTGAACAGCCCTAGTCCCGTGCCCTGGCCTTCGGGCTTGGTGGTGAAGAAGGGCTCGAAGATGCGGCCGGCCAGCTCCGGGGGCACGCCCGGGCCGTCATCGGCGGCCTCCACGAACAGTCGGCCGCCCGCCTCTTCCACGCCCAGCCAGACGTGGCCGCCGCGGTCGTCGATGGCCTGCGCCGCGTTGAGCAGGAGGTTGAGCAGGACCTGCTTGAGCCCCTGGGCCTCGCCCAGGGCCGGGGGCAGGTCCGGATCGGCCAGGAGCTGGGCCTGCACGCGGCGGCGCTTGAACTCCGGGGCGGCGAGGTGCAGAGTCTCCATGGCCAGCGAGGGCAGCTCCACGGGTCCGGCGGAGCGCGCGACGTCCCGGGTGAAGCCCAGCAGGTCCGTGAGCAGCTCCCGGATGCGGCGCACTTCGGCGTCGATCTTGAGCAGCGTGGGCAGGGATTCCGGCCGGGTGTCGGACCGGCGCAGCAGCACTTCGGTGTAGTTGAGGATGGCGGCGAGAGGGTTGTTCACCTCGTGGGCGACGCCCGCGGCCATCCGTCCCAGGGCGGCCAGCTTCTCCAGTTGTGCCATGTGGCGCGCCAGGTCGGCGCGCTCTTGTGGTGTCGTCTTTGTTACGCCGTAACATTGATAAGGGCTGTAATGGTCCGGTGAGAGCATTCCTTCTCAATGTGCTTTAATCTTGTCCGATGACCGATAGATCGTCCCATCCTGCAAAGACAGGCCCAGTCTCGGCGGATCAGTACGATGCCGCCTATTTTATGACCTCCTGTGGGGGGGGGGGGGAGTTTTTTGAGCGTTATGGGCCGAGGATATTGAAGCCGACCCTGGCGTATTGTCTTTCCAAGGCGGAGGTGCGCACGGGCCTTGACGTCTTGGACATCGGTTGTGGACGCGGAGAGCTCCTTTATCATCTGCGCAGGCTGGGGGCCGTCGCCGTGGGGACGGACTACGCCGGCCCCGCGGTTAAGATCGCTCAAGAGACCTCCGGTTGCCGGGTCGTGGAATGCGATGCGAAGGCCCTGCCGTTCCCGGACCATTCATTCGATCGAGTCTTCTTCATCGGTGTCATGGATCATCTCCATCGTTGGGAACTGGAAGCATGTTTCCGGGAGATGAAGCGGGTCTTGCGGCCGGAAGGTTTTGTGGTGATCCACACCTGCACCAACCGACTTTACTACAAGACTCTGACCTACAGCATCAGGCTGCGGCTGACTGGGCTTCTGCAGAGCCTCGGTATCCCTATCAGGACGCCGAAGCCCCCGCGCACTTCCGATGACGAGGCGATGCACATCAACGAGCATGATTTCCTTGCCCTGCATGCGTTCTTCCGCGCAATCGGTTGGCGGGCCAGGGTCGAGCCGAGGCCGAACTACAAGATCGATCTGCATGCGCTCTATGGAGCGACGCTTTCTTCTGTTGATTTCCCGCTGAAGCCGGTTCCGGGCTGGAAGGTCTGGCTGTACAAGACTTTCTTGTGGTGGCCGCCCCTGAATTGGATTCTGGCCCGGGAATTCTTCTGCATCGCCCGCCCCTAATGTCCCGACATCTCAAGATCAGCCTCTGGCTCCTCTGGCTGCTGGCCGTCGTATGGCCCTGGACGGGCCTGCCTTGGCGGGGCCTGAGCATCCCGGCGGGCGCGCTCCTGCTCATCCTCGGCCTGGCCCTGTCGTTCTCGCGGCGCTGGCAGGACCGCGCCCGGGCCGCGGCGGACGGGCTCGACGCGGTCGATCCGGGACGGGCCGCCTGGCCTCTGGCCGGCCTCTTCTTCGTCTGGCTGGCCAGCCTCAAGCTGTGCCAGTACGCCTCTTTCCAGTCGCACTACGGAGACCTGGGCCAGGACGCCAACATCTGCTGGAACACCCTGCAGGGGCTGCCGTTCTTCGACTCGCTGACGGGGACGAACTTCCTGGGCGACCATTTCGAGCCGGTCCTGGCCGTCTGCGCCCTGGCCTTCAAGGTCTGGCCCAGCCCCGCGGCCCTGCTCCTCATCCAGTGCCTGGCCCTGGCCGCCGCGGTGGTGCCGCTCATCGGCCTGGCGCGGCGGGCGAGCCGGCGCAACGCCCTGGTCCTGGCCGCGGCCCTGCTCTTCATGCTCAACCCCTTCCTGCACCTGGTCAGCGAGTTCGACTTCCATCCCGAGGCGCTCTTCATCCCGGCCGCGTTCTGGGCGCTGCTCTTCTGGGAGCAGGGCCGGCTCTGGCCGGCGGCCCTGGTGGTCCTGCCCTGCCTCGCGTTCAAGGAGGACGTGCCGCTGGCTCTGGCCGCTTTCGGGGTCTACGCGGGGCTCTGGGGAGACTCGCCGCGCCGGCGCAGAGCCGGCTGGGTCCTGGCCGCCTTCGCGCTGGCGGCCTTCGCGGTCATCGTCCTGAAGGTCATCCCGCATTTCGCCGGCTCCCGGGTCTCCGTGCACCACGACCGCTACGTGAGCCTGGGGACGAGCGCGGGGGAGATGATCCGCAACATCCTGCTGCATCCCTGGGTGGTGCCCCTGCGCCTGCTGCGGCCCGGAGTGGTGGGGGCGTGGGCGGCCCTGCTGGGCAGCGCGGCCTTCCTGCCCCTGGCCGCGCCCGCGGCCCTGGTCCCGGTCCTGGGCGCCTGCCTGCATCACCTGCTCTCCGACTACCGCTCCCAGTACTCGCTGGTCTCGCAGTACTCGGCGCAGACCTTGCCCTTCCTGTTCTATGCCGCGCTCAAGGGTCTGACCCTCTGCGAGGACCGGGTCTGGCAGAAGCGCGGCCGCCTGGCCGCCGGCTTCGTGTTCCTCTGCGCCGTCCTGGCCGCCTTCCAGCCCTTCTACACCGGCCCCTTCAAGTGGCGCAACGTCTTGGAGGCGGCGGCTCTGGTCCGGCAGGTCCCGGACGGGGCGTCCTTGGCCGCGGACGGCGGCCGGGGCCTCGGCCGGGAAGACCTGCTGCCGCATCTCGCCCTGCGCACGGGACTTTCGCAGTTCGACGCGGCCCGGCCCTTCCAGGAGCCGTCCGCGCGGTACGTGCTCCTGTCCCCGGATCGCTCGGCGGCCTATGCCGCGGCGCTGGCCAAGACCGGCAGGTACCGCCGGATCGGCTCCGGGGACGGTCTGGAGCTATGGAGCCGGCAGGAAGAGCACGGGCAGGTCGCTGCGGGGGATGACGCGCCAGCGCTCCCCGGCCCGCGGCGCTGAGTCCAGGGCTCGGAAGCGCACCACGACCCGGTCTCCCTCCGCGGCCGCGGCCTCGATGCGGACAGCCCCGAAGACCACGACCAGCATCTGGCGCGAGAAGTCCACGGCTGGGGCCGCCTCGGCCAGGCCCTGTTCGCGCCAGAGCAGGGTCAGCTCTTCGTTGGAATAGACCGCCTGGCCGGTCTCCCGGGGGGCGGCCGCAGGCAGGGGCACGCCTATGGTCCGCTTCCGCTTCGCCGGGGCGCTCCCGCTGAAATCCTCCGGCGCCACGAGCGCGCCGTCGGCCGGAGTCCGGCCCGGGCCCTGGGGCTGGGAGAGCAGGGCGGAGGTCGAGCCCCCCAGGCGCGCCGGCGCCTCCTCCTTCTCCAGCGCCTGCTTCGCGCCGGGGATGACGGCCTCGGCCGCGGACCGCATGGCGCGCAGGACCGGGTGGGGGGTGAGTATGCGCTGGATGCCCAGGCGGGAGCGCTCGGCGTCGAGCTTCCTCTGCTGGTCTTCGTTGGTGAAGGCGGACTTGGCTTCGGGCGCCTCGCCCAGGGCCCGGCCGCCGAAGCCCCTGGGCGGCGCCGGGGCCGCGAGGTCGGCCGCGGCGCCGCCCGCGGTCCCGCCGCCGCCGCGCGCG
>JACRDS010000130.1 GCA_016212825.1 Elusimicrobiota bacterium | reverse complement strand
GTAGACCGAGGCCTCGTTCGGATGCGGGCGGCGCTTGTCCACGATGGCCAGGCGCGCCTCCAGCCGCTTGGCCATGGCCCGCGCCCGCTCCACCCCGCCCACGTCCGGCGAGACCACCACCAGGTTCTCCAGCTTCTTGCGGCGGAAGTAGTCCAGGATCACCGGCGCGGCGATGAGGTGGTCCACCGGGATGTCGAAGAAGCCCTGGATCTGGGCCGCGTGCAGGTCCATGGTGATGACCCGGTTGGCGCCCGCCGTTGTGATGAGGTTGGCCACCAGCTTGGCCGAGATCGGCACGCGCGGCGCGCTCTTGCGGTCGGCGCGCGCGTAGCCGAAGTAGGGGATGACCGCCGTGATGCGGCCCGCAGAGGCCCGGCGCAGGGCGTCGGTCATGATGAGCAGCTCCATGAGGTGCTCGCTGACCGGCCGGCAGGTCGGCTGCACCACGTAGCAGTCCGCGCCGCGCACGTTCTCGTCGATCTGGACGTTGATCTCCGCGTCCGCGAAGCGGCCCACGTGGGCCTTGCCCAGTTCCAGGCCCAGGTAGCCGCAGATGTCCTTGGCCAGCCGCGGGTTCGCGTTGCCCGTGAAGACCTTCAGGCGGCGGGTGCCGGCCGTGCCCTCCGAGTGCGGGTCCGGCTCGGTGAGTCGAGGGGTCATAGGGGTCTGCTCCGGTAGCGCCAGTCTCATGCCTTGTTGACCTGGCGGGCCCGGGCGATGGCCAGGTTCCCGTCAGGGACGTCCTCCGTGATGGTGGAGCCCGCGCCGATCTTCGCGCCGCGCCCCACCTTGACCGGGGCCACCAGGTTCACGTTCGAGCCGATGAAGGCCTTGGCCCCGATGGTCGTCTTGTGCTTGGTCTTGCCGTCGTAGTTGCAGGTGATGGTGCCCGCCCCCACGTTGACGTCCTCAATGATCTCGGTGTCGCCGATGTAGCTCAGGTGCGGCACCTTGGAGCCGAAGCCCACGCGGGAGTTCTTGACCTCGGAGAAATTCCCCACCTTGGCGCGCGGCCCCAGCACCGAGTCGGGCCGGATGTTGGCGAACGGCCCGATGGCGCACTTCTCCAGGACCCGGCAGGAGACCAGCTGGGAGCTGCGCACCTCGCACTCGTTGCCCACCTGGGCGTCCTCCAGGTAGCAGAAAGGCCCGACGCGGCACTGCCGGCCGATCTTGGTCTTGCCGCGCATGACCGTGAAAGGCTGGATGACCGTGTCCTGCCCGATTTCCACGTCCGCGTCGATGTGCGTGGAGCCCGGGTCGCAGACCGTGACCCCGGAGAGCATGAACCGCTCGAGCATGCGGCGGTTGATGACCCGCTCGGAGGCCGCCAGCTGGACCCGGGAGTTGACGCCCAGGATCTCCTCCGGGTTGGGGCTCAGGTACGCGTTGATCTTGCCGCCCTTGGAGCGCACCAGCTCCATGATGTCGGTCAGGAACTGCTCCTTCTTGGGGCCCTTGGGGGAGATATCCTTGAGGCCCAGCAGCAGGGGCTCGACCTCGAAGCAGTAGGCCCCGGAGTTGACCTCGTTGAGGGCCAGCTCCTTGGGGGAGCCCACAGACTCCTCCACGATCCGGAGCACTTCACCCATGGGGCTGCGGACGATGCGGCCGTAGCCCTTGGGGTTGGCCAGCTTGGCGGTCAGCAGAGTCGCCTGCCCCTTCTGCTCCTCGTGGCTCAGGGCCAGGCCGTAGATGCTCTCGTAGGTCAGCAGAGGGGTGTCGCCGCAGAGCACCACCGCGGTCTTGAACTTCTTGAGGAACGGAACGGACTCGAGCACGGCGTTGCCCGAGCCCAGCATCGCCTTCTGCACGATGAACTGGATGGGCCGGGTGATGCCGGTCTCCTTGGCCAGGGCGGAGACCGCGGCCTTCACCTTCTCCGCCTCGTGCCCCACCACCACGCCGATGGCCGCCGGCTTGAGCGCGTTGGCCAGGCGCAGGGTGTAGAAGATCATGGGCTTGCCGCCCATCGGGTGCAGGACCTTGGGCAGGGCCGACTCCATGCGCGTCCCCTGGCCCGCGGCCAGGATCAGGACGCCCATGTTCTTGCCGCCCTTGCGTTGTGTGTTCATCATGCGCGGCCCCTTGACCTCAGATTGTCTGGCGCGTCGCAAATTTCCCAGGCCTGGACTCGAACCAGGAATAGCGGATTCAAAGTCCGCTGTGTTACCATTACACCACCTGGGAGTCGGGATATCGTGTTCACTCGTCGTCGCCTGCGGCCTTGACCGCCTGCCCGCCCGGGGCTTTCCTGACCTCGTCGCGGTAGCAGGCCATGACCCGGTCCTCGAGCCGCTTGCGGAAATCCATGCAGATGGGGTGCGCCACGTCCTTGTAGGTGCCGTCCGGCATCTTGCGCGAAGGCATGCAGAGGATGAGGCCCTTGGTCCCCTCGATGATCTTCATGCTGCGCACCACGAAGCAGTTGTCGAAGGTCACCGTGGCGAAAGCCTTAAGCTTGTCCTCGTTGCGCAGATGGACCCGGATCTCCGTGATCTCCAATGTCGTCACCCGTGGCAGCTGGTCAGGAAACCCTTCCAGGGATAGCCCCGCAACCGGCGCAGGGCCGCCTCCCCTTCCGCGTGCGAACCGACGAAACCGAACACCGACGAACCCGACCCGGACATGCGCGCCCCTCTGACGCCGAGTTGAGTGAGCACCTTCCGGGCGGCTGCGACCTGGGCCAGGACGGGGAGTTCGGCGCTCTCCAGTCTATTGAACATCAGGCCTTCCCATTCCTCGACGGGACGGCCCCTTTTCAGGCTCCGTATCAGTCTATCAAGCTGGGAAAGCCGTGTCAACACGACGGAACGGGGCGGCGGGGGCTTGGGAAGGGCCTTATAGGCCGCCACCGTGGACACGTGCAGGCCGGGGTAGACCAGGACCATATAGGGAAGAGACTTCTCGATGCGCACCGGCTTGAGGCGGTCGCCGATGCCCGTGCCCAGGCAGAAAGGGGCCGGGTGCAGGAAGAAGGGCACGTCCGCGCCCAGGCCCGCGGCCAGGCGGCGCAGGACGGCTTTCTTCTCGGCGTCGAGCCTGATCTCGAATATCTTGGCCAGCCCCAGCAGGGTCCCGGCCGCGTCCGAGGAGCCCCCGCCCAGGCCGGCGCCCATGGGGATGCGCTTGGTCAGGCGGATGCGCGCCCCCCCGTCGACCCGGAAGGCCTTGATGAAGGCCGCCGCGGCCCGGCAGACCAGGTTGTCCGGGCCGGCGGAGAGCGGCGTCTCGGAGTCGATCTCCAGGGACACGCCCCTCGGCTGGTTCTCCAGCTCCAGGACGTCGTAGACGTTGATCTTGGCGAAGAGGGTGGCCAGGCGGTGGTAGCCGTCCGGCCTTTTCCCCGTGACCTCAAGGAAGAGGTTGACCTTGGCCGGACACTGGACCTTGGTCATCACGGCCGGCCCTCGGGCAGGAACTCGACCTTGGCCTGGTCCAGGCGGATGCCGAAGGAGAAGCCGCGGCCCGAGAGCGAGACTCCTCGGGGGATCAGCCGGCCCTCGGTCCTGGCGAAATCCGAGAATACGACGCGCGCCTGGCCGTCGGGGGTGGCGGCAGCGGCCAGCCGGACCCGCCGCGCGTCGAGTTCCAGCCGCCGGCCTCCCGCCTCCACCCAGCCCCGGCGCAGCCAGGGCTTGACCCAGCGCGCCGGGCGCAGGTCGAAGAGGGCTCCGGAGAGGTATTCGCGCAACACGGCAAAGAGCCGGTCCACGGCCTGGCGGACCAGCAGGGGGTCCACGCCCCCGGCCCGGATCTCGTCCATGACGAAGCCTTCCGGCCCCAGGCGCACGCGGAACATGGGCATGAACAGGGGGCCCAGCACGTCCAGAGACAGCTCCCCGGCCCGGGAGCCGGGCTTGCCGGCCCGGTAGGTCAGCATCCCGTCGAAGGACACGCGATGCCCCAGCACCTCGCCGCCCACCTTGCACACCGCGCTGAGCTTGGCCGCGCGGCCGTGCAAGAAGGCGAGGGATTCCAGCTGGAGCTCCCCCAGATCCTCGGAGGACCAGCCCTTCTGGGCGGCGGCCGCCTTGCGCAGGGCCGGGGCCGGATCGTCGGCCAGGGCGGCGGCGCGTTTCCAGGCCAGCCAGGCCCCGTCGGGCCGGCTGGCCGCGGCGCGGACGTCCCCCAGATGCTCCCAGACCGTGGCATCCTCCGGGGCGCGGGCCGCGGCGGATTCGAGCTCGGCCACGGCCTCCGTGGAGCGGCCCTGCTTGTGCAGGACCCAGCCCAAAGAATCGATGTAGGCGGGGTTGGCCGGAGCCAGGCGCACGGCCTCCCGGATGAGGCGCTCGGCCTCCCCGAGCTTGAGGCCCCGGTCGGCCAGGGAATAGCCCAGGTAGTTGAGGCTCTGGGCGTCGTCGGGCTTGTCCGCCAGCAGGCGCCGGAACTCCCGCTCCGACTCCTCCATGCGGCCGAGCTTCTCCAGGATGACGGCGAGCTGCTGGCGGGCCTCGCGCCAGCCCGGCTTGAGTTCCAGCACCCCGCGCAGCAGAGGCACGGCCTTGGCCCCGGCCCTGACGTCGTCGTAGCCCAGGGCCAGGAAGTAGGCGACCTGGTCGTCGCCCGGCCAGCGGGCGCGGGCCGTCTCCAGGTTGGCGACGGCCTCGGGCAGGCGGCCGGCCTGGGAGAGGTAGTAGCTCAGGCGCAGGGCCAGGTGCGGGTCCTCGTCCAGGGCCGAACTGGTCTTGAGCCAGTCCGCGGCGCGGCCGAAATCGCCCTCCTTCTCCGCGTCCGCGGCCAGCCACCGGCTGGCGTAATGGTCGCCCGACTGAAGGCGGTGGGCGGCCAGGAACCGGGAGCGGGCCCCCTCCAGGTCGCCGCGGCCGGCCAGGAGCTCTCCGATGTGGTCGATGACCGAGACGTTGCCCGGCTCGATCTGGAGGATCTCCTCGTACTGGGCGAGGGCGGCGTCCGTGGAGGCCTGCAGCTCGTAAGCCTGGGCCAAGGCGTAGCGCAGGGGCAGGGAATCCGGCTCCAGGAGCAGGCCGGCCTTGAGCTGCTTGACTGACTCCGCCAGGCGGCCCGCATCGAACTCCAGCTTGGCCAGCTGGTAATGGGCCTCGGCCGCCTCGTCCGGGTTTTCGGCGATGTAGCGCTCCAGGAGCTTGCGCGCCTGCGCCGGCGCCGTGGGGGCGAGCAGGCCGCCCAGGGCCAGCAGGGCCTCCCCGGAACGGGGGGCGAGCTTGAGCGCGCGCTCGAAGGAGGCCTGGGCGCCGGACAGGTCCTCGCGCGCCCAGAGCACCCGACCCATGAGGTAATGGGACTGCGCCGAGGCGGAGCTGATGGCCAGGAGCTTCCAGGCCAGGCCCTGGGCCTGGTCCAGGTCCCCGGCCTCGATGGCGAGCTCCGCGGCCCGGCGGCAGAGATAGGCTGAGCCGGGGTCCTGGGCGAACGCGTCCTCGTAGGCCTGCAGCGCGCCGGGGAAGTCCCCCCGCCTCTCGAGCAGGGCGCCGCGCAGGAAGAGCTTCCGGGCCGACGGCTCAGGGGCGGAAGCGGCCCCGGCCGGGGCGGCGCTGGCGAGCAGGAACAGGGCGGCGAGCAGGCGCTTCAAGCGAGGAGCAGGTCCATGAGGATGGCGTCGGAGCGGTCATTATAGAACTTAGGGCGCCGGCCCACAATCCGGAAGCCCGCGGCGCGGTAGAGGCGCAGGGCCGGCTCGTTGGCCGCACTCACCTCCAAAGTCATCTTGGAACTGCTCCAGGAGCGCGCGCCCGCCACGGCCGCAGCCAGGAGGTCCCGGCCCAGGCCTCGTCCCCTGTCCCGGCTCCGCACCGCGATGTCCACGAGCTGGGCCTCGGCCTCGACGCGACGCAGGATGAAGAAGCCGAGGGTCTCGTCTTCTTCCAGGACCGCGAAGAGCCCCAGGCCGGAGCCGATCTCGCTCTCGTACTGGGCCCGGCTCCAGTGCCCGGCCAGAGGCGCGTCTTGCGCGATGGCGCAGACCGCGTCGAGGTCAGCCGGCCGCGCCGGCCTTATGCTTGAGTTCATAGGAAGCGGGCTTGAGGTAGAGGGGCTCGAAGCGGGGCTTGCGTCGCGCCTTCATCAGCCGCGCGGCGCAGGGCAGCAGGTCCTCGGCGCGCACAGCCGACTCGGCCAGGACCGCGCCGCGCTCCGCCAGCCGGGCTCGGGCCCGCGCCCATTCCTGAGCCGTGGCCCAGACGGGCGCCGCGGCCGGGACGCGGTCCCTGAAGAGCTGGTAGAACGTCTCGTCGCGCCAGCCGGGCAGCGCCGCGCAGACGAACTGGCCGGGAGTCTTGGCGGCCAGTGCCTCGAAGCGCGAGATCGCCAGGGCCGGGATGCCCAGCCGCCTGGCCAGCACCGCGGCGAAGGACATGCCGATGCGGATGCCGGTGAAGCGGCCGGGCCCGTTGGCCGCCGCGACGCCGTCCAGGTCCTTCCAAGCCAGGCCGGCTCTGGCCAGCAGGCGCCGCGCCTGGGGCAGGAAGGTCTCGTCGTTGGGGGCGGCGAGCTCGCGGGCGAAGGAGAAGACCGCCCCCCCCTTGTCCACGGCGAGGCTGAGCTCCGCGCCCGTGGTGTCGATGGCGAAGAGGTTCAATTCCGCCCCAGCCTGCGGATGATCTCGCGCGAGCGCGGCCCCTTGCCGACGAAGCGGAGCCGGCGGCCGGCTTTGAGATGGGAGAGCCGGACCTCGAGGCGGTCCTTGGGATAGTAAGCCTCTCCGGCCCTGGGCCATTCCACCACGCAGATGCCGCGCGAGTCCGAGGTGAACTCCTCCAGGCCGATGTCCCGGGTCTGGTCCGGGCCTACGCGGTAGAGGTCCACGTGGTAGATGAGCCAGCGCGGGCTGCGGTAGATGCGCGCCAAGGCGAAGGTAGGACTGGCCACGCGGCTGCGCGAGCCCGCGCCCCTGGCCAGGCCCTTGGTCAAGGTGGTCTTGCCGGCGCCGAGGTCCCCGTCGAGGCAGACCACGTCGTAGCCCTTCAGGAGCCGGCCTAGACGGCGGCCCAAGGCCAGGGTCTGCGCTTCGCTCTTCGTGGTCACGACCATGGAGCCATTATCGCATTCGGGGAGGCGGGACTCAATTCACCCGCGCGCCGCGGCCTCGACACGGGCCAGGCTCCGCGCGGTCCGCTCCGGGTCCGGGACAGGGAGAGGCTCCGGAGTCCCGGGCCGCAGGCCGTAGGCCCCGGGGTCGCGCGCCAGGGGGCAGTTGCGGTCGAAGCCGTAAGGGGAGACGTTGAAGCTGTCGACGAAAGGCCTGACCCGCCGGATGAAACGGAGGGTCTCCTCCACGTCCCGCTCCGTCTCGCGCGGCATGCCGATGATGAGGTTGACGACGTTGCGGATGCCGGCCCGGTGCGCGGCCGCCAGGATCGCCGGGGCCCGGACCGGGTCGGAGCTCTTCTTCATGCGGCGCGCCAGGGCCGGACTGGCGCAGTCCACGCCCCAGACCAGCTGGGAGGCGCCCACGCTCCGCAGGCGGCGCAGCATGGCCTCGTCCAGGCCGGCCGTGCGGCAGCAGTCGCCCCAGAAGATCCCCAGCCGGGCCGCCTCCAGCCGCTCCACGAGCTCGCGCAGGTGGCTCGGGGAGCCGTTGAGCAGATGGTTGACGAAATAGAAGCGGCGCACTCCCTGCCGGACCGCGTCGCGCAGGTCCGCCACGACCTTGGCGGGGGAGCGCAGCCGGAACTCGCGCCGTGAGAAGGAGTTGCAGAAGCCGCAGAGGAACGGGCAGCCCCGGTTGAACTGGTAGGGGACCAGGGGCCCGGAGCCCTCGGCGAGGATGTCGGACCGGTAGTCCCGGAGGGGCACTCCGGCCAGGTCGAAAGCCGGCCAGACGTCGAGGTCGTGGATCACGGAGGACTGCGAGCGCCGCAGCCCGCCCTCGGTCCAGTTCAGGCCGGGGACCTCGGAGAGCGCCCGCCCGCCCCCCAGCGCGTCGGCGTAGAGCAGCAGGGGCGCCTCGCCCTCGCCCGCGATGATCCGGGCCTCCGGGCAGGCCGCGATGAGGGGGTCGTCGAGCCGGACCTCGCGGCCGCCGATGACCACCGGGACCCTGCCGGCGAGCTCCCGGGACAGGCTCAGGCCCAGACGCAGGTCGTCCTGCGACTCGACGGAGAAGGCGACCATGCCGGCCTTGCCGAGCTTGAGCTCGCCGGTCAGCCAGCCGAGCAGGGAGCGCAGCCGGGGGCTCGGCCTTCCGATGAGATGGTTCTTCCATTCTACGGCGGATACCGGCCGGGCGCAGGGGTCGGAGCCGGCGTCGCGCCACTTCCGTCGGCTCAGGCAGAGGTCGCGGATGGCGACTTCGGCGCCATGGACGCGCAGCATGCCGGAGAGGAGGATGAGCGAGAGGGGCGGCATGGCGAGCAGCTCGTCAAGGCGATAAGGGCTCGGGGGCAGACAGGGGCCGCGGACCAGGAGGACCCGCATGCCGCGCAGGCGGACCCGGAAGGAAGAGACGTCGGCGGGCAGGACGTAGAGGATGTGCCGGCCCGAGGGCGGGGACTGCCCGGCCCGGAACAGGGCGAAGGGAAAGTGCTCCTTGAGCCTGTTGAACCGCCCGACCCGGCCCGCGGCCTCGAGGTCGCCGGACACTCGCGCTACGCCAGCTCCCGGAAGGCGGCGGGCAGTTGGGCGATGACGTCCAGGGCGGTCATGGCGTAGGCGGTCTTCTCGGCCTGCGCCAGCTCGCCGGCCCGGCCGTGCAGCCAGGCGCCCAGGGCCGCGGCCTGGAAGGCCAGGTCGCCCTTCCCGCGCCCCGAGGCCAGCAGCTGGGCCCAGAGACCCGCGATCAGCCCGGTCAGAACGTCGCCCGTGCCGCCCTTGGCCAGGCCCGGGCAGCCCGTCGGGTTGACTACGGTGCGCGAGCCGTTGGAGATCACGGTCCCATGGCCCTTGAGCAGCGCGGTCCCGCCCCAGTCGCTGGCCAACTGGTCCGCGCAGCCCTCGCGGGAGGACTGGACCCTGCGGACGTCCACCCGGAGCAGACGCGCCATCTCGCCCGGATGCGGGGTGAAGACGCAGGGGTGCTTGCGGTTGCGCATCAGCTGGCGCACGCCCATCGGGTCCTGGGCGGCCAAGATGTTGAGCGCATCGGCGTCGACCACGGCCGGCAGCGGCAGGACGTTGAGGGCGAGCAGCACGAACTTGGCCGTGTCCGAGCTCCGGGAGAGCCCCGGGCCCACGGCCAGGACCGTGTACTCCGTCTCCCGGTGCGCGGCGCGCAGGCGCGTCACGGCCTCGGGCCGCAGGCAGCCGTAGGCGTTCTCCGGCAGGCCCAGGCTCAGCGCCTCCGGCGCCTGCCCGGCCACGAGGCGCTGGATGTTGCCGGGGACCGCGGCGGTCACCAGGCCCGCGCCCGAGCCCAGGGCCGCGCGCGCGGCCAGGACCGCGGCGCCGGACATAGGCCGCGAGCCCGCCACCACGGCCACGTGGCCGAACACGCCCTTGTGGTCGCCCGGCTCGCGCCGGACCAGGGCCTCGCGCAGCTCGGACTTGGGAAGGGGCTTCATGCCTTGTCCTCCTTGAGCGCCACGGCCACGGCGTAGTCTTCGCCGTGCGACAGGGAGAGCTTCAGGCCGCGCGCCCGCCGGCCCCTGATGAGGACGCTGGGCTTGCCGCGGCCGTCCCGGGTCACGGAGATGTCCCGCAGCGCCACCCGGGCCTGCCCCAGGGCCTTCCAGACCGCCTCCTTGGCCGCGAAGCGCACCGCGTAGTGCGGCCAGGGGTCCTTGTGGCCGCGGCAGTAGGCGATCTCGGCCGGGGTGAACACGCGCTTGAGGAAGCCCGGCGCGCGCCGGATGACGCGGCGGATGCGGGGCACCTCCACGATGTCGAGGCCGATCTCCATGGGGGCCCTAGGGGAGGCCGAGGAGGCGCAGGCGCACCCCCTCCGGGCCGGCCCCCTCCACGGTCGCCAGCATCATGGTGCAGTGGCCGTTGGGGCCGGTGCGCAGGACGGCCTCGTCGTTGGACCAGACCAGGGGCTGGGAGGGCCGCCCCTCCAGGAAGGAGACCTTGGGGTCGGGGTGGTCCACGCACCAATGGACGGGCTTGCCGGCGTAGTCCTGGGGCTTGGCCGCGACCTGGTCGTAGGTGATCCCCAGGCGCTGGGCGTCGCGGACCACGGCGGAGAGGGAACTCTTCTCGTCGTGGCGCAGGCGGAGTTGCCGGGCCAGCCCCCCGAACCACTCCGGCGCTCCCAGGAGCACGCCGGCCACGGCGATGACGGCCAGCAACAGTCCGGCCAGGATGCCGATGCAGAAGGCCCGCAGCCCCTCGTGGTGGGGCCGGGAGAAGTGCGACCAGTTCGGCAGGTTACTCAACGGTGACACTCTTGGCCAGGTTCCTCGGCTGGTCCACGTCGCAGCCGCGCAGGTCCGCGATGTGGTAGGCGAAGAGCTGCAGGGGCACGATGTTGACGATGGGCGAGAGCAGCTCCGGCACCTCCGGCAGAGCGATCTTGAAGTCCGCGCCGGGCAGGGGCGGGGCGCCCTCGGTGACCAGGGCGATGACCTTGGCCCCGCGGGCCTTGGCCTCCTGGCAGTTGGAGGCCATCTTGTCGAAGGTCGCCGAGCGCGTGGCGACCGCCACGATGGAGACGTCCTCGTCGATGATGGCGATGGGGCCGTGCTTCATCTCCCCGGCCGCGTAGCCCTCGGCGTGCACGTAGGAGATCTCCTTGAGCTTGAGCGCGCCCTCCAGGGCGATGGGGTAGTTGAGGCCCCGGCCGATGAAAAGGAAGTGCCCCTTCTTGTGGAACTTGCCCGCCACGTCGAGGATCTGGGGCGCGAGCTTGAGGGCCGCGCGGATGTCCCCGGGCAGGCGCACCAGCTGGTCCACCAGTTCCCGCGCCGCGGTCTCGGACATGGTCCCCCGGGCCAGGGCCGCGTGCATGGCGAAGACCGCCAGGGCCGACATCTGGCCGACGAAGGCCTTGGTGGAGGCCACGCCCAGTTCCGGGCCGCAGTGGGGGTAGAGGTTGACGTCCGCGGCGCGCGGGATGGCCGCGCCCAGCGTGTTGCAGACCGACAGGACCTTGGCCCCCTTCTCCTTGGCCATGCGCACCGCGGCCAGGGTGTCGGCCGTCTCGCCGGACTGGCTGACCGCGATGACCAGGTCGTCCTT
>JACRDS010000127.1 GCA_016212825.1 Elusimicrobiota bacterium | reverse complement strand
TCCCGAGATGATAACACAAAGCCGGCGCGGACGCTCTCAAGCGCCGGAGAAATGGGCCAGCAGGGCCTCGGCCGCGGCCAGCCCGACGCGCTCCTGGCCTCGCGCGTCATCAATCCTCCCGGCTCCGATGAGCCGGCGTAGGGAAGCTGCTGCCTAGAGGCGTATCCTGCCTGCCGCAAGTGGTCTCTCCTGGCTCCGTGCGTGTGAGGCAAGACAGAAGGGACCAGCCGGTCGGGTGGGACAACGAGGGGTTGTTTATCTACAACTCATCATCGATGGACGGCCGCCTGTTGTCGACCATCGCGCCCAGGCCGCGGCCGGCCCCCAGCCACAGGAGCGATGAGAGCCCCAGCTCTCCCAGAACGACGATGAGGCCGCAGGCGGCCCCGCGCAGGACGCCGTTGTCGTACAGGGCCCGGCAGAGCGCGTTGAAGAACCCCGATGAGAAGGCCAGGCAGGGGTTCATGTAGAAGAACACCCGGTTGAACGGCCTCGGGAGAAGGCGCACCAGGATGATGCCGAGCAGGTTGAGGAGGATGAAGTACGCAGGCAGCCGCACCCGCCATTCGGATTGCGAGAACTTCGAGGCCACCAGGCATCCCGCGGCCAGCAGCGAGGCCGCGAGCAGGACCTGGATGCGGCTGATGACGTAGGCATCGAGCATCGGCGGTCAGCAGATGCGGGGCAGCTGCTCGCCGCTGAGCATGTCCAGCACCCGCTCCACGCCGATGCGGGTCTTGAGTCGCACCTCGCCGGCCGGCTTCTCGCCCACCGTCCCGATGACCACGGGGGAGCCCCCCGCCGCCTTCAGGGCCGCGAGAGTCCGGTCGCCGTGGTCGGGCGGCACGAAGGCCGCCAGGCGCCCCTCGCAGGCCATGTAGAGCGGGTCCAGGCCGAACATCTCGCAGGCTCCCTCCACCTCGGGCCGCACCGGCACCTTCTCCTCGTCTATGGTGATGGCGCAGCCGGCTTTCTGGGCGATCTCGTTGAGGGCCGTGGCCAGGCCGCCCCGGGTGAGGTCGCGCAGGCAGGCCACGTCCGCCTCCGCCTCCAGGAGCTCGCGCACCGCCGGCCAGAGGTGCGCCGCGTCGCTCTTGAGCGCGGTCTCGAACTTCAGCCCCTCGCGCACGGAAAGTATAGCCGCGCCGTGCGCGCCCACGTCGCCGCTGACGATGACGAGCTGGCCGGGCTTGACGCGGTCGGGAGACACCGGGTTCGGGGCCACGATGCGGCCCACGCCCGCGGTGTTGAGATAGAGCCCGTCTCCCTTGCCGCGCTCCACCACCTTGGTGTCGCCGGTCACGATGCGCACCCCGACCTCGTCCGCCGCCGCGGCCATGGACTTGGCCACCGCGTCCAAGGCGGAGAGGGCCAGGCCTTCTTCTATGATGAAGCCGCAGCTCAGATACATAGGCTGGGCGCCGCACATGGCCAGGTCGTTGCAGGTGCCGTGCACGGCCAAGGAGCCGATGTCCCCTCCTGGGAAGAACAAAGGCCGCACCACGAAGGAGTCCGTGGTGAAGGCCAGCCTGTCCTGGCAGGGCTCCAGGCGCGCCCCGTCGTGCGCCTCGTGCAGGGCCGGGTCCGTGAAGGCGGAGAGGAAGATCCTTCCGATGAGCTGGTGCATGAGGCGGCCGCCGCTGCCGTGCGCCAAGGTCACCGTTTCGCCGGGGGCGTGCGGGACCGGGCAGGACAGGCTGAAGTCCTTGCTCATCGGTGGTACTTGTGGTAGGCGGCGCAGGCGCCCTCGGAGGAGACCATGGGCGCGCCCAGGGGGTTGTCCGGGGTGCACAAGGTGCCGAAGGCCGGGCACTGGTGCGGCTTGCGCAGCCCCTGCAGGACCTCGCCAGCCAGGCATTCCTTGGGTTCGGCCGCGACCACGGCCTCGACCTGGAAGCGCTTCTCCGCGTCGAGAGAGGCATAGGCCGGCCGGAAGCGCAGGCCGCTCTGCGGGATGGGGCCGATGCCGCGCCACTGGCGCAGGCAGGGCTCGAAGACCTCGCGCACCAAGGCGATGGCGGCCTGGTTGCCCGCGGCGCGCGCCGAGCGGGAGTACTGGTTCTGCACCTCGCAGGTGCCGCGCTCCAGCTGGCGGACCAGCATGGCCAGCCCCTGGAATATGTCGAGGGGCTCGAAGCCGGTCACCACGATGGGGACTTTGTACTTGGCCGCCAGGGGCGCGTAGTCCGCGAAGCCGGCCACGGTGCAGACGTGCCCGGCCGCGAGGAAGCCCTGGACCCTGTTCGCGGGGGAAGAGAGGATGGCCTCCATGGCCGGGGGCACGAGCACGTGCGCCACGAGCAACGAGAAATTGGCCAGGCCGAGGGTCTTGGCCTGCTTGGCCGCCATCGCGGTCATGGGCGAGGTGGTCTCGAAGCCCACGGCGAAGAACACCACCTGCCGTCCGGGGAGCGACTGGGCCAGCGCCACGGCGTCGAGGGGGGAATACACCACGCGGATGTCCGCGCCCTGGGCGCGGGCGGCCAGCAGGCTGCCTTGGGAGCCGGGCACCCGGAGCATGTCGCCGAAGGAGCAGAACACCACCTCGGGCCGCCGGGAGACGGCGATGGCGCGGTCGATGAGCTCCAGGGGCGTGACGCAGACGGGGCAGCCCGGGCCGTGGACGAGAGAAAGGGTCTTTGGGATGAGCTGGTCGATGCCGAAGCGCACGATGGAGTGGGTCTGCCCGCCGCAGACCTCCATGACGGTCCAGGAGCCCTTGGTCAGGGCCTGCAGGAGCTTGGCGTAGCGCTCGGCCGCCCGGCGGTCGCGGTATTCGTCGAGGTATTTCACGGAGTTCCCTCGGCCGCGGCCCGGTCGAGTTCATCGAGGTACTTGAAGGTCTCCTGCGCCTGGGCCTCGTCGAGTATGCTGATGGCGAAGCCCGCATGGATGATGACGTAGTCGCCTACTTTGGCCTCCGGGACGTAGGCCAGGCAGGCGTCCTTGACGATGCCGCTGAAGTCGATCCGGCCCGTGGCCAAGCCGCCTTCGTCGGCCGAGATGCTGAGGACCTTGCCCGGGATGCCGAGACACATGACTATGGAAAGTCTACCAAAATGGCCGGCTACACGGGCTATTAGGAAAAATGATAGATTCAGCCCATGAGACTGCTCACTTTCATGGCGCGCCGCTTCGTCGCCGGAGACAACCTGGAAGAGGCCGTGGTCCAGGTGAAGAGGCTCAACTCCCAGGGCATCAAGGCCACCCTCGACAACCTGGGCGAGGAATGCCAGAGCCGCGAGCAGGCCATGGCGGCCCGCGACGAGTACGTGAGGATGCTGGGCCGCATCGCCGAGGAAGGACTCGACTGCAACGTGTCCCTCAAGCTCACCCAGTTCGGCATGGGCCTGGATCTGGGCTTCTGCCGGGACAACCTCTTCCGCGTGCTCGACGAGGCCAAGAAGCACGGCAATTTCGTGCGCATCGACATGGAGGGCACGGGCTATACGGACCAGACCCTGGACCTGTTCCGTCAGGCCAAGGCCCGCTATCCGAAGGTGGGCATCGTGATCCAGGCCATGCTGCGACGCAGCGAGAAGGACATCTCGGACCTGGTCAAGGAGGGCGTGTGCGTGCGCCTGTGCAAGGGCGCCTACAAGGAGCCGCCCGAACTGGCCTTCCCGGACAAGAAGGACGTCAACTCAAGCTACGACAGGCTCGCCGAGCTGCTGCTCCAGGCCCCGAACCCGGCCTACGCCACCCACGACGACGAGCGCATCGCCTTCGCCGCCCAGGCGGCCGAGCGGGCCGGAGTGGCCAAGAACAGGTACGAGATTCAAATGCTCTACGGCCTGCGCGCCAAGCGCTGGAAGGAGCTCGCGGCCGCCGGCCACGTGGTGCGCGTCTACACGCCTTACGGGACGCACTGGTTCCCCTACTTCTACCGCCGGGTGCGCGAGCGCAAGGAGAACCTGATGTTCGTGCTGCGCAACTTCTTCGAGTGAGGCCGACATGGTGACCGCGAAACTGATGGGGTTCCTGGACGAGGAGATCGCCAAACTTAAAGCCGAAGGCCGCTTCGTCAGGCTGCGCGTGCTCGAGGGGCCGCAGGAGCCGGTCTCGGTCATCGACGGCAAGAAGGTGGTCAACCTCACCTCCAACAACTACCTGGACCTGGCCAACCATCCGACCTTGAAGGCCGCGGCCAAGGCGGCCATAGACAAGTACGGGGTGGGCACGGCCGCGGTGCGGACCATCATAGGCACCATGGACATCCACATGGCCCTGGAGAAGAAGCTGGCCGAGTTCAAGGGCGCCGAGGCGGCCCTGGTCTTCCAGTCGGGCTTCACGGTCAACGTGGCCTGCTGCCAGAGCCTGATGACCGACGAGAGCGACCTGCTCGTCTCCGACCAGCTCAACCACGCCTCCATCATCGACGGAGGCAGGCTCTCCAAGGCGGTGCGGAAGATCTACCCGCACAAGGACATGAAGGCCTTGAAGGACATCCTGGAGTCGCCGGAGGCCAGGAAGGCGCGGCGCAAGATGATCGTGACCGACGGGGTCTTCAGCATGGACGGAGACCTGGCGCCTTTGCCGCAGATCGTGGAGCTGGCCGACAAATACGGGGCCTTCGTGATGGTCGACGACGCCCACGCCTCGGGCGTGATGGGCCGCAACGGACGCGGCACGCCGGACCATTTCGGACTGACCAGCAAGGTCCAGATCCAGATCGGGACCTTGTCCAAGGCCGTGGGCGCTATCGGCGGCTACGTGGCGGGCTCCAAGTCCCTGCGCGACTACCTGATCTGCACGGGCCGGCCTTTCGGGTTCTCGAGCTCGCATCCGCCGTCCGTGACCGCGACCTGCATCGCGGCCCTGGACCTGCTGCTGCTGGAGCCCCAGCGCATCGAGAAGCTCTGGGCCAACGCGCGGCGCTTCAAGGAAGGCCTCAAGAAGCTCGGCTTCGACACCGGGGCCAGCGAGACCCCGATCACGCCGGTCATGGTGGGGGAGACCGCCAAGGCCCAGAAGTTCAGCGCCCGGCTCTTCGAGGAGGGGGTCTTCGCTCTCTCCATCTGCTATCCGACCGTGCCCAAGGGCAAGGACCGGCTGCGCACCATCGTCTCCTCCGGGCACACGGAGAAGGACCTGGACTTCGCCCTGGAGAAGTTCGCCAAGGTCGGCCGGGAACTGGGGATTATCTAGGGTGTAGGCATATGGACCTCGGCGGTCGGAGGGCGCGGGGGCGGCCGATATGGGGGCCGTGCCGGTGAACCTGGAAGGCAATAAAGGCGACACCCTGCTCGCGCTGTTCACCAACGGCCCCGGCCTTGCCGAGCCGCTCGTCATGCGAAGGGGCGGGCAGGACTACTACTACCACGCTGACGCGCTGGGAAGCGTCGTTGCGCTGACCGACGACAGTGGCAGCGTCGTTGAGACCTACCAATACCAGGCCTTTGGCCGGCCGACCATCAAGGACACAAGCGGCAACACCATCAGCGTGTCTGCGGCGGGCAACCCCTTCATGTTCACCGGCACGGAGTACGACCCCGAGACGGGTTTCCATCACATGGGGTTCAGGTACCTCGACCCCGACACGGGGAGGTGGACGCAGGAGGATCCAATTGGGTTTGAAGGCGGGGATGTTAACCTTTTTTCATATGGAGCACCCCATGTCTGAGTTTATAATTTCCCTAATGGCAGTTCTCGTTGTTCCCCCGGCGTGGTCCGCAACTTCTCGCCTCACCAGTTCCGACCTCCGCCTCCTCTCGCTGACCAAAGAAACCAACCTTACCATCATCGACGCCAGCACCCTACAGCGCCTGCGCTGAGGGCCGCATCTGGCATCGCGCCATCATAGCACTGTAGGCATTGAGGAACTTTTCCAGCCCTCATTCGTACATATTAGAGTAGGGGCAGTTCCTGTGTTGGTCGGGAGTCCTATATCGGGCCCTTGCAAAATATCGCAAAGATGCTATAATAAAATGGCGGCTATAACCGTAGTCTTTTACCGCGACCCGGACGACTGTCCGGCGCTGGAATGGCTGGACAGCCTGCCGGAAGAGGCTTATGCCAAGGGCATCGTTCGTATCGAGCGTCTCGCCGGACTCGGCCACGAATTGCGTCGGCCTGAGGCGGATTATCTCAGAGACGGCATATACGAACTCAGGTGGCGGCTTGGGCACGTCAATTTCCGGCTTCTTTACTTCTTCTATGGCCGCCAAGCCGTCGTCCTGGCCCACGGATTGACCAAGGAAGACAAAGTCCCATGCAAAGACATCGCGTTGGCGGCAAGACGAAAGGCTCGTTACACAGCCGACCCCGAAAGACACACCTATCGCGAGGGCCTTACATGAAAGGAACCAAGGACGCCCTGGAGATACTCGGCAAGCGCATGGCCCGGAACCCGCGCCTCCAGGCGCTCGTCGAGGCCGAGCGCGTCAACTTTCAGGCTGCTTCGGCCATCCGCCAGGCCCGCATCCACGCCGGCCTCACCCAGGCCCAGCTCGCCAAAGGCGTCGGCACCGCCCAATCCGTCATCGCCCGCCTTGAAGCCGCCGACTACAAAGGCCACACACTCAGGATGCTTGAGCACATCGCCGAGATTTTGGGCCAACGGGTCGAGATCAGGTTCCGTCCCTGCTGTTGACGAAGGAAGTTTGTGGGGTTTACATTGATGTAGATACACCTATGATCCAGCGATTCCAGCTTTATCTTCCCGTCGAGCTCTACCTGCGCCTCAAAGACGCCGCGGCCCGGCACGGCACGGCACGGCACGGCACCAGCATAGCGGTCTTCGTCCGGAAGCTCGGAGCGGGTACAAGGACCTCGGCCAGCGCCACGACGCCTACCTCTACGGGCTCGTCAAAGACGCGCCAGCGGCCCGCGAGCGCCGCAAGCGATGATCTTCGTAGACACCTCGGCCTTCTGGAAATCCCTGCGCCTGGGCTTCCTCGTCAACGTCCTTCCCTGAGTCCGGTCGGGGGGATTTGGTATAATCTCTTCGTGCCCGCCTTGCTGGCGCTCGAGGAATCCCTCGAGCGCGTCCGTTCCGGACTGGAAAGCCGCAGCCGCCGCATCTCCGGCCGCGTGGGAGAGGAGTTGGCCGAGCAGCTGGCCCGGCCCGGCAAGATGCTGCGCGCGCGCTTCTGCCTGCTCCTCGGCGCCGCCCTGGGCGTGGAGACCTCCAAGTCCGAATCCGCTGCGCGGGGCATGGAGTTCGTGCACAACGCATCTTTGCTGCACGACGACTGCGTGGACCTGGCCAAGCTGCGCCGCGGCCGGCCCACGCCCAACGAGGTCTTCGGCGTCAACGTGGCCCTGCTCCTGGGGGACATGGCCTTCGCCCAGGGCCTCGAGGAGGTCGTGGACCTCACCCCCCAGTCGGCCAAGCGCATGATCAGCACGGCCCGCGAGATGGCCGTGGGCGAGCTGCAGGAGGAGTTTCTCAAGGGCAGCACCAGCGTCACGGTGGAGGCCTACCTCGGCGTCATCTCCCGCAAGACCGGGGCCCTTTTCGAGTGGTGCGGGGCCACGCTCTCCGAGCTCTCGCCCCTGCCCCACGAGGGCGCCGACCCGCCCCGGCTGGGCAGCGCCTCGGGCATGCTCCTGCAGGTCATCGACGACATCCAGGACTACACTCTGATCAGGGCGGCGTCGGGCAAGGAGCCGGGCCGCGACCTCTGCGAAAGGCGCCTGACCCTGCCCGCCATACTCGCCCTCAACGACCCCGCCTCGCGCGCCGAGTTCCTGCGCCTCTGGGAGGCCGCCTCCGTGGAGAAGATGGCCCGGTTCCTCGAGGTTTCTGGGCATATGGCGGCGGCCCGCGGGCGGGCCCGGGAGCTGGTCGGCTCCATACGCGCCTGGGCCGCGGCCCTGCCGGTGGAGGAGTACCGGCGCCGCTTCTGCGGGTTCATAGACGTTATGGAGCGCCGGGAGTTCTGATGGGCTACGAAGCCCTCATCCGCCGCGCTTGGCGCACTGGGGATTTCAGCATCAAGGAGCTCCTCAAGGACGACCCGCAGGACGGGGTCTCGCCCGACGAGCTGCGCCGCAAGGTCAAAAGTGAGATGGAAGCGATCATCGCTCGGGAGGCCGGCGACGCCCCGGCGGTCCTCAGCGCCCACAAGGAGGGAAGCATGAAGCTCGCCCCGTTCGTGAAGTTCCGCGAGGAGAAGTTCGGCGCGGTGCTCTTCGAGACGCGCTCCGAGAAGGTCTACACATTGAGCCCCACCGGGGCCGCGGTGGTGCGCGAGATCGTCTCCGGCTCCGACGCCCAGTCCCTGGTGGCCAACCTCCAGAAGAAGTTCTCGGACAAGACCGGCAAGATGGCGCAGGAAGCCGAGTCCTTCCTCGCGGACCTCAAGGCCAAGGGCCTGATCACCGAGTAGATGGCCGTCGTCCTGCCGGAGAGCCTGGGCGCCAGCGCCGCGGACCTCAAGAGTCCGCTCTACGCGGCTTGGCAGCTCACCAACGAATGCAGCCTGGCCTGCCTGCACTGCATCGAAGGTTCCGGCCCCGGCAAAGCCTTCCCGGACGAGCTCTCCTTCGAGGAGGCCGCGCGCATCGTCGGCGAGCTCCTGGCCGCGGAGGTCCCCTACGTGGCCTTCTCCGGCGGCGAGCCCCTGCTGCATCCGCGATTCTTCGACCTGCTGGCCCGCTTCAAGGGCCGCGGCGTGGGCCTCAAGGTGGAGACCAACGGCCAGCAACTCGACCGCAAGACCTGCCTGCGCCTGGGCGACTGCGAGGTCAAGGCCGTGCAGGTGTCCATGGACGGCACGAGCGAGGAGGCCGTGCGCCGCCTGCGGCCCAAGGCCAGCCTCAGGAAGACCGTGGACGGCATCCGCGGCCTGCGCGAGGCCGGGGTCGCCGTGGAGGTCAACTTCGCGCCCACGCGCTTCAACGCCTCCGAGGTGGGGGGGGCCATGGACCGGGCCGTGGAGCTCGGCGCCTACGCCTTCTACACGGGCCGGCTCATGTACACGGGCAACGCGGTCAAGACCTGGGACCGCATCGTCCCCTCCGAGACGCAGTACGCGGCCTTCTTCGCGACCGTCAAGGCCAAGGCCAAGGAGTACGAAGGCCGCCTGCGGGTCTGCTTCCACGAGCTGGGCATAGTCGAGGAATTGCGCTACCGGGCCGAGCATCCGGCCGCTCTCATCATCATCTTGCCGGACGGCCGCATCAAGCTCATCAACGCCCTGCCTTTCACCTGCGGCGACCTGCGCCGCCAAAGCCTCACAGAGGTCTGGGCGCATTACCAGAAAGCCTGGGAGGACCCGCGTGTGACGGGGTTCATAGACGAGCTGGCCAAGGACGAGAAAGCGATAGCCAGGCTGCACGAATGGGTGGCCCTGTGACCCAAGCGACGACTTCTTCTTCCACCTCCGCGCCTTTGCTGCCGGACTCCATATTCTCGGTCATCCGCTACAGGTTCTTCCTGTATGCGGGGCTTCTTCCGTACCTGCTCGGCGCGGCCTGGGCCTATGGGATGGAAGGGACCTTCGACGCGAAGGTGTTCTGGCTGGGATTCCTGGGCATCTTCCTCTCCGTGGTGGGCGTGGAGTCATTCAACGAGTACTTCGACGCCCGCCTGGGCACGGACCGGGTGTTCAACCCTTCCGACGACGAGCACATCCCGGAGTGGATGCTCTGGCTGGGCCTCTTGGCTTTCGTGCTCGCGGCCGGCATCGGCCTCTATCTCGCGATGGAGGAGGGCTGGCCCATCCTGCTCTACACCCTGCTCGGCGGCCTGGCCGCGGTCTTCTACGTGGGGCCGCCCATCCGCTGGGTGTACCGCGGCCTGGGCGAGACGGCCATCGGCCTCTCCTACGGCCCCTGGATGACCTTGGGCAGCCTGCACCTGCACATCCACCGCTTCGACTGGGGCGCCCTGGCCGCCTCCCTGGTGCCCGGCCTGCTCATCACGGCCCTGGCCGTGGTCAACGAGATCCCGGACTTCCATCAGGACCGGCTGGTGGGCAAGCGCAACCTGGTGGTGCGCGTGGGCAGGTGGAATGGAGTGCGGCTCTACCTGACCTTCGCCGGGACGGGCCTCTTCATCGCCCTGGCCGGCGCGGCGGAGGGGCTGTTTCCGCGCGCCGCCGCCCTGGCCGCGCTGGCCGGAGCGCCGCTGCTCTGGGCCAGCGGCCGGGCCGCGGCCGCGACCTGGGACACCCCGCGCCTCTTCGTGCCCGCGGTGCGCGGCGTCGTGCAGTGCTACCTGGCCGCCACCACGGTCTTCATCGCCGCGGTGGCCTGGGGGGGGAGATGAGGATAGACTCCTTCGGCGCGCCGCTCATGGTCTCCTGGCAGTTCACGCGGGAGTGCGACCTGGCCTGCCTGCACTGCTGCACGGACTCCTGGCCGGGCGGCCGGCTGAGCGACGAGCTCGCGGCGGATGAGGCCCGGCGCGTGGCCGAGCAGATCGCGTCGGCCGAGGTGCCCTATGTCCTCTTCGGCGGCGGCGAGCCGGCCCTGGTCCCGCATTTCCTGGACACCGCCGAGCTGCTGGGGCATGCCGGCGTCTACCTCAAGGTCGAGAGCAACGGCCAGCGCCTGTCGAAGCAGACCCTCGCGCGCCTGGCCCGCCTGCCCATGCGCTCCCTCCAGGTCTCTTTGGACGGCGTGACCCAGGAGGCCTACGGCAGGCTGCGCCCCGCGGCCTCCCTGCAGGCGGCCGCGGACTGCTGCCGCCGGGTCCGCGACGCGGGCCTGCCCCTGGAGATCGCCTTCGCGCCGACGCGGTTCAGCCTGGGGGAGGCGGAGGCGGTCATCGAGCGGGCCGCGGAACTGAGGGCGTTCCGCTTCAACACCGGCGCGCTCATGCGACTGGGCCGGGCCGCGCGGCTGTGGGACGCGCTGGAACCGTCTTTGCAAGATTACCGCGAATTTCTTAGACTGTTACAGCGCAAGGAAGCGGAGCTGGCGGGCCGCATGGAGTTCTGCTACCGCCCGTTCCACTTGCGCGAGGGCGTTGAAGAGTGGCTGCGCGAGCCGCCGGGCACCCTGTCGGTGCAGGCGGACGGGAAGGTCAGGGTGTCGGCCGTCCTGGCTTCCTCTTGCGCGGACCTGCGGAAGGACAGCCTGGCCGAGGCGTGGGATGCGTACCGGGCGGCCTGCGGCTCCCCGGACGTGGTCAGCGCTCTCAAGACCGTGATCTACGGCGATCTGCTCGGACACGATAGCGTCCGGGCGTAGGAGACAGGAATGGACGAGCGCAACACTGTGACCGATGTGAAGGCTGACGAGAAGCTCGCGTGGGAGACTCCCTCCATCGAGGAAGTCACCGACCGGGTCATGGCGCAGCCCTACATCCGGTTCACGTGACGGACCCGAGGGGGGCGTCGGTGGGCGACTACCGCGCCCCCCTCTTTCTCGCCTGGCAGCTGACCAACGCCTGCCGCTGCCGCTGCCTGCCCTGCTGTGAGGAGTCCGGCCCGGACCAGGCCTGGCCCAGCGAGCTTTCCCGCGACGAAGCCCTGAAGTTGGCCCGAGACATAGTCTCGGCCGGCATCCCCCACGTCGCTTTCGGCGGCGGCGAGCCGGTGGCCGTGCCCTGGTTCTGGGAGATCTGCGCGATCCTGCACGCGGGCGGGGCCGGCCTCAAGATCGAGACCGACGGACTGCTCCTCGACGAGGCGGCCTGCGTGCGGCTCAAGGAATGGGAGGCGGCCTGCGTCCAGGTCAGCATCGACGGCGCCAGCGCCGCGGTGCACGACCGGGTGCGGCCGGGCGGCTCCTTCGACGGGGCCGTGGCCGCGGTGCGCCGTCTGGCGCAGGCGGGGCTCGGCCCCGAGGTGGTCTTCACTCCCACCCGCCTCAACCTCGCCGACGCGCCGGCGGTCTTCGACCTGGCCGCCCGGCTGGGGGCGCGGACCTTCGTGACCGGACCCCTGATGCGCCTGGGGCGGGCCGCCGCGCACTGGAAGACCCTGGCTCCGTCCGAGAGCGACTGGCAGGGGACCGCGGCCTGCCTGGAGGAGAAGGCCCGGGGGAGCCGGATGCGCCTCTCGGTCTATCCCTGGGACATCCGCGAGGAGATCCGCGTGCGGCGCGAGAGCCCGCAGGCCATGATGCTGGTGGTCCCTGACGGCCGCGCCAAGCTGCTCAACGCCCTGCCCTTCGCGCCCGGGGACATCCGCCGCCAGAGCCTCGCCGAGGCCTGGGAGGCGGTCTGCCGGGCCTGGAAGTCTCCCAAGGTCAGCGCGTTCATAGACCGCGTCCTCGCCGACCCCAAGCTGCTCAAGCACGCCAACGAGTGCTGGGACGTCTGACGATGCGCCGCGTGCTCCAGGTTCTGGCCCTTTCCGCCTCAACCGCGCTCTGCGGCGCGGCCGGCTGCGCGGCGCTGCAGCCGCCTCCCTGCAACGCCTCGGGTGCCGGCCCCATCGATGTGTCGGGGGAGTGGAAGAGCAACTGGGGTCCGGTCTGGCTGACGCAGGAGGGGGACAGCGTGACCGGAGAGTATTACGCCAACCGCAGCGGCAAGCTCGAAGGCACCCTGGCTGGAACCGCCCTGGACTTCCGCTGGACCGAACCGCGCATGCGGCCGGGAGAGGGACGCTTCAGCTTCTGTCCGGACAATATGTCCTATTCAGGCTACTGGGGAGCGCAGAACGCCTGGCACGGCACCCGCGTGGGTACCCCGCCGGCGCCGCCCGCGGCCCGGCCTGTGAAGAAGGCCGCGGAAGCCCGGGCGGACGCCGAAGAGCGGCCCGCGACGCGTGCGGAGCCTCCGCCTGAGAAGCCCAGGGTCTATAAGCCGGACGCGTCCTGGGACAGCCAGCTCGCCCCCTGACCCCCTGGGTCTCCGGGCCCATTCCTCATTGGGCCGATTACCTCCCGTCCCGGGCCCACAGGGCCCCGGAGGAAAATGGCGGCCGGGCCTACAATGATGACATGGACAAGAGAAACGGCCTGTTCACCCGGCTCATAGCCTCCACCCTCTGCGCGGCGCTCCTCATCGTCAGCCCCGGGCCTTCCGCCTACGCCGCCGTCGGACAGGCCGCCAGCATCAAGGTCACGGCTCCGGTCGGCGCGTCCACGGGCATGGTCGGCGGCTCCCTCAGCGCCGGGATCGCGAACGGTCTCAGCACCCAGCTGCGCCTCAGCCCGGCCGCGCTCGGCACTCACCTGATCCCCGGCCAGTCCGCCCCTGTCGTCGCGACCCAGGAACTCTCCGCGCTCCCGGCCCTGCCGCTGGCTCCGTCCCAGGAGAGCCCCGTCGCCGTGGCCGAGGCCATCGCCGCCCCGGTCTCCGTCCCGCTCCTGGCCGCCCCCGAGAACGCTGCCGTCGCGGCCGAAGGGCAGGCCGGGCTCGTGGAACAGGCCCAGTCCATCGCGGCCGCGCCCGGCCGCCTGGAGGCTCCCGCCGCGCGGGTCAAGGCCGGCATCATCAGCACCCTGCGCTCCATCTTCACCTCCGCCCCGGACGACGCCTCCATGCCTGTCGCCGGGCAGGAGTCCTCCGTCTCGTCCTCCGTCCTGCGGCCCGCCGCTCCGGCCGAGGTCAAGACGGCCGCGGCCGAGCCGGCCGTCCCGTCCGCCGCCCCGGAGTCCAAGCTCAAGAAGGTCCTGCGCTGGGCCCTGCCCGTACTCGCCGTGACCGCCTTGGTCTACGGCCTCGACATCGGCACCAAGTTCCTGGCCGCCAAGTACCTCTTCACCGTGTTCCACGAGGTCGCCTGGCGCGCGCCCCTGCTGGCCGGCATCATCCCCTACATCGGGATCACGGCCTTCGTCGCCCGCAGGTCATTGCCCGACGACCACAAGGTCTGGCGCTGGTCGGCCAAGCAGATCCGCAACGGGAAGCTCGGCTTCTACCGCGTGGAGGTCTCCGGACTCGACAAGATGATGCGGGAGCACCCCTCCCTGCGCTGGGCCCTGCGGCTCTACGACCTGTCCATCGCCATGATGATCGGCGGCATGCTGGGCAACGGCATAGACGCCTTCCGCCTGGGCGGGGCGCTGGACTGGATCCCCCTGGGCCGCTCGCTCATGAACTTCGCGGACGTGGCCCTGCTCTGGGGCTTGACCTTCTTCCAGCTGGCCAGCAGCTTCTTCTTCAAGGCCAGCGAGGCGCACCGCGCGGGCAAGCCCCTGCACTTCAGCACCACCGGCTTCCTGGGCCTGCCCCTGCTGGGCTTCTTCATCGCCTGGGCCTTCGGCTCCGCGGCCGGCGGCGGCGAGTTCGACCTGGCCATGAAGGGCATCGGGTATCTCTACCTGATGGGCTTCTCCATGCTGCTGGGCATCTCCCGGTTCCTGGCCGCTCTGGTGGTGGACCGCTTCGCCAAGAAGTTCAAGGACGGAGAGGGCGCCAAGAAGCCGGCTTAATGCCGGAAGTGCCTCACCCCGGTGAAGGCCATGGCCAAGCCTTTCTCGTCGCAGGCCTCCACCGCGCCCTCGTCCTCGCTCGAGAACCCCGGCTGGATGACCGCCTTGACTCCGGCCGCGGCCGCCTCCAGGATGTGGTCGGCGGAGAGCGCTCCGTCGGAGGCCAGCACGACGGGGAAGTCGTCGGCCAGGATGGGGTGGCGCTCGCGGCTCTTCTGCAGGGCCAGGCGCACCGTGTCGAGACGCGTGGTCTGACCGCTGCCGATGCCGACGGTCTGGCCGCCGTGGGCTAGGACCGCGGCATGGGTCCGGCTGTGCTTGGCCGCCTGCCAGGCCAGGCGCAGTGAGTTCCTTTCCAGCTCCGAGGGCTGCCGCTTGCTGGGGACCTGCAGGGGTTCGGGCAGGGGCTGGTGATCGCGGCCCTGCACCAGGACCCCGCCGGCCACGGACCGGAAGTCGAGCTCGTGCGCCGAGATCAGGGTGGACGGCAGGGTGACCAGGCGGATGTCCTTCTTGGCCTTGAGCGCCAGCAGGGCCTTGGCCGAGAAACCGGGGGCCGCGATGCAGTTGACCGCTTCCTCGGCGAAGAAGGCCGCCGCCTCCTCGTCGACCTCGCGGTTGACCGCGGCCGTGCCGTGCAGGCAGCCGCGCGGGTCCCCGCGGTAGGCGAGCTTGGCCGCCTCGGCCAGGCTCTTGGAGACCGCGGCTCCGGCCGGGACGCCGTGCTTGACGATGGCGCAGGCCGGCTCCGGGAACTCGCCCGCGAGCTCCCAGGCCGTGTCGAGGTCGAAATAATGGTTGAAGGAGAGCGGCCGGCCGTAGACCAGGCTGGCCTGGTTGACGCCCCAGGGCCGGGCGCCGCTCAGGGCGTAGAGCGCTCCCTGCTGGTGCGGGTTCTCTCCATAGCCTAGGTCGGCGCTCTTGCGCAGGCCCATGACCAACTCCTGGGGGAGCTTCTCCCAGCGGCTGCCCAGATACTGGGCTACGGTGGAGTCGTAGTAGGCGGTGTAGTGGAAGGCCTTGGCGGCCAGGGCTTGCCGCCGCTCCGGGCTCACGTCGCCGTGCTGGCGCAGCGCCTCGAGGATGGGACCGTAGTCCTCGGGGTCGCAGAGGCAGACGACCTGGCGGAACTGGCGCGCGGCCGCGCGCAGCAGGGCCGAGGCTTCGGCGTCCACGTAGGAGAGCGTCTCGGCCTGGGAGAGTTCGGAGGCGGCGAGCTCGGCCAGGGGGTAGAGGTTGATGGCCGCAAGCTCGACGGAGGGGGCCCTGGGGCCCGCTTCCTCCTTGATCCCGGTCTCGCCGGAGGCGGCCAGGGAGCGCAGGAGCCCGGGATATGAGGCCACGTCGGAGACCTCGAGCTCGGCCTGGCGCAGGATCGCGGCCGTGCCTTTGTCGGCGATGAACTTGAAGCCGAGCTCTTTGAGTGGCCAGGCGAGCTCCACGATGCCGGTCTTGTCCGTGACGTGGAGCAGGGCCCAGCGCTCGCCTTTGTGGGTCATGGCTTGGGGGCGCGGGGCCGGGCCGTGAAGGAGTCGAGCCGGTTGCCGATATCGTCGAAGACCTCGCAGAAGAGGCCTTCCGGCCTCACGGAGACGCTCACAAAGTGGTGCTTCGGGATGAAGACCTTCGAGTAGGGAGCGGAGGCTTTGCGCTCCTTGTAGAGGGGGGCTCCGCCGCCTCCGGCCACGACATAGGGGATGCCGTCGACCTCCGAGCGCTCGTAGGCGTGGTCGTGGCCCGAGAACACGGCGCTGACTCCGTGCTTCTTGAAGAGGGGGGCGAGCATGGGGGCGAGGACCTTGGCGTCGTGGCTGCCGTGCGGGCCGGTGGCGTAGACCGGACGGTGCAGCAGGACCACGATGAAGCGCGCGGCGGTCCCGGCGATGTCCTGGTCCAGCCAACCGCGCTGGTAGGTGTCCTCCCAGAGGGGCGTCTCGCTGTCCAGGACGATGAAGTGGACGCCGAAGCGGTCCACGGAGTACCAGATCCTCTCGGGGTCGATGTTGAAGTTCTGGTAATAGAAGGGGGCATGGTCCTCGTGGTTGCCGTGGACCGGGAAGAACTCGGCCGAGGCGCGCAGGCCCGAGGAGATCTCGTTGAAGTACTCCCAGTCCTTGCGCGAGGAGCCCTTGCCGACCATGTCCCCGGTGTGGAAGACGAGCGACGGCTTGAACGCGAGGATGCGCTCGACCACCCGGCGGTGGACCTCATGGCCGGTGCGCGTGTCGCCGTAGACCGCGATGCAGCGGTCGCAGGCGGGCTGCTGCGCCACGGTCCAGGGGCAAAGGAACAGGAGAAGGGAGAGGATCATGTCAGCAATGATACCAAACGGAATAACGGAAGAGGCCAGCTCGCCTGACGAAATCCGGGACACAATACCAATTCCCGGAAATAGGTATTGTCCCGAATTATCCCGGATTATCGCTTGGCTAGCTCGAGGAACTCTCTCTCGGTCAGGACCTTGACCCCAAGCTCGTTGGCCTTGCGCAGCTTGGAGCCCGCGTCGGCGCCCGCCACCACGTAGGCGGTCTTGGCCGAGACCGAGCCGGAGGCCTTTCCGCCCAGAGCCTTCACCTTCTCCTCGGCCTGCTCCCGCGTCATGGTCTCAAGCTCCCCGGTGAAGACGAAGGTCTGGCCCGCGAACTTCGCGCTGGCGGCTTTCTTCGCGGACTTCGCGAAGTTCAACCCGGCCGCCTTGAGCCGAGCGATGAGCCGCTTGGTCTCGGGGGAATGGAAGAAGCCGTGGATGGCGGCGGCCACGATCGGCCCTACCTCCTGGATGCGGGTCAGCTCCGCCTCGGAAGCCGCGGCCAGCCCCTCCAGGTCGTAGAGCTGGGCCAAGGTCTCGGCGGTCTTCTCGCCGACCTGCCGGATGCCCAGTCCGAAGACGAGCCGCTCCAGGGGCCGGCCCTTGGAATCCGAGATCTGCGCCAGCAGGTTCTCGGCCCGCTTGTCCGCGAAGAGCTCGAGCTTGAGCAGGTCCTCTTTCTTTAGATCGTAGAGCCCGGACACATCCTTGATGCGTCCCGAGTCCACCAACTGGTCCACCACGGCCTCGCCCAGGCCCTGCATGTCCAGGGCCGGGCGCGAGGCGAAATGCAGCAGGAGCCTCTTGAGCTGGGCCGGGCAGGAGGGGTTGTCGCAGCGGTAGGCCACGAACTCCTCCTCCTTGACGACCCTGCCGCCGCACGCCGGGCAGGCCTTGGGGGGCACCACGTCCCTCTCGTGGCCTTGGCGCAGGTCCGCGGCCACCTTCACGACCTTCGGGATGACCTCCCCGGCCCGCTCGATGAGCACGTGGTCGCCCACTTTGAGGCCGAGACGCCCGATCTCCTGGAAGTTGTGCAGGGTCACGGAGCTGATGGTCACCCCGGCGCAGAACACCGGCTTGACCTTGGCCACGGGCGTGATGGTGCCGGTGCGGCCCACCGAGAACTCCACGCGCTCGACCACGGTGGAGGCCTGCTGCGCCGGGTATTTGAAGGCCACGGCCCAGCGCGGGCTCTTGGCCGTGGAGCCGAGGCGTTTCTGCTGGGCGTAGGAGTCCACCTTCGCCACTATGCCGTCAACGGAATAAGCCAACACGGGAAGCCTGTTCTTTTTGAAGTCGTGGTAGAAACGGATGACCTCTTCTATGTCCTTCGCCTCATGATGTTCCACCGGCTGGAGCCCGAACGCCGCGCAGGCCTTCAGGAAGCCCGCCTCGCTGTCCACCGGCTCGCCGCCCTCCCAGACCCCGAAGGAGTGGGCCAGGAATCTCAGCCGCCGCTTGGCCGTGACCGCGGGGTTCTTCTGCCGGAGGGACCCCGCGGCGCAGTTGCGGGGGTTGACGAAAGGCTCCCGGCCGGCCCTCTCCTCCTCCGCGTTGACCTTGGCGAAGTCGGCGTTGGCCATGTAGACTTCGCCGCGGGCCTCGAGCTTCTTCGGGGACGCAGACCCCAGGCGCAGCGGAATGGAGTGGATGGTGCGCGCGTTGAGGGTCACGTCCTCGCCCGTCTCGCCGTCGCCGCGCGTGGCCGCCCGGACCAGCACGCCCTCCTCGTAGGTCAGGGCGCAGGAGAGGCCGTCGATCTTGGGTTCGATGACGAAGACCGGCGGCTCTCCGGGAGGGAGGTTCTTGAGGAGGCGGGCGTGCCACTCGCGCAACTCGTCCTCCCCGTAGACGTTTTCCAGGGAGAGCATGGCCGCGGCGTGGCGCGCGGGCTTGAAATCCGAGACCGCCGTGCCGCCCACGCGCTGGGTGGGGGAATCCGGGGTCACCGCCTCCGGGTGTCGGGTCTCCAGATCCTTGAGCCGGCGCATGAGGGCGTCGTATTCGGCGTCGGAGATGACCGGCGCGTCCTCCACGTAGTAGCGGCGGTCGTGCTCCCGGATCTCGGCGCGCAGGCGCTCGATCTCAGCTCGGGTCTTTTTGGGGAGCATCCGAGGCGGGGCGCAGGCTCTTGAGCTTGTCGAGGATGCCGTTGACGAACTTGGTGGCGTCCTCGGTGGAGTATTTGCGCACGATCTCTATGGCTTCGTCGATGACCACGCCCACCGGCGTGCCGCGCTCGTAGGCCAGCTCGTAGGCCGCCAGGCGCAGGACGTTGCGGTCCACCGCGGCCATGCGCTTGATGGGCCAGTTCTCCGCGGTGGCGGCGAGGTGGGCGTCTATCTCGGCGCGCTTGGCCGCGGCGCCTTCCAGCAGGGAGCGGGCGAAGTCCAGGGTCTTCTCGTCCTCCCGGTCTTCCCCGGCGGTATCGGACGTTCCGCCGGGACCGGCCGGACGTACGTCCTCGCGGCCGGCCCGGCGGTTGACGATGGCGAAGGCTTCCGGGACCGGGGTGCCGGCGACGTCCACGAGATAGAGGGCCTGGAGGGCGATCTCACGGGCCTGCCTGCGTCTACCCACGGAAAGACTCCTCGATGACGGGATGAAAGAGCGTGCACCTATTATAACATTTGCGCAAAATCATAGAATATGGATATGAGCTCCTCGGCGCCGGCCATCGAGACCGCGGGCCTGACCAAGCGCTTCGGCGACCTGACCGCCGTGGACCGCATAGACCTCTCCATCCGCGAGGGCGAGGTCTTCGCCTTGCTGGGGCCCAACGGCGCGGGCAAGACCACCTTCATCAGCATGCTGTGCACTCTGGTCAGGCCGAGCGCGGGGACGGCCCGCGTGGCCGGCCGCGACATCGTCTCCGAGGGACTGGCCGTGCGCCGCAACATCGGCATCGTGTTCCAGGAGCCCAGCGTCGACGACCTCCTGACCGGCCGGGAGAACCTGCAGCTGCACTCCATGCTCTATGGGGTCCCTCGGCGCGAGATCCCCGGCCGCATCGACAGGATGCTCGCCACCGTGGGGCTCGGCGAGCGCGCCGACGACCGCGTGCGCGCCTATTCCGGGGGCATGCGCCGCCGCCTGGAGATCGCCCGCGGCCTCATCCACGAGCCGCGCATCCTCTTCCTCGACGAGCCGACCCTCGGGCTCGACCCGGCCAGCCGGCAGGCCGTCTGGGGCTACATCCGCGACCTGCGCCGGCGCGCCGGGACCACCATCATCCTGACCACCCATTATATGGAGGAGGCGGACAGCCTCTCCGAGCGCGTCGCCATCATCGACCGGGGCCGCATCGTGGAGCTCGGCACTCCCGACGAGCTCAAGCGCAAGGTGGGCGGCGACCTGGTCCGGCTCAGGTGCGGGGTCGGCCCGGAGGCCTTTTCCGGTCTGGACTACGTGAAGGAGGCCGTCCGGGAGGACGGCGGGCTCCGGCTCACCGTGGCCGACGCGCCCCGGCACCTCAAGGCCCTGCTCGACCGCTGCCCCGAGGTGGAGGAGGTGCAGGTCCGCCGGGTCACGCTCGAGGACGTCTTCCTCAAGTTCACGGGCCGGCAGATGCGCGACGAGGAAGGCGGCGCGGACAGCATCTTCCAGAGGATCGCGGTGTCGCACAACCGCCGCTGAGGCCATGCCCATCGACTTCGAGGCCGTCTACGCCCTGCTCTTGCGCGAGATCAAGATCTACTTCCGCGAGAAGGAGCGCATCATCGCCATCATGGTCTCGCCCCTGCTGTTCCTCTTCGTGGTGGGGCGCGGCCTCTCCGGGCACAGCCCCGTCCCGGGCTACACCTACCAGCAGTTCATCTTCCCGGGCATCCTCTGCATGATCGTCCTCTTCACCTCCATCACCTACGGGCTCTACATCATCTGGGACAAGCGGCTGGACTTCCTCAAGGAGGTCCTCGTCGCCCCCATCTCGCGCAGCACACTCTTCTTCGGCAAGGCCCTGGGCGGGACGGTCGGCGCGACTTTGGAGGCCCTGATCCTGCTCATCATCGGCGCCGCCTTCATCCTCCCGGTCGGGGCGCTCCAGTTCGTCGGAGCCGCGGCTCTGGGGGCCCTGTTCTCGTTCCTCCTGGTCAACATCGGGCTGGGCTTGGGCGCGCGCATGAACAGCATGGAGGGTTTCGGCCTGGTCATGAGCTTCCTGACCTGGCCCATGTTCTTCTTCGGGGGAGCCCTCTTCGACCTGTCCGGGGCCGGCCCCTGGCTGCGCCTGGCGTCCTATCTCGACCCGTTCACCTACTGCGTGGACCTCATGCGCTGGGTCCTGCTGGGCTGGGGGGCCTTCCCGGCCGGCCTGGACCTGGCCGCGGTCCTGCTCTGCACCGCGGGCACCGCGGCCTGGGGCATCGTCTCCTTCGGAGGCCTCCAGCAGACGCGATGACGGTCATTGACAAAACCCGAGGTCTCCGCTAAAATCCTGTTCCTCGTCATGAAGCGTCTGCGCCGAGCCCTCCTCCTGCTCTCCTTCCTGCCGGTCTGCGCCCGGGCCATCTCTCCCGAGATGGACCGCCGACTGCAGTCCGCGTTGGACCTCCTCTACGCCATGAAGTGGGGGGAGGCGGACGCCACGGTGCGCGGCGTGATCGTCCTGGAGCCCGACCATCCCTATGGTCATTTCGGCTTGGCCGCGGTGTCAATGATCCAGTACGTCTACGGCGCGGAGCAGGCGGACCCGGCCCTGCTGGAGGTCTTCAGCAGGCGCACGGACGACGCCATCGTCAAGGGGCTGGCCTGGGTGAAGAAGCATCCCCGGGACGCGGAGGGCTTCATGGCCCTGGGCGCGGCCTATGGCGTGTCGGCGCGTCTTCTGGCCGTGCGCCGCCAGTGGCTCAAGGCGTACTGGCACGGCCGCAACGCGGTGGACTATCTGCAGAAGGCGGCCCAGCTCGACCCGGCCATGGACGACCCCTACCTGGGGCTGGGCATGTACGACTACTACTCCGACGCCTACCCGCGCTTCGTGCGCGTGCTGGCCAAGCTCTTCCTCCACGGCAACCGCGCGCGGGGGGTCGAGGAGCTCAGGCGCGCTGCCGCGGGAGGGACCTTCAGCCAGATCGTGTCCAAGATGATCCTGGTGGAGATCTTCCTCGAGGACCAATGGGGCCTGCGCGACCCGGAGAAGGCCACGAGGCTCAGCGCCGAGGTGCGCCAGCGCTATCCGGACTCGGCCATGGTCCAGGACATCGATTTCGTCGCGCAGTTCGAGGCCGGCCGGTACCCCGAGGTCCTGGCCGACCTGGGGAAGTTCCTGGAGAAGGCGCGGCGCGGCGAGTACGACGCGCTGCAGCTGGCCAAGGCCCTGGTCATCCAGGGCACCACGCTCTGGGCCGCGGGCCGCGATGAGGAAGGGCTCGCCGCCCTGCGGGAAGCCTCCGGGATCCGCGTGGACGGCAAGACCACGCGCTGGGGCGTCTGGGCGTCCATCCGCGCCGGCAACCTGCTCGACCACCTGGGCCGGCGTCAGGAGGCCCTGGAACTCTACCAGGCCGCGGCGCGCGAGCCCGACCTCTGGGACCTGCGGCAGTTCGCCAAGACCGGCCTGAAGACCCCTTGGAAGGGAGCGCATCCTGGGCACATCTCGCCCTTCGGCGCGTAATTGATATACTGAGTCGATGCCCAAACCCTGGACCATCGAGGACAGCGCCAAGCTCTACAACGTCGAAGGCTGGAGCCTGAAGTACTTCGATGTCAACAGCGAGGGGAACCTCATCGTCCACCCGCGGCGCACCGCGGACCTTTCCATAGACGTCAAGAAGGTGGTGGACGACGTCATCGCCCGGGGCATCAAGCTGCCGGTCCTGTTCCGCTTCCAGGACATCCTGCGCCACCGCGTGACCCTCCTCAACGAGAGCTTCCGCAAGGCCATCGAGGACCACAAGTACAAGGGCCGCTACTACGGCGTCTACCCCATCAAGGTCAACCAGCTCTGCGAGGTGGTCGAGGAGATCCTCGACGCGGGCGCCCCGTACCAATACGGACTCGAAGCCGGCAGTAAAGGGGAGCTTCTCGCCGTATTGGCCATGAACGGCTCCGAGTCCCTGACCATCCTCAACGGCTACAAGGACGAGTCCATGATGCGCCTGGCCCTGCTGGGCGTCAAGCTGGGCAAGAAGGTCATCGTGGTCATCGAGAAGCCCAGCGAGATCCCGCTGCTGCTCAAGGCCTCCCGGGACATGGGCGTGCGGCCGATGATCGGCCTGCGCTCCAAGCTGCAGACCCAGGGCACCGGGCGCTGGAAGTACTCCTCGGGCCACTCCTCCAAGTTCGGCCTGACCTCGCCGGAGCTCCTGGGCGCGGTGGAGACCTTCGCCGCGGCGGGCATGCTCGACTGCGTCAAGCTCCTGCATTTCCATATCGGCTCCCAGATCTCGGACATCCAGATCATCAAGGACGCGGTCAAGGAGGGGGCCCGGGTCTACGCCAAGCTGCGCAAGAAGAAGCTCGACATCGAGTACCTCGACTGCGGCGGCGGCCTGGGCGTGGACTACGACGGGACTCACACCGCGGTGGACAGCTCCACCAACTACACGCCGCGCGAGTACGTCAGCGGCATCGTCTACGCCATCAAGGAGGTCTGCAAGCAGGAGAAGGTCCCGGAGCCCAACATCGTGACCGAGTCCGGCCGCTCCATCGTGGCCCACCACTCCCTGATGGTCGTCGACGCCGTCGGGATCATCGAGTCCGGGGCCGCGCCCATCGAGCTCCCGCAGACCGAGAAGGAGGCCGAGGTCGTCACCGAGATGCGCGAGACCCTCGAGGACCTCGATCCCAAGAACCTGGCCGAGAGCTACCACGACGCGGTCCAGCGCCGGGAAGAGGCCTTCTCCATGTTCAAGCTGGGCTACCTGGAGCTCGAGGACAAGGCCAAGGTGGAGAACCTCTTCTGGCGCATCTGCACCGAGATCGACCGGCACCTGCCCAAGGCCAAGTACATCTCCGAGGACATCCTGGACATGATCAAGACCGTGAGGGCGCAGTACCTCTGCAATTTCTCGGTCTTCCAGTCCCTGCCCGACTCCTGGGCCATCGGCCAGCTTTTCCCCATCATGCCCCTGCACCGGCTGGCCGAGGAGCCCGATCAGCGCGCGGCCCTGGTGGACATCACCTGCGACTCGGACGGCAAGATTGTCCAATTCGCCGGCCACCGCAAGACCGGCGGGGCCCTGCCCCTGCATCCCCTGCGTCCGGGAGAGCCCTACTACCTGGGCTTCTTCCTCATGGGCGCGTACCAGGCGACCATGGGGGATATCCACAATCTCTTCGGCCGCTTGAACGAGGTCCACGTCTTCGAGGACAAGGACGAGCCGGGCGGCTATTACCTGGAAGAGGTCGTGCACGGACAGACGGTCAAGGACGTGCTGACCAGCGTGCAGTACCTCGACGCCGAGCTCATCAAGATGATGAAGGACCAGATCGAGAACCTGGTCAAGGCCGGCACCATCAAGCCGCGCGAGGGCGTGGACTACCTCGACCAGTACGAGGCGGCCATGGAGCACTACACCTACATCGACCGCAACGCCATGCGCGTGCCCGACGAGGCGGCGCCGGTCCCCGAGGCCGACAAGCCGGCTCCCGCCGCGGCCAAGCCCGCCTAGGACTTTAGGCCCATCCGGCCGGGCTGTGCAGCCGCTATATACATGGCATGACGCGCTGGCTGGCCGTCCTGATCCTGGGGCTCCCTCTCCGCTGCTGGAGCCAGAGCGAGACCGTGGTGGTCAAGGTCGCGAACCAGGAGTTGAAGGCTTCCGCCCTGGAGACCGGCCGCGGCGAGGAGGACGTCAAGGACTTCGAGTCCTTCCTCCTGGTCAACATGGCGCGCCGGGGCGTCTGCCTCGACAAGTTGGGGCTGCCGTTCTATGAGCGCCTGCACCGGGTGCTCTTCAAGACCGCGCAGCAGAACCCCACGCCTTTCCATTATTTCGTGGTGATGGCTCCCCAGTTCGACGAGAAGCAGGTCACGGACATCTTCGTGGTCCTGCGCGACGCGCCCGAGGGCTTCCCATCCTACGTCGCGGACCAGGTCCGCTTCTTCGCTCTGATGAGCGCGGCCCCGGCGCCGCAGGGCCCCGCGCCGGCCCTGCGCGAAGAGCAGGTCTCCGAGGTCGCCATCCGGGAGTATGAACGGTGGCTGATGCATTGCGGGCTCTTCTGTCCCGGCAAGGGGCTGACCGGGGACCCGGACGGCAACACCGTGGACTTCAAAGGCGACCGGACGCCCTGGGACCTGCAGGGGCTCTTCAAGGGCTCGGCCTGGGACAGCGGGGAGAAGAGCTCGACTTCATCTCCTCCCGTCTCGGCCGCGGGTCCGCTCCAGGCCTCCGGTCCGGCGGGGCGCTAGGTCAGGTAGCCGAATTCCTTCAGGGACCGCAGGTCCTTGCGCCAGTTCTTGCGCACCTTGACCCAGAGCTCCAGTTCCGCGGGCCGGGCCAGGAAGTCCACGATGGCCTGCCGGGCCTGGTCCTGCAGCCGGCGCAGGGCCTTGCCGCCCTTGCCGATGATGATGGCTTTCTGCGTCTCCCGCTCCACGTAGAGCACGGCGTCGATCTGGTCCGGCGCCCCCGGCAGTTCGCGGAAGCGTTCGATCACCACGGCCGTGGCGTGCGGGACCTCCTCCGAGTAGAGGTCGAAGACCGCCTCGCGGACCAGCTCCGCCGCGAAGAAGCGCTCGTAGCGGTCCGTGAGCTGGCCCGGCTCGTAGAAGGCGGGGGAGGGGGGGAGGAGTTCCACGATCTTCCGGAGCAGGCCGTCCACCCCCTGTCCCTTGAGCGCCGAGACCTGGAACGAGGCCGCGGGCTTGACCGCGTCCGCGTAGGCGCGCAGGGCCGCCTCGTGGTCGCCGGGCAGGTCGGCCTTGTTGAGGGCCAGCAGCAGCGGCTTGCCCGCGCGGTTGAGGGCGGAGAGCTCGGCCAGCAGCGGTGCCGAGGGCAGGGTCGGCTCCGCCACCAGGACCATGACGTCCGGGTCTTCGTGGGCCGCGCCCATGGCCTGGCGGCGCAGGCAGTTCTGCAGAGGGTCCTTGGGGTTCTCGATGAGGCCGGGGGTGTCGACCAGGCAGGCCTGGAAGCCGTCCCCGTCGAGTATGCCGAGTATGCGGTGGCGCGTGGTCTGCGGCTTGGGCGAGACGATGGAGAGCTTGCTCTTGAGCAGGGCGTTGAGCAAAGTGGACTTGCCCGCGTTGGGCCGGCCCAGCAGGACCACGAAGCCGGCCTTATGCCCCGTCTCGCTCACCCAGGCATGATATCAATTTGCATCGCGCCTGCCGCAGGAGCCGGCCCCAATCCGGCAGGCTCGAGGCCAGCCAGACCGCGGAGGCGACCGAGGCGAGCACGGTCCAGTAGGAGAGGCGGAAATCGTCGCTGCCGACGCCGACGACCGCGTAGCCCAGGCAGTACAGGAAGCCGCTGGCGGAGAGGCAGCCCAGGGCCAGGTCTCGGCGCCGCAGGGCCAGGATCAGGGCCAGGCCGCAGGCGAGGAAATAGGGGTAGACGTGGAACCAGAGGCTGTTGCGGATGCTCCAGAGCAGTCCGTAGACGCGCTCGAAGGCGGGACTGCGCGCCTTGCGGATGCCCCACGGGTTGGGGAAGACTCGGCAGCAGATGGGGATCGTCGGGTCGCCGCCGTCGAGGTTTAGGGCGTAGATGAAGACGGAGAGCCGGTGGCGCAGGTAGCAGGCGGGGTGCCTCAGGACCTGGCGGAGCCAGAACCGCTCCGCCGCGCTGCCGAACCCGGGCAGTCCGATGCGCGGGCTGAAGCAGACGTTCGGAGGGGGGGTCCAATCGCCGGGATGGTAGCGCTCGCGGACCTTGGCCAAAGTGACCTCCTCGGCGTTGAGGCCGGGCGGATAGAGGAGGGTGTCCCGGCAGACGGAGATCCCGGCCAGGTCGAAGAAGACCAGCTGGACGCCGAGATGCTCGCGATGGCCGTCGGCCAGCCGCCGGTTGACCCATGACGCGAGGCCCCAGAGGCACAGGGCCAGGGCTAGGGCGGCGGCGAGCTTGCGGCCGGAGGACTTCAGCCCCGGCGCGGCGGCATCGACGAACAGCAGGGCGAGCGGGACCAGGGCGGGCAGCGAGTTGTGGCGGACCGCGGTGCCGTAGAACAAGGGCAGCAGGACCGGCAGCACGGGCCAGCCGCGGCCGCGGGCCAGGACCAGCCAGGAGAAGCTCAGGAAGTAGGACGCGGCCAGGCCCGTATCCTTCCAGATGACCCCGAGCTGGGTGAAGACGGACGGCACGGCCGAGGCCAGGACGAGCAGCAGGCTGCGGCCGCCGGGGCCCCAGCGGGTGGCGCGCGCCAGGCAGGCGAGGGCCCCGAAGAAGAGCAGGTTGTGGAAGACCAGCATGCTGCCGGGGCCGAAGTGGAGCCGGTTGAGCCAGCGCCACACCAGGCTCATCACGGCGGGATGCCAGTCCCCATACTGGCCGAGCTGGGCCTGGGTGAGCTGGGTGATGGAATCGACGGTCATGAAGCCCGGCCAGTGGATGTGGAGCGAGAAGCCCCACAGGCCCAGGCAGACCAGGAGGTCCAGGTCCTTCGCCCATCGGCCCGGACGACAGTCCTCCGCCATGCGCTCATTATGCCAAATACGGTAACATCTCCATGGAGCGGACATGAACGAAGCCCTCTCGCGGCTCCGGCCCGGCCGTCCGGGACTGCAGGATGCCGTGGCGCTGGCGGCCGTCCTGGCCCTGGCCCTGATAGGGTACGGCTTCCTTCTGGCACCCGGCTGCGCCCCCTATTCCCCCTTCTCCGATTTCCTGGCGGGGTCCATGCCCCGCGCCGCGATCCTCTACGAGAGCCTCCATTCCGGGCACGGCCTGCCTTTCTGGCGCGGCGACGAACTGTCGGGCTTCGCCGCCTTCACGAGCCCCCTGAGCGCCTACACCTGTCCCCTGAGCATCCTGTTCTGGCTGCTGCCCCCGTTGGAGGCTTACGGCCCGACGCTCTGGCTCGTCTTCCTGGCCGCGGGCGTCATCGCCTACTTCTGCGGGCGGGCCTTGGGAGTCGGGACCTGGCCCGCCCTCTTCCTGGCCGCGGCGCAGATGTTCAATTTCAAGCTCATCATAGCGGCCGGCGTCGGCTGGCTGCCTGTGTTCTCCAACGCGCTGGTGCTGCCCCTGCTCTTCATCGCCGTCGCCCGCGCCCTGGAGCGTCCGGGCGCCGCCAGCGCGCTCGGAGTCGCCCTGGCCGGGGCGCTCGCGCTGCATTCGGGGCATCCCCAGCTCCTCTACTATTCCGTCCTGTTCCTGGCGGCCTTCGCGGCGCTGCGCGCCTCCCCCCGGGGCCTCGCCGCGCTCGCGGTCGGCGGCGTCCTCGCCGCGGGTCTGGCGGGCTTCCTGCTGGTGCCGCTGGCGCTGGAATCCGGCCTGCTCTCCCGCGGCCGCGCTTCCTACGAGTTCTTCCTGAGCGGGCATGGCCTGACCTGGCGGCACCTGCTCACTTTCCTGCATCCGGAAGCTCTGGGCAGCCCGTTGTCCGGGAGCTACCCCGGCGTGGAGCTCTGGGAAGACGTCGCCTATATCGGCCTGGCCCCGCTGGCCCTCGCCGCGGCCGGCCTGGCCCTGACCTGGCGCCAGGCGCGCACGAGGCTCCTGGCCGCGGCGCTGCTGGCTTCGCTCGCGCTGGCCCTCCGGTCCCCGCTGCAGAGGCTGCTCTTCGATGCGGTGCCGGGATTCCATCTCTTCCGCCTGCCGGGCCGGGCCCTCTTCCTCACCGGCTGGTTCGCCCTGGCGCTGGCGGGCCTCGGCCTCGAGGAGGTCCTGCGGCGCCTGCGCCGCCGCCTCCCGAGCCCCTGGCCGGCCGCGGCCGCGGCCCTGCTCATCGCCGCGACGGCATGGGACGGAGCCCGCTACGCGCGGCGCTACATCGCCATGCTGCCCCGGCAGCAGCTGCTGCCGGACGCCGATTTCCGCCGCTTCTTCGCCGGGCGGGACCGGCCCTATCGCATCGCGCCCCTCGAGCGGCATCTCATCCACTACGGCTGGGCCGCGCCCATGGGGCTGGAACTGGCCGCCGGGTTCTCCTCCTACAACTATTCCCATTATCAGGGCTACTGCGACGTCCTGCGCTGGGGCCGGCCGCGGGACGAGGGCGCGCGCGTGTGGACCGACATCCCGGCCGTCAGCCGGCCGGACCTGCTCGACGCGCTCAACGTGCGGTTCCTGGTCTCCTCGCGGGAGCTGCGGCTGCCGCCGGGCCGGTTCGCCCTGGCGGCCAGGCTGAAGGACCAGCCGGTCTTCGCCTACTACCGCGGGCTGACCCGCAGCGACATGTGCATCTACGAGAACCGCCTGGCCCGGCCCCGGGCCTTCTTCGCGGACCGCGCCGTCCTCGCGGGCAGCGCGCGCGAGGCCCTGGACCGGATACGGCACAGCGACCTGCGCCGGGCGGCCGTGGTGGAGGCGGACCGCGCCGAGGCCGCCGCGCCCCCGGGCCCGGGCGACCGGCTGGAGGTGGTGGAATCGCGCGCCGGCCGCCTGGTCCTGCGCGCGCGGGCGGCCGGGCCGCGCTTCCTGGTCGCCAGCGAGGTCTGGCATCCCGGCTGGCGCGCCACGATCGACTCCCGGCCCCTCGTTCTGCGCAAGACCGACTTCGCCCTGCTCGGGGCCTGGCTGCCGCCGGGCGACCACAGGCTCGAGCTGGACTTCCGGCCCCCGGGCTGGGGGCTGGGGTGGGCGCTCGCGGCCTTGAGCGCCGTCCTCTGCGCGGCGCTGGGATTCCGGGCCGTCTCCCGGCGGCGGTGAACGGCTGGTGGGAGGCCGCTCCCGGATTGTGTATCATGGTCCGAGGCCCATGTCCCCCGCTCGACCTCTTAGAATCGGGCTCGGCATCCTCCAGGACGACTTCGAGCTCACCGGCGAGTACCAGGCCTTCCGCGGCTGGGCGGAGGGGCTCTCCGGGGAGGGTCTGGAGGCCCGGCTCTTCTCCCCCGGCGGGGAGCGCCTGCGCGGCGCGGGCTTCGCGCGCCTCAGGTCCGGGGAGGTCGTCTTCCGGAAGATCCTCGAGCAGTGGGGCTTGGCCGCGCGCTGCGCCCGCGTGGCGCCCGGCGTGGATGTCCTGCATCTGTTCCTCCCCATGCCGTTCTTCCTCTGGATCGGCGACCGCGTCAAGCGGCTGACGGACAAGCCCGTCGTGGTGACGTGCCTGGCGGAAGCCCCGGAGCTGGGCCTGCGGCAATGGCTGGCGCTGTGCCGGCAGTCCTTCCGCTTCCACGCGGTGCGCCTCGCCGCGGCCGCCTTGGCGCCCGCCAGCCGCTTCCTGTGCGACCGCTACCTCGTGGGCAACGGCTTCGTCGCGGAACAGCTGGAGCGCGCCGGCTGCCCCGCGGCCAAGCTGGCGGTGGCCCTCCCCCGGCTCCCCCCGGAGCCGGAGCCCGACGAGCGCTCCCTGGCCCTGGCGCGCGAGCTGGCGGCGCGTCCGACCTTCCTCTACGTGGGGCACTTCCTCCCCAACAAAGGGGTCGAGGTGCTGCTGCAGGCGTTCGCCGCCCTGGCCGCGCCGGAGGCCCGCCTGCTGCTGGCCTGGAGCGGGCTGGGGGACGCGGAGGTCGTGCGGAGGCGGCTGCGCGCCCTGCGCGTCGCGGACCGGGTCCGCATCGCCGCGCATCCCGTGCACCGCTCCGTCCTGTTCGCGCAGGCCCGCGCTTTGGCGGCGCCGTTCACCTCGTCCTTCGGGCAGGTCTCCCCGCCGGTCGTGATGCTGGAGGCCTTCCGGGCCGGGGTGCCGCTGATCGTCTCGCGGGCGCCGTCCACCGCGGGGTTCGGCGAGGATGGACGCACGCTCTGGCGCGTGCCGCCGGGGGATTGGCGGAGCCTCAGGGACAGGATGGCGCTGGCCTTGGCCGAGCCCGCCCTGGCCGCGGGGATGCGGGAGGAGCAGCGCCGGGTCTTCGCGCGGAAGGCCGGCGGCTTCGACTTCGCGGCCTTCTACGGGTCCCTCGTGGGAGCGGCCCGGCCATGAGCGCGGCGAGGCGGCCCGCCATCCTGGGCGGCACGCCGCTCTTCGCCGAGCCCTATCACCTGGTCAAGCCCGCCCTGCCTCCCCGCGAGGAGTTCGCGGGCCGGCTGCGGGAGCTCTACCGGAGCCGGATACTGACCAACCAGGGCGCCCAGGTCCGGGCCCTGGAGGAGAGGCTCTCCGAGTTCATCGGCGTCAAGCACTGCGCCTTGTTCTGCAACGCCACGGTCGCCCTCATGGTGCTGCTGCGGGCCCTGGACCTGGAGGGGGAGGTCATCCTCCCGTCCTTCACCTTCGCCGCGACCGCCCAGGCCGCCCTGTGGGCGCGCCTGCGGCCGCGCTTCGTCGACATCGACCCCGGCTCTCTCATGCTCGACCCGGGGCGCGTGGCGGCGGCGGTCGGCCGGAGGACCGCGGCGATCCTGGGGGTGAACCTGTTCGGGTCCTGCTGCGACCACGACCGTCTCCGGGCGGTCGCCGACCGGCACGGCCTGCCGCTGCTCTACGACTCCGCCCAAGCCTTCGGGACCCGCTACCGGGGCCGGATGGCGGGAGCTCTGGGCGATGCCGAGGTCTTCTCCTTCCATGCGACGAAGCTGTTCCACACCGGAGAGGGCGGCGCCATAGTCACCGGAGACCCGGGCCTCTACGCCCGGGTCTGCCGGATGCGGAACTTCGGCTTCGCGGCCTACCTGGACTGCGTGGACCTGGGCCTCAACGGCAAGATGCCGGAGCTTTCCGCGCTTCTGGGCCTGAGTCTCCTCCGGGACCTGCCGCGGCGCATCGCGCAGGGGCGGCGGGTGTGCCGGGAATACCGGCGCCGTCTGGGGGCCGTCCCGGGCCTGTCCCTGCCGGAGCCGAGGCGGGAGGTCTCCGGCAACCACTCCTACTTCCCGGTCCTGGTCGATCCGGCCGGATTCGGCCTCTCGAACCTCGAGCTGAACCTCGCCCTCCTGCACGAGCGCATCGTCACCCGCTGCTATTTCTACCCCCCGGTCCATCGCACGGGCTACTTCCGGGGCCTGTCGCGCCGGTCCGGCGGACTTCCCGAGACCGATCGGGCGGCCCGGCGCGTCCTGTGCCTGCCGGTCCGCTCCGACATGCGGCTGGAGGAGCTGGAGCGGATCGTCGAGGCGATCGTGCGCTGCCGCGTCCACGCGCCGGCGGTCCGGGCGCGGGCCGCGGGACGGCTCCCGGCCGAGTGGGAGGCCCTGGGGGAGCGCGCCGCCGACCCTTACGACGAGCTCATCCTGGGCCACGAGCGATGAGCGCGGCCGCATGAAGATATCCTTGGTCCAGCCGCACTATTTCAACGTCTGGGAGGCGCTGGGCCTCGCCTACATCGCCGCCCACGCCCGGGAGAGGTTCCGGGGCCGGCTGGAGATCGACTTCTTCCAGGGCTTCTTCGATCCGGACGACGAGATCCTCGCGGGGGCGAAGGACTCGGACCTAGTCGGCTTCTCCTGCACGTCCCCGGCCTTCCGGCACGCCGTCAGGCTCGCGCGCGGGCTCAAGAAGCTCAACCCCGGCATCCGCACCGTGTTCGGAGGGTTCCACCCTTCCGCCGTCCCCCGCGACTGCCTGGAGGAGGAGGCCGTGGACCAGGTCGTCGTGGGCGAGGGGGAGGAGGCCTTCCTGAGGATCCTGGAGGGCGACGCCGGGCGCATCGTCCGGGGCGGGCATTTCCGGGATTTCGACCGGGCGCTGCCGGACCGGGCCCTGGTCAAGAACGGGCGCGCCATCGACCTGTGCCAGAGGCAGATCGGCAGGCGCATCACGAGCTTCGCGAGCGGCCGGGTCTGTCCGTTCCGCTGCGTCTTCTGCGCCGAGAAGGCCGTGACGGGCCTCCGCGGCCGGGCCAACCCCGTGCGCGAGCGCGAGCCCGGACACCTCCTCGAGGAGATCCAAAGGGCGCAGCGCGACTGGCGCCTGGACGGCTTCAAGTTCGTCGACGCCACCTGGAACACCTCCGCCGAGAAGGTCATGGCGTTCTGCGAGGAGAAGATCCGGCGGGGGCTTGTGTTGCCCTGGGAGGCCAATGTCCACGCGGCCCTGGCCAGCCGGGAGATGTTGCGCGCCATGAAGGCCGCAGGGTGCCGGCAGATCAACGTTGGCTGCGAGAGCGGCAGCCCTAGGATCCTGCGCGACATGCGCAAGGGGCTCACGGTGGAGCGGATCGTCCAGACCTTCGCCTGGGCCAGGGCGGCCGGGCTGGAGCGGCGCGCCTTCTTCCTCATCGGGATGCCCAACGAAACGGTCGCGGACATCCGGAGGACGGAGCGGCTCGTGGAGAGGATCCAGCCGGAGGTCTTCGGCATCACCATCATCTGCCCGTTCCCGGGCTGCGACCTCTACGACCCCCGGACCATGAAGGACTATGACTGGTCCGCCGCGGACGAGTACACCAACGACTGCTGGTCCACGCCGCATCTCTCCAACGCGGACCTCAAGCGCTGGCAGTCCTACCTGATGGACAGATTCCCGGCCAGGCTGGCCTGGCACAACCGGCTTCTTCGGGGGCGGCGGCCTGCGCGGGAAGCGGAGGAACGTCTATGATCTCTGTGGTCATCCCGGTCTACCGGAGCCAGCACATCCTGCCCGAACTCTGCCGGAGGCTGGAAGGCGCCCTGGGCCGGCTGGGCGAGGACTATGAGGTGATCTTCGCGGTCGACTGCTCTCCGGACCGGAGCTTCGCGGTCCTCAAGGGCTTGGCGGCGGGGGACCGCCGTCTCAAGCCTATCCTGCTGCGCAAGAACGTGGGCTACGACAACGCCGTCATGGCCGGCCTGAACTTCGTGCGGGGCCGGCTCGTCGTCATCATGGACGACGACCTGCAGCACGCCCCCGAGGACATCCCGGCGCTGCTCCAGGCTTGCGCGGCCGGCAGCGATGTCGTGTACGCCGGCTTCCCGGAGAAGAAGCAGTCGTGGCTCAAGAACGCGGGGAGCTGGGTCAACGACAAGGTCGCCAACATCATACTCCAGAAGCCCGGCTCCCTGTATCTGTCGCCCTTCAAGGCGGTCGGCCGCGAGGTGGTCGACGAGATCGTCAAATACAGCGGCCCCTTCCCTTATATCGACGGCCTGATATTCCAGATCACCTCCGCCATCACGCAGATCCCCATCGCGCATCACGAGCGGGCCAGCGGGCAGGGAGGGCACGGGCTGCTCAGGTCCCTCCGCATCTGGCTGAACTTCTGCACGACCTTCTCGATCCTGCCGCTGCGGGCTTCGGTCTGCTTCGGGTTCCTGATCTCCGCGGCCGCGTTCCTCTACAGCGCGCGCGTGCTGATCCGGCGCCTGGCCGGGGGGACGGCGCCGGAGGGCTGGGTCTCGATCGTGCTGGGGATCGCCATCCTGGGGGGCATCCAGCTCATCGCCCTGGGCATCCTGGGCGAGTATATCGGCCGGACTTACATGAACATCAACCGCAAGCCGCAGTTCGTCGTGAAGGACAAGGTCAACATCGCCTAACGTCGGCGCGCGAGCCAGACCGCCACGGCCTGCAGCCGGGCCGGGATGAGGCCCCGCCCGCCCAGCAGGAGCCGCGCCAGGGCCAGGGGCAGCCGGCCCAGGAGATACGGTCCGATCGGGAAGAGCGGTTCGACGCTCTCCACGGCGAAGCCCGCCTCCTCCAGCCAGGCCGCGATCCGGCGGTCCGCGGCGCAATGGTTGCGTCCCCCGAGGCGCGGGGAGTCCCAGAGCAGCGGGCTCCAGCGCATGGAGTCGCAGACCAGGGTCCCGCCCGGGCGCAGGACCCGGCTGCATTCGCGGAAGAACCCGCCGAGCTCGGCGTAGTGGTTGGTGAACCGGAAGCAGAAGAGCCCGTCCGCGGCCCTGTCCGGCAGGGGCAGCCGGAACACGTCTCCCACCAGGAGGCGGCCCCCGGCATCGCCGCCGCCGGCCGCGAGCATCTCGGGGGATTGGTCGATGCCCCGGACGTCCCAGCCTTCGCCGAGCAGGGTCCGCATGAGCCGGCCGGTGCCGCAGGCCAGTTCGACGACCTTCTCGCGCGGCCCGAAGGCGCGCCGCACCGCGGCCAGCTCCAGCTCCTGCGCCAGACGGCCCGCCGGCGAGGCGCTGCGCCGGTCTTCGTAGCTCCCCGCCACCCGAGGGTCGCGGTAGAAGGCGCGCTTGTCCATGGAGGCCACCATGATACACAATGCGGCGGGCGAAATGTCATAGAATAGCGCCTATGCTTGGGAAAGAAGAGAAGGTCCTGCAGTGGGCGGTGGAGGCGGGGCTCCTCAAGCGCGTCAAGCGCACGGGCTGGTGGTGTTCCGGCGTCAAGGACCCGGAGAGCGTGGCCGAGCATTCCCTGCGCATGGCCATGCTGGCCTTCTACATCGCGGCCGAGGAAGGCGCCGATCCGCATAAGGCCGCGGCCCTGGGCGTGTTCCACGACCTGCCCGAGGCGCGCATCGGCGACGCGCACGCGGTGGTGAAGCGCTACTGGAAGGACCTGGCGGCCGACGAAGCCCGGGCCCGCGCCGAGCAGAACGCCAGCCTGCCCGAGGGCCGCGGCCGCAGGTCCATCACCCTGCTGGGAGCCGAATGGGTCTCGGGGCGCAGCCGCGAAGCCCAGGCCGCGCGGGACGCCGACTATCTGGAGTGCGCGGTGCAGGCCCTGGAGTACTTCTGGCAGGAGGAGTCGGTGGCCCGGGAATGGGTGGATTCCAACGTGAGGCGCCTGCGGACCCGCACCGGCAAGAGGCTGGGGCAGGCCCTCAAGAAGGTCTCTGAGAAGGGCGGGTGGGAAGGCCTGCGCACCTGGTGGAAGGCCATCTACCAGCGCTGAGATGTAACGGAACCGGACCCCGCGTCACTCATCTTCAGGAAGGGGGGTCCCTATGAGAAAGGCCATTCTCTTGTGCGCGGCGCTGGCGGCGGCTTCCTGGGCCGGAGCGGCCGAGGTCTACGACATCGACCCGGCCCATTCGACGGTCGGCTTCAAGATCAAGCACCTGGGCATCACCACGGTCCCCGGCAAGTTCGGCAAGTTCAAGGGCACGGTCACGCTGGACAAGCGCGAGTCCACTGCGGCGCGCGTGGAGGCCGTCATCGAATCTGCCAGCATCGACACCGGCATCGCCGACCGTGACAAGCACCTCAGGAGCCCCGACTTCTTCGACGTCGAGAAGTATCCGGAGCTCAGGTTCGTGAGCACCAGGATCTCGCCCGTGAAGGACGACAAGTTCGTCATGGAGGGCGACCTCACCATGCACGGGGTGACCAGGAAGGTCAAACTCGACGCCGTGTTCGGCGGCGAGGCCAAGGACCCCTGGGGCGGCCAGCGCGCGGCCTGCTCCGCGACCGGCACCCTGAACCGCAAGGACTTCGGCCTGGTCTGGAACAAGGTCCTGGAAGCCGGCGGCCTGGTGGTGGGAGAGAAGGTCTCGATCGCCATCGAGGTCGAGGGCGTCCTGCGCGTCCCCAAGCCCTGACGCTCCCGTACGCGCGCATACTTGCGCGCGAGACTCATCTTTGAGATAATCTCGCCAACGCCGTGTATCTCAGGAGGCTTTCATGATGGGTCTTTCCATGCCGGTCATCATCATCATCGTCGTCGCCCTGATGTCCATCAAGATCATCACCGAGTACGACCGCATGGTGGTCTTCGTGCTCGGCCGGCTCTGGCGGGTCAGCGGCCCCGGGCCCATCATCGTGGTGCCCGGCATCATGCAGGCTCAGCGCGTGAGCCTGCGCACCGTGACGCTCGACGTCCCGCCCCAGGACGTCATCACGCGGGACAACGTCTCGATCAAGGTCAACGCCGTGGTCTATTTCCGGGTCATCGACCCGGAGAAGGCCGTCATCCAGATCGAGAATTATCTCTACGCGACCTCCCAGATCGCCCAGACCACCCTGCGCAGCGTGCTGGGCAAGCTGGACATGGAGGCGCTGCTCTCCCAGCGCGACCAGATCAACGCCGAGCTCCAGCAGATACTCGACGCCCATACCGAGCCCTGGGGCGTCAAGGTCAGCACGGTCGAGATCAAGAACGTCGACTTCGCGCCGGAGATGCTGCGCGCCATGGCCAAGCAGGCCGAGGCCGAGCGCGAGCGCCGGGCCAAGATCATCCACGCCGAGGGCGAGCTGCAGGCCTCCGAGAAGCTGAGCCAGGCCGCGACGGTGCTCTCCAAGGACCCGGCCGCCATCCAGCTGCGCTACCTGCAGACGCTCTCCGAGATCGCCGTGGACAAGAACACCACGACCATCTTCCCGGTCCCCATCGACGTGATCTCGATGTTCATGAAGAAGAACTGAGGGGCTGGTTTGGCTGAGGCCGGTCCCCTAGGACTCTACGTCCACATCCCGTTCTGCTCGGGGAAGTGCGCCTACTGCGACTTCACCTCCTTCCCCGGGCGGGGCGGGGACATCCCCCGCTACCTGGCCGCCCTCGAAGCCGAGGCCGGCCTGGTCCGGTCCTCCCGGAGCCCGGAGACCCTCTATGTGGGAGGAGGCACGCCGTCGGAGCTTGACGCCTCGCGGATTGAGGAACTCTTCGCCCGCCTGCGCCGGGCCTATCCCGAGGCGCGCTTCTCGGAGGCCACCTTCGAGTGCAACCCGGAGAGCGTCGACGAGGCCAAGCTGCGCGCCCTGCGCCGCGCCGGGGTCACCCGGCTCAGCATCGGCTTCCAGTCCCTCGACGCCGGGGTCCTGCGGGCCGCGGGCCGGCGGCACACGCCGGAGCGATCCCTGCGGGCATTCCGGCTGGCGCGCGCCGCGGGGGACTGGTCCGTCTCGGTCGACCTCATCTGCGGCCTGCCCGGGCAGGGCGCGGACGTCTTCCGGGAGGACCTCGACCGGGTCCTGGCCCTGGAGCCGGACCATCTGTCCCTCTACGGCTTCGACGCCCACGAGAACACCCCTCTGGCCCGCTCCGGCTTCGTCCCGGACGAGGATCTGGGGCGGGCCATGCTGGAGGCCGCCCTGGCTCGGACCGCGGCCGCGGGCCTGGTACACTACGAGATATCGAATTTCTCCAAGCCCGGGCACCAGTCCTGGCACAACCTCAACTGCTGGAACGGCGGCGAGTACATCGGCCTGGGCTGCGCGGCATCCTCCCACCTGGGCGGCGAGCGCTCCCGCAGCACGGGCGACCTCGACGCTTATCTGCGCGAGGTCGGCTCGGGACGGCGTCCTGTGGCGGAGTCCGAGCGCCTGGAGGGCAAGGAGAAGCTCGGCGAGCGCGTCTTCCTGGGGCTGCGCCGGGTCGCGGGCCTGGAACTGGAGCCGGAGATGCAGGCCCAGTTCGGGGCCGAATGGCAGGACCTGGAGCGCCGCGGCCTGGTGACCCGGCACGGCGGCCGGGCGCGTCTGACCCGCGAGGGACTCTTCCTCGCCAACGACGCCTTCGCATCATTCGTCGCCCCCTTCGAGAGAGGAGAACACCCGCTCTCCGTGGGCGGCGGGCCCTTGCCCGCCGAGGAGAACCTATGAAAACCTTCGTGCTCGACACCAACGTCATCCTCCACGACCCCCTGGCCATGTTTGCCTTCCACGGCGCGCGCGTGGTCATCCCCCTGACCGTCATCGAGGAGCTCGACACCTTCAAGCGCAACAACGACGAGCGGGGCCGTTCGGCGCGGCTCGTGGCCCGGCAACTCGACAAGCTGCGCCAGAAGGGCAAGCTCTCCGAGTGGGTGGACCTGGAACACGGCGGCAAGCTCAAGGTGGAGATGCAGGTCTCCGGAGGCCTGCCCACCTCCTTCTCCCAGCACACCAAGGACAACGAGATCCTCTCCTGCGCCCAGTATCTCAAGAAGCAGGGCGAGAACGTGGTCTTCATATCCAAGGACATCAACCTGCGCATCAAGGCCGAGGCCCTGGGCCTGGAGGCGCAGGACTACGAGAAGTCCAAGGTCGACATCGACGTGCTCTACACAGGCTGGCGCGAGACGGCCGTGGAAGCAGGCGCCATCGACAGCTTCTTCAAGGACAAGAGGCTCGCGCTGCCGGGAGTCCAGTTCCTGCCCAACGAGTTCGCGGTGCTCAAGAACGCGGCCGGCGGCTCGCAGAGCGCCCTGGCGCGCTTCGACGCCAAGGCCGCGGCCCTGGTGCCCATCGCCAAGAGCGACGCCGGGCCCTGGGGGGTCAAGCCCCTCAACACGGAGCAGCGCTTCGCCATCGAACTGCTCTTCAACAAGGACATTCAACTGGTCTCCCTCATCGGCGTGCCCGGTTCGGGCAAGACCATGCTCTCCCTGGCCGCCGGGCTGCAGCAGACCCTGGAGGACAAGATCTTCCGGCGCATCCTGGTGGGGCGGCCGGTGGTGGCGGTCGGCCACGACATCGGCTTCCTGCCCGGCACCAAGCAGGAGAAGCTGACCAACTGGATGGGGGCCATCTACGACAACCTGAGCTTCCTGCTGGAGCGGCCCAAGGGGTCCCTGGAGACCACGGACATGGACATCCAGATGCTGGTCGAGGAGGGGACCCTGGAGATCGAGGCCGTGACCTACCTGCGCGGCCGCAGCCTGCCCAACCTCTTCATCATCATCGACGACGCCCAGAACCTGACCCCGCACGAGGTCAAGACCATCATCTCCCGCGCCGGCAAGGGCGCCAAGATCATCCTCACCGGCGACCCCTACCAGATCGACAACTACTACCTCGACGCCTCCTCCAACGGGCTGACCTACCTAGTGGAGCGCTTCAAGGGCCAGCCCATCTTCGGGCACATGACCTTCACCAAGAGCGAGCGCAGCCCGCTGGCCGCCCTGGCCTCGGACCTGCTCTGAGCGCGGCCCAGGAGACACGCTGATGCTCGAAGACAAATACAGCCCCGGACCGGTGGAGCAGAAGTGGAGCGCGCGGTGGCGCTCGGCCGACCTCTTCCACGGCGAGCCGGGGGGCGCCGAGAAGCCTTTCGTGATGGTCATCCCGCCGCCCAACGTGACCGGCGCCCTGCACGTGGGACACGCCCTGGACAACACCCTGCAGGACATCTACGCGCGCTACCGCCGCCTCTCGGGGCGTCCGGTCTGCTGGGTGCCGGGCACGGACCACGGCGGCATCGCCACCCAGAGCGTCATGGAGCGTCAGCTCAAGGCGGAGAAGCTCACCCGCCACGCCCTGGGCCGCGAGAGGTTCCTGGCCCGCATGCAGGCCTGGACCAAGCAGTGCAAGAGCACCATCCTGGGGCAACTGGAGCGCCTGGGCTGCGCCCTGGACTGGCGGCGCGAGGCCTTCACCATGGACGAGGACCGGGCCGAGGCCGTACACGAGGCCTTCAAGGCCCTCTGGGAGCGCGACCTGGTCTACCGCGGCGAGCGCATGGTCAACTGGTGCGTGCGCTGCGGCACGGCCCTTTCCGACATCGAGGTGGAGTTCGAGGAGCGCAAGGGGCACCTCTGGCACATCCACTATCCGGCGGCGGACGGCGGGCGCGGGCCGGTGGTGGCCACCACGCGGCCGGAGACCATGCTGGGCGACACGGCCGTGGCGGTCAATCCCAAGGACGCGCGCTATCAGGGCCTGGTGGGCAAGTCTTTGCGCCTTCCCCTGGCGGGCCGCGAGATACCGGTGGTGGGCGACGAATACGTGGATTCCGATTTCGGGACGGGGGCGCTGAAGGTCACGCCGGCGCACGACCCCAACGATTTCGAGATCGGCCAGCGCCACAAGCTGCCCTCCGTGACGGTGATATCCCCCGACGGGCACATGACCGCCGCCGCGGGCGAAGCCTACGCCGGGCTCTCCCGGGAGGCGGCCCGCGAGAAGGTCGTGGAGGACCTCAAGGCCGGAGGGTTCCTGGAGAAGGTGGCGGATTATCCGCACAGCGTGGGCGTCTGCTACCGCTGCGGCCAGGCCATCGAGCCCATGCTCTCCTGGCAGTGGTTCGTGCGCATGGAGGAGCTGGCCAAGCCTGCCATCATCGCCGTGGACTCGGGCCGCTTCCGGCTCTACCCGGATTCCTGGACCAAGCCCTATCGCGACTGGCTCTCCAAGATCCGGGATTGGTGCATCTCGCGTCAGATCTGGTGGGGGCACCGCATCCCGGTCTGGTACTGCGTGAAGTGCCACGGGGAGCGCATCAAGACCGACTTCCATCAGGTCGCCGGCGCGCGGGGCGTCCTGAGCCGGGAGGAGCCTTCCTCCTGCCCGGTCTGCGGGGGCGGCGAGTTCATGCAGGACCCGGACGTGCTCGACACCTGGTTCTCCTCGGCCCTGTGGCCCTTCTCCGTGTTCCGCTGGCCGGGCCGCACGCCGGAGCTCAAGTTCTTCTATCCGACCTCCCTTCTGGTGACGGGCTACGAGATCCTCTACCTCTGGGTGGCGAGGATGCAGATGATGGGCTTGACCCTCATGGGCGAGGTGCCCTTCCCGGAGTGCCTCATCCACGGCATCGTGCGCGACAAGCACGGCAAGAAGATGTCCAAGTCCCTGGGCAACGTGGTGGACCCCCTGGTCATGATGGACAAGTACGGGACCGACGCCTTCCGCTTCTCCCTCATCGTGCAGGCGCATCCGGGCAAGGACATCCCCTTCGCCGAGAGCTCCATCACCGGCTCGCGCAACTTCGCCAACAAGCTCTGGAACTCGACGCGCTTCGTGCTCATGAACCTGCCTCAGGCCAAGCCCTATGACCTCGGGGCCCTGGACGCCAAGCGCCTGGAGCTCTGCGACCGCTGGGTCCTGGCCGAGTACCAGGCCACGCTGGCCCAGGTACGCCAGAAGCTCGACGCCTACGAGCCGGCGGCGGCGGCTGACGCCCTCTACGGTTTCCTGTGGGACCGGTTCTGCGCCTGGTACGTGGAGCTGGCCAAGATCCGCCTGCAGGGGGCCGACGAGGGGGCCAAGGACACCGTGCGCGCGGTCCTCGTCGAGGTCCTCAGCGGCACCTTGCGCCTGCTGCATCCCTTCATGCCCTTCATCACCGAGGAACTGCACGCCGCGCTGGCGCCCTTCGCGGGGGTGAAGGCGGCGTCCGTGGTCGAGGCCGGCCTGCCGCGGCCGGGGGCGGACCGCTCCGATCCCGCCGCCTGCCGGGAGATGGCCACGCTCATGGAGATCGTGGCCGCCCTGCGCTCCCTGCGCTCCCAGCTCAACGTCCCTCCGGGGCTCCGGATCACGGTGGTCGGCTCCGGCGGCGGCTCCGAGGTCCGGGCGCTGCTGGCCAAGCGGGCGGATTACCTGAAGGCCCTGGCCCATGTGGAGTCGCTCTCGCAATCCGAGGACGGCGTCCGGCCGCCCCACAGCGCCACGGCCGTGGCCGCGGGCATGAGCTTCTTCGTGCCGCTGGAAGGGGTCATCGACCTGGGCCGCGAATGCGAGCGGCTGCGCAAGGAGATCGCCAGGGCGGAGGGAGACCTGGGCAAGCTCGCGGCCAAGATGGAGAACAAGGATTTCCTGGCCCGCGCCCCGCAGTCCGAGGTGGAGACCGGCCGGCAGCAGTACGACGCGGCGCGCTCCCGGGTCGGGCTGCTGAAGGAGACCCTGCGGATGCTCTCGGCATGAAGAAGCTGCTGCTGGCCGCCGCCCTGGCCGTTCCGGTCCGGGGACAGGAGGCCTCGACCCCGACGGTCTCCGCGTCCACGGCCGCGGTCGCGGCATCCACCCCCATGGCCGCGGCCCCCCAGACCTCCGAGGCGCCCGCCGTGCCCAGGAGCCGCGTCGTCGTGCACAAGGACGCCGCGGACTGGGAGCCGGTCTCGGTGCGGCTCAAGCCGGCGGCCGGGGGCCGGACCGCATTCGAGTCCCAGATCCGCAAGGTCGCCGGCCGTTACCAGGGCCGCAAGTCCCCGGCCAAGGCCGCGGCGCGCGTCCATCCCGCCGGCGAGGACCAGTGGCTGGTGGTCTGCGTCCATCCCGCGGCCTTGCGTTCCCAGCGGATCCACCTGGAGGCGCGTTTCCTGGTCCAGGAGGGCTTCCTGGAGAAGGTCGAGCTCGCCAAGGTGATGATCCTGGGAGGGGAGTGGTCGGCGCAGGATGAGAAGGAGGACAGCTTCACCCTGCGCGCCAAGGGCGTCGACTTCAACGAGCAGACGCCGGCCGGCGCGGAGGTGGAGCTCTCGGCCATCGACCCCGGCCCGGGCCCGAAGGCGGTCAACGCGGGTTCGGTGCGGCACGCCGCTTTCGGAGGACGTGACCTCGGCTTCGTCGATCTCTCCTGGTCCGTGACCGGGGTCGCCGGGGACAAGCCCCGTCAGGCCGCGGCGGCCAAGCCGGCGAAGAAGAAATGATCAGCGACGCGCTCCTGCGCGGCGTCTCGCGCTCCTTCTACCTCTCCCTGCGCGTCCTGCCCGTGGAACTGCGGGAGCCGGTGTCTCTGGCCTACCTGCTGGCGCGGGCCAGCGACACGGTGGCGGACACCCAGGCCGTGGCGCGCGCGCGCCGGTTGGAGCTGCTGCGCTCCATGAAGGAGGGGGATTTCCGCCCGGTCTCGGAGCTCGCCGAGGGGCAGTCCCTCCCGGCGGAGCGCTTACTGCTGGAGAGCCTGGACGCCTGCGCCGCCGTCCTGCAGGCCCTGCCCTCCGCCGACCGGGACCTGGTGCGCTCCCTGCTGGGGACCATCGTCTCCGGACAGATCGAGGACCTGGAGCGCTTCCCCGGCGAGAGTCCCGCCGAACTGGCAGCCCTGCCGGACGACGCGGCCCTGGACCGCTACGCGTACCTGGTGGCGGGCTGTGTGGGGGAGTTCTGGACCCGGATGTGCGCGGCGCACCTCCCCGCCTTCCAGGCCCTGGACCAGGCGGAGATGCTGAGGCTGGGGGCGCGCCTGGGCAAGGGCTTGCAGCTGGTCAACATCCTCCGGGACCTGGCCGCGGACCTGCGCCTGGGCCGCTGCTACCTGCCGGTGCGCGAGCCGCGGCGCTTCCTCGACCCCGCCCGCTTCCCGGAGTTGCGGCAGACCTACGGCCGCTGGCTCGACGAGGCGGTGGGCCATCTGGACGCGGGTTGGGAGTACGTGCGGCGCCTGCCGCCGGGGCTGTGGCGCGTGCGCCTGGCCTGCGTCTGGCCCATCTGGATCGGCCTGGCCACGGTGGCCCTGCTGCGCCGCGCCAACCCGCTCGACCCGGCGCGGCGCGCGATGGTCCCGCAATGGCGGGTCAACCTCTTCCTGGCGCAGTCCCTGCTCTGCGTGCGCAGCCAGCGCCTGCTGGACCCGGCCTACCGGAGCCTGCGCGGCCGCGCGCTCACTTGATGATCATCAGCCGGCCCTTCTTCTTGCTGAGCCCGGGCTGGGTGACGATGAACTGGTAGACGCCGCTGGCCAGGGGGGTGCCCTGGTCGTTGGCCACCGGATTCCAGTCCAGCCTGTCCGAGGGGTCCGATTTGGAGAGGGTCTTCACCAGGTGCCCGGACAGGGTGTATATCCTGATGACCACATTGGGAGGCAGGGAAGAGAAGGTGATCTTGGTGTGGCCCTGGGACGGCATGAAGGGCGAGGGGAAGGCGTGGGCGGCGCTGGCGTCGATGGCCGCGCCCCTCACCGCGGCCACGACCCCGGGCCAGAGCTGCAGGCCTCCGCCGCTCATGGCCTGGCTGAGTTTGCCCACCGTGTAGCTGAGCTGCATGCCGATCTTGATGCCGCAGTTGCCCATGCAGCCCCCGATGGAGTTGACCGAGGACTCGGCCATGCAGAGGGTGTTGTCGGGCGAGGCGGGCAGGCCCGGCGTGCAGGTGGCCGCGCCCCAGGCCGGGCCCGCCGCGGCGGCGATGAGGGATGCGAGGAAGAGGGCCTTTATCATGGGAGCGCACCGCCTATCACGTCGGTGAAATTCCCCATGGCTAAGCCGTTCGATACGGCGATCTTCGCCGGGGTGCAGGTGGTGCAGAAGTACATCTGGCCGACGGCGGTCGGCGTCAGGCCTTGCAATTGGACCCAGGTGCGATTGTCGAGCCTCAGGCCCGTCGCCGTCCCGATGCGGCCGCCGGTGATCGCCACGGCCGCGGGATTGTACTGCTTGTAGGTCGCCCCGTCGCCAAGGTCGTCCTGGTCGGCGGTCGTCGGCGCGCCGGCGCCGGTGCCCTTGAGGACGCCGGTGAGCTGCCCGGTCCCCGCGAGGGTCGTCGCTGCGCTCTTGTAGATGAGGCCGCCTGTGGCTACGGGGACGAGGTTGGCGCCCGTGCCGCCGAGCCCGACGGATATGGCCGCTGTGGAGCCGATGGTGTTGGCGTCCGTCCAGTAGGCGATCCGGTTCTGCGTCCCGTTGATGGCGGTCGGGACGCCGGCGCCGCCGCCCTTGAGGATGCCCGCCGGCATGACGCCCGCGCTGCCGAGGGTCGTGGCGGCATCCTTGTAGATGAGGGCGTTCGTCGGGACGGCGGTGAGGTCCGCGCCCGTGCCGCCGAGCCCGACGGATATGGCCGCTGTGGAGCCGATGGTGTTGGCGTCCGTCCAGTAGGTGATCTGGTTCTGCGTCCCGTTGATGGCGGTCGGGACGCCGGCGCCGCCGCCCTTGAGGATGCCCGCCGGC
>JACRDS010000126.1 GCA_016212825.1 Elusimicrobiota bacterium | reverse complement strand
GACGGTATTTTGTCTTACGGCAACGGCTGTGGTATCATGCATACGAGCGTAGCCTCCTGGGCCGGCTGTAACCGGCCTCCTGGTTTTAACCCAACCAGAGGTTACGCTTTTCGTTTTTCCACATCAAACGGGACGCCGCCGACCCTCCGCGTGATCTTATGGTGGGAGTTGCGCCGCATCCCGGTTAATATCATTGTTGGATCGATTGGGCTCGTTAGCATTTATCTGTATTTCGGAGCCACGGACAGAATGGGGTGGCGGCCGATGGAGTCGGAGATATGGGAGCTGACAGGTTTGATTGTGGCGCCCGTGCTGTTCAATGTGGTGTATACGGCTGGATGGATTATCGAGATATTTGGCCGCCTAATTACTGGGAACCTTTCGCCGACGTTTGGGCCGCGACTATTAAAGGCAGGAACGGCGACGGCGATTTTAGCCGCCGCATGCTCTTTGTTGGTGCGATTCGCGCAACTCGTATTTCTGAGACTGGGCTAAGTTGGAACTGCCGAACATCGGGCTCTACGGGCGCGCGCACGGATAACGGCGAGCCTATAACCAACGGCCAAACCTCCCATCCTCCCCCCGCGCGCCCCGCAGCCTGCGATCCCGTCCTTCCGCCCCGCTCCGCGGGTCGGTGGCGCCCGGCTGACGGCCGCCGGGCGCTCGCGGAACGACTCGGGAGAAGCGCCCGCTTGCCGTTCGCATACCCCACCTCAGCTTCTCTAGAATCTCTCGTCGTCCCTCAATGGTTGGGTGGCTGAGCGGTTAAAAGCAACTGTCTGTAAATCCTGATCCCTCCCTAGCCAGGTGGCCGCTGGTGTCCATATGGTGTCCATCCAGCATCAGAACGAGTCCGAACGAGACAAGGCCCGAATCAGGGCACAGAACGCGTTCTCCGACGGGGAATCAAGGAAGGACCGAATCAGACCTACTGGCGGGGAAGCGGGCTAAGACGACTTTTGCGCGTTGGCAAGGTAGCGTTCTACCACTGAACCACGCCCGCAGACCAGGGATGATTATAGCAAAAAAGGAGACGCTCAGGCCTGCGCCGGCCGGTCCGCGGTCTGGCCGGTGGGCTGGGAGGGCAGGATCGCGTCCTCGGCGGCCGAACGGCGGTCCTCTTCCTCCATGGCCGCCACGACCTCGTCGAAGCAGCGCTCCAGGCGCTCCACCACCGCGCCGTCGAACTGCTTGCCGGCCAGCGACTTGATGTGGGACACGGCGTCGTCGAGGGTCCAGGCCCCCTTGTAGATGCGCTTGGAGATGAGCGCGTCGAAGACGTCAGCCACGGAGACGATGCGCGCCTCGATCGGAATGGCCTCGCCCTTCAAGCCGTAGGGGTAGCCGGTCCCGTCGAAGTTCTCGTGGTGCGCGATGGCGATGAGCGCGGCCAGGCGCAGGAGGCGGCTCTCCGCGTTGATGAGCATCTGGCTGCCGTAGATAGTGTGCCGCTTCATCTCCTCGTACTCCTCGGCGCTGAGCTTGTCGGGCTTGCGCAGGATGGCGTCGGGGATGGCCACCTTGCCGATGTCGTGCAGGGGGCTGGCGTAGCGGATGTCCTCGGACTCCTGGTAGCTCATGCCCATGGCCGAGGCCAGGATGCCGGAGAAGCGGCTCATGCGGCGCAGGTGCCGGCCGGTGTCCTTTTGGTCGCGGAACTCGGCGACGAGAGCCATGCGGTAGATCGTTTCTAGGTGCGAGCGGCGCAGGTCGTCGTAGAGGCTGGCGTTCTCGATGAAGGAGGCGGCCATCGTGGCGAGTATGCGCAGCAGACCCTCGTCCTCCTCCGTGAACGATCCCTTGGTCTTGTTGAGGACCTCGAAGACGCCCAGGACCTGGCTGTCGCGGCCCTTGAGCGGCACGGCCAGGACCGAACGCGTCTGGTAGCCGGTGATGCGGTCGAGGTCCTGGGTGAAGCGGGTGTCGCGATAGGCCTCCCGGATGTTGACGGCGCTGCCGGTCTTGGCCACGAAGCCCGCGATGCCCTGGCCCAGGGGCATGCGCAGGATCTTCTCCTCCATGCCCAGGGCCACCTTGGTCCACAGCTCGCCTTTGTAGCCGTCCACCAGGAAGACGGAGCAGCGGTCCGCGTCGAGGATGTTGCGGACCTCCTCGGCGATGATGGTCAGCAGCGCGTCGAGCCGGGTCTCGGTGGCGATGAGGCGGCCGAAGCGCGAGAGCAGGGTCTGTCTCTTCTCAAGCTCCTGCCGGCGTCCCATCCTTGGCTCCTTGCGCTAAGGCCCGGGCGGCTAATTCGGAGAGGTGTACGACTTCGCATTCAGGATAGTATTTCTTCAGTCCCTGGGCAAGCTGGATGAGGCACGAAGTCCCGCTGGCCGCCACCAGCCGGGCCCCGCTGGCGGCGATCCTGCCGGCCTTGCGCTGGATGAGGTCGTCGGAGAGCGCCGGGTTGCGGAACGCGTAGGCTCCGGCTCCGCCGCAGCACATGTCGGACTCGGGCAGTTCCCGGTAGGCAGAGCCGGCCAGGCGCCGCGCGGCGGCATGAGCGGCCGTCTGGAGCCCCTGTCCATGGCAGGCGCGGCAGGAATCGTGATAGGTGAAGGCGGGCAGCCCCGCGAGCTCCGGCAGCGGCGCGTCGGCCAGGACCTCGGGCACATCCCGCACGGCCGCGGCGAAGCGCTCCGCCCGGACCTTCCAGTCCGGCTCGGAGAGGAAGAGCTGGGGATAGGACTTGAGGAAGGCGGTGCAGGAGGAGCAATCCCCGACCACCGGCCCCCGGCTCCCGGAGGCCTCGAAGCGCTCGATGACCCGCCGCGCCATGGCCCGGGCATCGTCCAGCTCCCCGTAATTGTAGGCCAGGAGGCCGCAGCAGCCGTTGTCCATGAAGACGCCCGGGCCGCGCAGGGACTCCAGCACGGCCACGGTGGCCAGACCCACGCGCGGGTAGAGGAAGTTGGGGCCGCAGGGGGCGAAGTATGACCACCGAGGGTCCTTCACGGCGGGACGCCGGCGCAGGACCTCCTCCAGGAAGACCAGAGGCGCTTCCCGCACGTGCTCCTCGGCCAGAGCCAGGCCGGGCAGGCCGATGAGGCGCAGAGCGGGCCGGGCCAGGGCCGTGAGGCCGAGGCGCTTGGCCAGGTTGGCCGCTTTGAGGAGGAGCATCAGCAGGCCCCGGTGCTCCGCCAGCAGCCGGGTCAGCAGGCGCGCCAGCCGATGCGGCGTCTCGGTCAGCTTGCGCCGCCCTTCCAGGACGATGTCGGCGGTGGCCACGCGCGCGTAGCAGGCAGCGGTGCAGGCCCCGCAGAGCAGGCAGGTGTGCAGGGCGTCCTCGGCGCTGGCTGGGTCGGAGAGCCTGCCTTCGATGAGCAGGCGCACCAGCTGATTGCGCCCGCGCGCGGAGCGCGTCTCGTCTCCGGTGACCACGTAGGTGGGGCAGGCCTGCTCGCAGTACCCGCAGCGGCAGCACTGGCTGGCCGCATCGTAGTCCGAGCGTTCGCCCAAGTCCGTGATAAGACGATGGAGCAGATTGCCCATCAATATGTGGTGCTCGTCCTGCGCTCGACCGCGATCACGGTCACCAGCTTGCGGGGATCGGATATGGCGAAGATCACGCGCCAATGGCCCGCCCTCAGACGGTAGTATTCCCGGCCTTGCAGCTTCTTCACCTGGGGTCCTCGCGGCTCATGCTCCAGCCCCAGGATGGCCTTCTTGACCGCCGCTCTCTCGGTCTGCGGTACGCGATGATATTCCTTGATGGCGGCGGGCAGGATCTCGATCCTATAGGGCATCAATCATCCATGATGTCCCGGAAAGGGACCGAGACGGACGGCTTGCCCAAATACTCGGCCATGCGCGAGTCATAGAGCAGCAGGTCGTGGTACTCTTTGCTCCGGAAAAGCCCCTTGATCGCCTCGCGAATGATCTCCGAGACGCTCTTGTTCTCGGACCGCGCGATGCGCTTGAGGCCGAGGTCCATCTCGTCTTCGATATAGATCATCTTCTTGACCATGGCCCACCTCCGACCATAGTATATCCGCATGACATATATATGTCAATGCCATATATATGTCTAATGTGCCTATGCATGGAACCACGGATTGAGCAGATTCTTCAGATCGAAGGCCTGCTTGACCCGCCTCTGCCAGGGCCCGGCGCAGAAGGCTTTCGGCTCTCCGGCGGCGGGCAGCTCGACCGCAGAAGAATGCAGGCGCAGAGTGGCGTCCACGATGACCCCGAGGGTCCCCCAGGAGCCCAGGACCAGGCGCGCCGCGTCGTAGCCGGCCACGTTCTTGACCACCTTGCCGCCCAGGTCCGCCACCTCCCCGTCGGCCAGGATCAGCCGCATCCCAAGCAGGTCCTCGCGCAGTCCCGGCCAGGCCTTGCTCGCCAAGACCCCGCCCAAGGTCCCCCCCAGGTCCGGCCAGCGCAGGTGGAAGCCCTGGCTGGCCAGTTCCGCGCGCAACGAGCGCACCGAGACTCCGGCCTCGACCGTGACTGTGTAGTTGCCCTTGTCCCAGTCCAGCACCGAGTTCATACCCGTGGTCAGCAGTTCCGCGCAGCCCGGCGGCGCGGCCGGCGAGCGCGAGCCGCTGCCGACGACCGCCATGGGCCGGCCCTCAGCCGCGCAGGCCTTCACCTTCCCGGCCAGCAACGCGGCCTGCGCGCTCAGAGGGCGCGCGGGGCGAACGGGGCCGCCCCCGGCCTCTCCGCCCTCATCCGGGAGGATCTTGCCCGGGTTGGCCGAGCCCTCGGGGTCGAAGGATCCCTTGATGTCCCGGAAGAGCCGCAGGACCCGGCTCGAGTGCAGCCAGCGCATGGCCTCGCGCTTCTCCGTGCCCACGCCGTGCTCCCCGGACAGAGACCCTCCCAGCTCCACGCAGGCGCGCAGCATCTCCTGGCCCGCGGCCTTGACGCGCGCGCACTGCGCCGGATCGCGCTCGTCGTACGAGATGTTGGGATGGATGTTGCCGTCCCCGGCGTGGAAGAGCAGGGCGGGCTGGATGCCGTGCCGCGCGGAGATCTCCCGGATGCGGCGCACCGCCTCGGGCAGGCGGTCGCGCGGCACCACGCCGTCTTCGACCAGCACGTTGGGCGCCAGCCTGGCGCAGGCCGCATAGGCGCCGCGCCGGCCCTCCCAGAGCCGCTCCCGGTCCGCGACAGCTTCGGCCGAGCGTACCTCGGAGGCTCCGTACTCGCGCGCCAGCCGCTCCACGGCGGCCGCCTCGCGCGCGGCCGACTCGGGCGTGCCGTCCATCTCGATGAGCAGGACGGCCTCCGTGCCCGGATAGCCGGCCTTGCGGTAGGCCTCCACGGTGGCGACCGTGGCCCGGTCCAGCGCCTCCAGCGCGCGGGGCACCACCCCGGCGGCTATGATGGCCGAGACGCAGCTCACCGCGGCCTCCACCGACGGGAAGCCCGCCAGCACGGTGCGCACGGCCGCAGGCTGCGGCAGGATGCGCAGCCAGGCCTTGGTGACCACGCCCAGCGTCCCCTCCGAACCCACCAGCAGGCTCATGACCTCGGGCCCAGCGTCCTCGACCGAGAAGCGCACAAGCTCGCCGTCCGGCATCACGGCTTCCAGGGCCAGCACGTGGTCCGTGGTCACGCCGTACTTGAGGCAGCGCGGCCCGCCGGCGTTCTCCGCGATGTTGCCGCCGATGGTGGAGACCCGGAAGCTCGACGGGTCGGGCGCGTAGTAGTGCCCGGTGCGGGCCAGCTCCTCCTGGAGCTTGAGGTTGACCACGCCCGGCTCGACCACCGCGCAGAGCGCGGCGGTGTCCACGCTCAGGATGCGGTCGAGCCGCGCCAGGGACAGGAGCACCCCCCCGCGCGAGGCCACGCTGCCGCCCGAGAGGTTGGTGCCCGCTCCCCGCGCCACGTAAGGGATGCGCCGGTCCGCGCAGAAGGCCACGACCCGGCGGACCTCGTCCGCGCCGCGCGGCAGGGCCACGGCCTCGGGCCGCCCGCGCCGGGAGGCGCCGTCGTAGGAGTAGGCGGCGAGCTGCGCCTCACCGGTCAGGAGCGTGCCGGGAGGCAGGCTGGCCCGCAAGTCCGCGATGTCCTGCTTGGTCATGTCTCGGCGGGGCCGAGAAAAGCTTACAGCTCCCTCTTCGGGGGGTCCGTCAGGGGCGGCAGAACGCCCGGCGCCGTGGACGGCGGCGGGGTCGGCGCGGGGGGCCGCAGGGGCTCGGTCTGCGGCGGCGCAGGCTTCGGAGGATCCGTGGCCGGGACCTTCTGGGCCCCGGGCGGGATGGTCAGCGAAGGCAGGGGCTCCGGCTTGGGAGTCGGCGCCGCGGCCACGGGAGCGGACCGGACCGGGAGCCAAAAGAAGAAGCGCGAGCCCACGCCCAACTGGGACTCGATGCCCATCTCCCCCCCGTGCATCTGCACCACCTCGCGCGCGATCTTCAGCCCCAGGCCGAAGCCCGCCTTGCGCATCTTCTTGGCCTCCTCGGTCTGGAAGAAGCGCTCCCAGATGCGCGGCAGGTCCTGCGCCGCGATGCCGATGCCCGTGTCGATGACGCTGACCGTCACCTTCTCCGGACCCGCCTCCGCCCGCACCGTCACCTTGCCCCCTTCCTTAGTGTACTGGATGGCGTTGGTGCACAGGTTCTGGATGACCTGCCCCAGCCGGGCCGGGTCGCCGGCCAAGGGCGGCAGAGCGGCGGGGACATCCACGTCGAAAGTGATCTTGCGCTGCCCCGCCACGATCTCGATGCGCGAG
>JACRDS010000123.1 GCA_016212825.1 Elusimicrobiota bacterium | reverse complement strand
CCCCAGGCCGGGATGGAGAGCAGGCCGGCCAGCGCGAGCAGGGGCGCGGGCTTCCAGAGCCCGAGAAGGCCGCATAAGAAGAGGATATGGCTGATGAGGCCGAGGCCCAGGCCGGCCTCGAGGATGAAGCGCTCGCCGGTCCCGGCGGAGAGGTCCAGCCGCCTGAGCGCGGTGCGGCCCAGGCCCGCGGCCGCGGCCAGCAGCCAGGCCGCGGCCGCCAGGCGCGCCAGGACCTTGAGGGCCTGGGGGAACACGGCCAGGCCCAGGGCCGAGGGGAAGCGGGAGACATATTCGATGACGCCGTGGTGGAGCAGGGCCCAGGAGATGAGGACGGCGACGACCAGGGTGGAGCGGGGCCTCATCGGTCGGCCTGCATTATATCAATCGGACGGCTTGAGGAACGCGGCCCAGGGATGCCGGATGAAGAGGTCCATGCCGCTCAGATGGTATATTATCCTCGATGCCGCAGATAGTCCTCATCAATCCCCCCATCCCGGGCAAGAACCCTTCCCTGCGCATCCCCAGCCTCGGCCTCGGCTATCTCGCCTCGTCCTTGCGCCAGGCCGGCATGGAAGCCGCCGTCATAGACGCCGCAGCCCTCGGCCTCGATCACGACGCCGTCGCACGGCGGGTCGCAAGCCTCAATCCCGACATCGTCGGCATCACGGCCACGACCCCCCTCTCCGGCTCAGCATATCAGCTCGCCAAGGCCCTCCGGCCTCACGCCAGATGGCTCATCCTGGGAGGCGCCCATCCCAGCGCGCTGAGCCGCAGGATATTCGAGCACTGCCCCGAGCTCGACTACGGCTTCCGTGGCGAAGCCGAGGAGAGCTTCCCGAGATTCGCCAAAGCCCTGCTGGCCGGGGAACGGCGCACCGACTTCCCCGGCCTCATCACCAAGGACCAGGACTCGCCGCCCGCCTCCGTCAGGGACCCGGACCGACTCCCCTTCCCCGCCTGGGACCTCATGCCCATGGACCGCTATCGCCATCCCCTGTTCCCGGGCGAACGCCTGGCCACCGTCTTCTCCAGCCGCGGCTGTCCCTATCAGTGCATCTTCTGCGACAAGACCGTGTGCGGCGCCAAGTACCGGCCCCGCGGCCCGCGGAGCGTGGTCGCAGAGCTCGAGGCCCTGCGCTCCCGCCACGGCGTCACGGCCTTCATGTTCTACGACGACCTCTTCTCCCTGGACCGGGAGCGCGTCATCGCCATCTGCCGGCTCATCCTGGAGCGCGGCCTCAAGATCCGCTGGAAGTGCGAATGCCGCGTCAACACCGTGGACGCCGAGCTCCTCTCCTGGATGAAGAAGGCCGGCTGCGTGCAGGTCGCCTTCGGCATAGAGACCGCGCACCAGAAAGGTCTCGACTGGCTGCGCAAAGGCATCAAGGTCGGACAGGTCCAGGACGCGGTGGCGCACACGAGGCAGGCGGGCATCGGCGTGCTCGGCTACTTCATCCTGGGCCTGCCCGTGCAGGACTATGAAGAGGAGCTCGAGACCGTGGATTTCGCCGTGCGGCTCGGCCTGGACTACGCCCAGTTCGCCAGCCTCAGCCCCTTCCCCGGCACGCCCCTCTACGACCTCGCGCAAGAAAAAGGCTGGTACAAGGAAGGCCCGGGCGTGGCGCCGGAGGAATACGGGGACACCCGGCCCCTGCTCATCACCGACTACTGGACCGAGGCCCGGCTCAAGCGGATCATGAATCAGGCCTACCGCAGGTTCTACCTCAGGCCCGGCTACATCCTCAAGACCGCTCTGCGGCCCAGCGGCTTCCTGGCTTTGGCCAGGAGCGGACTGCGACTACTGGGCTGGATGCTGGGCCGAAGCAGCTAGGCCGGCCGGCTTATCCACGAACTCGCCCCGGAGCGAGTCCAAAACGCCTCCGTCCGTTTAGAGCTTCAACTTCCCGCCGCCGGGCAGCCCGCCCGGAGGCAGGCCACCGGGCGGCAGGCCGCCCCCCCCCCCATGCCTTCCAACCCCGTAGCGCCGGCGCCCGGGAGCACCAGGCCGGAGCTGGCGCGGCGGCGCAGCTCCTGGAACTCCGCCAAAGCCTGCTCGTAGGCGGCCTTGACGCCGATGCCGTATTTCTCCGCGGCTTCCCCGAGGGACGCCGCCTGGATCTCGAAGGTCAGGGGCAGGGCCCCGGCCGAGGTCATCAGGTGCGCCTCCCCCAGGTAGACCGCCTGGCGGGCCGGGTCCGGGCTGCCGTCCGCCTTCACGGGAGAAAGGCGGCGGATGGTGCCGGTCTGGTGGTCGGTGAAGACCTCCTCCTTGAAGAGGCTGTCGGCATCCATCTTCGGCTCGGACTTCTTGTTCTCGCTTTTCATGAGCCTCTCACTTGGGCAGCTTGGCCAGGACCGCTTCGACTTCCTTGTAGTCGCGCTCCTTGGTGATGTCCGGCTCGACCTTCACCCAGGCCACCTTGCCGTCCCTGCCGATGATGACGGTGGCGCGCTGGCTGATGTTGGCCGCGGAGAAGAGCAGTCCGTAGGCCTTGGTCGCGCGGCGGTGCATGTCCGAGAGCAGGCGGTGTTTGATGCCCATCTTGTCCGCCCAGGCCCGGTGACTGTAGGTGGAGTCCACGGAGACCGCGGCCACTTCGCCGTGCTGGGAGAAGCGGGAGAGGTTCTGGGTGAAGCAGGCGTTCTCCTTGGAGCAGGTCGGGCTCCAGTCCAGGGGATAGAAGAACAGGATCACGGTCTTCTTGCCCAGGTGGTCGGCCAGGCGGAAATCCTTGCCGTCCTGGTCCTGCAGGGTGAAATCCGGCGCCGGCGCGCCCACCGCGATGGGGGTCGTCTCTTGGCTTGTCGTCTGGGTGCTCATCGATTCCTCCTCACTGTCTCGATATCGGCGCTTCCCATCGGGCCGCCAGCTTGCGGGCAGCCTCGGCCAGGGCCTGGGCCGGCAGGCTCTCCGGCTGGCCCAGGACCAAAGGCAGGCCGTCCTCGCCCGCCGCGCACACGGCCGGGTCGAGCGGGATGTCCCCCAGCAGGGGCGCGGCGTGCTTCTGCGCCAGCCGCTGGGCCGCGCCTTTCGAGAAGACCCGGCTGGACGTGCGGCAGTGCGGACAGACGAACTCGCCCATGTTCTCGATGACGCCCAGGATGGGGACCTCGAGCTTGCGGAACATGGCCGCGGCCTTGAGCACGTCGGAGAGGGCGACGCTCTGGGGCGTGGTCACGATGACCGCGCCGGACAGCGGCACGGTCTGCGCGATGGAGAGCTGCACGTCGCCGGTGCCCGGCGGCAGGTCCACCAGGAGCACGTCGAGCTCGCCCCAGCGCACGTCCCTGAGGAGCTGCTGGATGGCCCCGTGCAGCAGGGGCCCGCGCCAGATCACCGGCGCGTCGTCGCGCAGCAAAAAACCCATGGACATGAGCTTGACCCCGTGCGCCTGGGCCGGCTCCACCTTGTTGTCGTCCCCCAGCTTCGGGACGTAATTCTGCACCCCCAGCATCTGGGGCAGGTTGGGGCCGTAGACGTCGGCGTCGAGCAGGCCGACCTTGCGCCCCGCCGCGGCCAGGGCCGCGGCCAGGTTCACGGAGACCGTGGACTTGCCCACCCCGCCCTTGCCCGCGCCCACGGCCACGACCCGGCGCACCCCGTGGGGCAGCGCCTTCTCGGGCTGGGGGCCGTGTCCGTGCTGGTGCATCAGAGCAGGAAGAGCATCTCCCGGTACTTGGGCAGGGGCCAGAGGTCCGCGTCCACCAGGCCTTCGAGCCCGTCCACCGCCTCCCGGATGGGAGCGAAGAGAGGCTTGACCTTGTGGCAGTAGTAGCGCGCCCGGGGCGCGCCGTCATCTACCTTCTCGGCCCGGGCCACGGCTAGGCGCAGCTCGGCCGCGCCCTTGCCGGCGCGGTCGATGTGCGAGGCCACGTCGCGCAGGAGCTGGCGCTGGGTCTGCAGGGCGGGCTCGGAGGGCAGCAGTTCCTTGAGGCCGCGCACCGCCTCCGCCACCCGGTTCTGGTATTGCAGACCGGCGGGCACGACCTGGGTCTCCACCATCTCCAGGAGCAGGCGGGCCTCGATGTCGATGTCCTTGGCGTACTTCTCCAGCTTGACATGCTCCCGGGAGAGGCTCTCCTCCGCGCTCATGATGCCCAGGCGCTCCAGCAGGGCCCCGTTCTCCTTGCGGCTGAAGCCCTCCAGCGCGTCCGGCGTGGTCTGCACGTTGGGCAAGCCGCGCTTGGCCGCCTCCTTGACCCAGGCCGCGGAGTAGTTGTTGCCCTCGAAGCAGATGGGCTTGGACTGCTTGATGTAGCCGCGCAGCACCTCCAGGACCGCGGCCTTGAAGGGCTTGGTCTTGAGCTTGGCCTCGATGTCCTTCTTGGCCCGCCGCAGCTGCGCCGCCACGATGGCGTGCAGGATGGTGATGGGCAGGGCCGTATTGAAAGACGAGCCCACGGCCCGGAACTCGAACTTGTCGCCCGTGAAGGCGAAGGGCGAGGTGCGGTTGCGGTCCGTGTTGTCGCGCAAGATCGGCGGGATGCGGTCGATGCCGAAGGACATCCACTCCTTGTCCTGGCCCTTGGGGTGCACGCCCTTCTCGATGTCCGCGAACACCTTGGTCAGGTGGTTGCCCAGGAACACGGACATGATGGCCGGCGGCGCCTCGTTGGCGCCCAGGCGGTGGTCGTTTCCGGAGGAGGCCACGGTGGCGCGCAGGAACAGAGGGTTGTCGTGCACGGCTTTGACGATGCAGGCCAGGAAGACCACGAACTGCAGGTTATCGTTGGGCGTGTCGCCCGGGGTCAGCAGGTTCTTGCCCATGTCCGTGGCCAAGGACCAGTTGCAGTGCTTGCCGCTGCCGTTGATGCCGGCGAAGGGCTTCTCGTGCAGCAGCACGGCCAGGCCGTGGCGGATGGCGATGCGGTCGAGCACGTCCATGACCAGTTGGTTGTGGTCCACGGCCACGTTGACTTCCTCGAAGACCGGGGCGCACTCGAACTGGTTGGGCGCCACCTCGTTGTGCCTGGTCTTGACCGGCACGCCCAGCTTGTAGAGCTCGCTCTCCGCGTCGTTCATGAAGGCGAAGACGCGCTCCTTGATGCTGCCGAAGTAGTGGTCCTCGAGCTGCTGGCCCTTGGGGGAGGGCGCGCCGATGAGCGTGCGGCCGGCCATGAGCAGGTCGGGGCGGCTCTCATAATAGGAACGGTCGACCAGGAAGTATTCCTGCTCGGGCCCCAGGGTCGCGTGGACCTTGGTCGCGCCGGCGGTATCGGAAGTTCCGCCGGTGCCGGCCGGACGGACGTCCTTACGGCCGGCGTCGCTCTTGAAGAGCTTGAGGATGTCCAGGGCGGCCTGGCTGATCACGTCGCAGGAGCGCAGCAGCGGCGTCTTGTCGTCCAGGGACTGGCCGTTGTAGGAGACGAATATGGTGGGGATGCACAAGGTCGCCCCGCCCTTCATCTCCATGATGAAGGCCGGGGAGGTGGGGTCCCAGGCCGTGTAGCCCCGCGCCTCGAAGGTCACGCGCAGGCCGCCCGAGGGGAAGCTGGAGGCGTCGGGCTCGGCCTGCGCCAGGTGCCGTCCGGAGAACTTCTCTATGGCCCGGCCGTCGCGCGTGGGCTCCACGAAGGCGTCGTGCTTCTCCGCGGTGTAGCCGGTCATGGGCTGGAACCAGTGGCAGTAGTGGGTGGCGCCCTTGGAGATGGCCCAGGTCTTCATGGCCTCGGCGATGGCGTTGGCGACCTCGGGCTCGATGGGCTTGCCGTGGTCCACGGCCTCGCGGAAGCGGCGGTAGGTCTCCTTGGGCAGGAGCAGGCGCATGGTCTCCGGGCCGAACACGTTGCAACCGAAGTAATCGGATACTTTCTGGGTCTGGGAGGAGCGGCGCGGGGTCATCTTGGCGAGACTCTCCGGGACTCGGCTGGCGTGGGGCATCTGGCCTCCTTCTGGGATAGGTGTAGGACGGGCATAGGACGTTACAAAGAGATGATATCTAATTTGGAACCGGCCTGCCGCTACTGGACAGCCAGGTGGGAAAGGAGGATCTTGAGGCCGATGCCGATGAGGATGAGGCCGCCTGCCGCCTCCACGCGCGGGCCGAAGCGCGCCCCCAGTCGCCCGCCCCCCAGGAAGCCCGCGAAGCAGACCAGGCAGGTCACCCCGCCGATGACCAGCACCGTGGGCAGCAGGCGCACCTGCAGGAGGGCGAAGGAGAGCCCCACGGCCAGGGCGTCGAGACTGGTGGCCACGGCCAAGACCAGCAAGGTTCCGGCGTCCAGGGCGAAGCTCTTCTCCTTGAGCTCGCGGAAGGACTCGCGGATCATGCGCAGGCCCACGAAGGCGAGCAGGCCGAAGGCGGCCCAGTGGTCCACGTCCTCGATGAGGCCCTTGAGGCCCGCGCCGGCCAGCCAGCCCAGCACGGGCATGAGGGCCTGGAACACGCCGAAGTAAAGGGCGACCTTGAGCGCGGCGCGGGAGCGGCCCTCGCGCACGGCCAGGCCGCCGGCGATGGACACGGCCAGGGCGTCGAGAGAGAGGCTCAGGGCGATGAGGAAGAGTTCCAGGCCGGTCATGGGCCGCTATTATATCGCAGGCGGAGGGGATTTGGTAGGATGAGCGAATGCGGCCCCTGCTGGTTTTCCTGACCCTGGGCCTGGCGGCCGCGGCGCACGCCACCCCCTCGGGCCAGGTCCTCATCCCCTCCACGGACCTGCAGCCCTACAAGGTCCTGCACCTCAACTTCGATTCCTTCATCCGCACCCAGGACGAGAACGACGGCCGGCGCCTGGGGCCCATGGTCATGGCCGGACCGACCATCGGCGTGCTCCCCTACGACAAGGTCCGGGCCGAGGCCGGCTTCGACCTCCTTTATAAGGGCGTCAAGGAGCTGGACAACAACCCGCTCTACTTCCACGGCAAGGTCGGAACGCCGGAGAAGTCCCTGCACGAGTGGTCCCCGGCCTTGGCCCTGGGCGTCTGCAACATCGGCACCAAGGACGGTCTCACCAATCAAGACATGGTCTACGGCTTGGCCGCGCGCAGCATCCCGAAGCTGGGCCGGCTCTCCTTCGGCTGGTACGGGGGCAACGGCGCGGCCCTGCGCGACGAGCAGAACCGCGTGGCCAACCACGGGGCCCTGGCGTCCTGGGACCGGACCATGGAAGAACTCTCCAAGAAGCTCTGGTGCGCCGTGGACTACCAGGGCGGGCAGAACGTGATGGGCGCGGCGAACCTGGGCTGCTCCTGGGCCTTCTCGGAGAAGACCAGCGTGATCCTGGGCTACGACATCTGGAACAACCGCGCCGTGGCCGGGAAGAATACCTTCAACCTGCAGGTGGACATCAACTTCTAGGCGCTCTTTCCGCCCCGACCGCCCAAAGTGGTATAATGGGCCCCCACGGTGCGATAGCCAAGTGGTCCAAGGCGATGGTCTGCAAAACCATTATCCGCGGGTTCGAATCCCGCTCGCACCTCCACTCTCCGTCGTAAGCCTGCCCTAAAGCCCCCCGGACGGTCAGCGCCATCGAGCCGCAAAAGCGGCCCTAAAGTGCCCCTGACCGTGTTAGCCTCGCTCCGGGGAGGCGTCATGCAAGAGGTCCGACTGACGGCGCTCAAGCCCGAGAGCCTGACCTGGGACCAAGCCCTGCGGCTCTTCGCGCTGCGCTCGCGAAGCCAGAACTTCGCCGCGTCCACCCAGGTCCTCTACACCTGCCACCTGGGGCTCTGGCGGCGCTGGCTGCAGAGCCAGGGAGACCCGGCGCCCTACGAGGTCACGCCGGCCATCCTGCGGGCCTACCTGGACTCGCTCCGAGCCCGCGGCCGCCGGGACGCCTACGCTGACGGGGCTTTCCGCATCCTCAAGGTCTTCTGGCACTTCCTGGAACGCGAGGGGCTCATCCTGGTCAACCCCATGGCGCGAGTCGAGAGGCCGCGGCGGGAGAAGCGGCTGATCAAGGCGTTCAGCGCGGAGCAGGTTCGGCTCCTGCTGGCCGCCATCGACACCAGGGATCCTCTCGGACTGCGCGACCACGCCCTGACCGTGCTGCTGGCCGACACGGGTCTGCGGCTCTCCGAAGCGCTTGGCCTGCGCGTGCAGGACGTGGACTTTGGACAGAGCCTACTGACCGTGTTCGGGAAGGGGCGCAAGGAGCGCCTGGTCCCCTTCGGCCAGGCTGTCCGGCGCGAGCTCATGGACTGGCTCAAGACCCGCGGGGACCTGCCCGGGATGGACCTGCTGTGGTGCAACCGCTTCGGCCGGCAGCTCTCCCGCCGGACCGTGGAGGACCGCCTCAAGGACCACGGGGCCCGGGCGAAGCTCCAGGGGGTGCGCTGCTCGCCGCACACGCTCCGGCACTTCTTCGCGGTCCAGTATCTGCGCAACGGCGGGGATGTCTTCACCCTGCAGAAGATTCTGGGCCACGCGACCCTGGACATGGTGCGGCTCTACGCTCAGATGGCCGACACGGACGTGCAGGCCAGGCACCGGCTGGCGAGCCCGATGGACTGCATGGGGCAGTTGCCCGGGGAGCGCCGACAGGTGCGATTACGGTAGGGTGCCCGGATCGCCGATGGACT
>JACRDS010000125.1 GCA_016212825.1 Elusimicrobiota bacterium | reverse complement strand
GACGGTATTTTGTCTTACGGCAACGGCTGTGGTATCATGCATACGAGCGTAGCCTCCTGGGCCGGCTGTAACCGGCCTCCTGGTTTTAACCCAACCAGAGGTTACGCTTTTCGTTTTTCCACATCAAACGGGACGCCGCCTGAAAAAGGAATGTGCTTCCTGATGAAGGGAGATAAAGAAGACGGCCCATTTTGCGGGCGATGCGCCAACATTGAACAGAAACTAATTTCCCTGGCTGACATGCCAGCTCAAGTCCGAAATATGTTCAGATACTCCTGTCCGAACTGCAAGGCTCATTTCAGTTAAGAAAGGCTAACCACGCAGCCAAAGCGGCTGGCAAAAAAACGCTGAGCCGTTTCCTAGGCCTCCGCGTAGGTCTCCGCCTTCCTGCCTCCCAATGATGTAGGGCCGATTCGTCCACACCCGCTTCTCTTGCCAATTGCTTCTGAGTTAGACCTAGTGATTCGCGCCAGAGCCGGATTTTTTGTGATAATGTCCTATCCTTAATAGGTGCGGTGGGACAATAGCCCAGGAAGTCGTAGATTTTGGGCAGATACTGGACTCCGGGGAAGGTATGGCTGAGTTCCCAGTTAGTTATGGTCGCATGGTCCACACCCAGGATTTGGGCAACCTCGCTCTGTGGCAGCCCCAGGTCCAATCTGCGCTTCCTCAGGTGATCCCCCAGGGTTTCTAGGGCCTTAGGATATGCAGGATTTATTGGCTTTTTCGCTTGGAGGCGTATCCGACAAAAAGGCAACGCTGCCATGCCCCTGCGGCTGGAGGGGGCACCCCCGGCGCCCGTGCGTCTGCACCCCGCCCGCCGTGTCCCGCTACCTGTCCCGGCTCTCCGGACCGCTCCTGGACCGTATCGACGTGCAGGTCGAGGTCGAATCCCTGCCGTTCGCGGCCTGGGCCGGCGAGGGGAGCGCCTCACGGGGGGAAGGCTCGGCTGAGGTGCGCGCCCGCGTGGCCGCGGCCCGGGCGCGCCAGCGGGAGCGTTTCGCGGGAGCGGATGGCGCGGCCAACGCCCGCATCCCCCCCGGGGAACTGTGTCGGCATTGCGCCCTGGACGCGGGAGGGCTGTCCCTTCTGGAGGGGGCGGCGCGCAAACTCGGCCTTTCCGCGCGCAGCCTCGACCGGATACTGCGCGTCGCCCTGACCATAGCGGATCTGGAAGGCGCGGGCGCGGTGGCTTCCCGGCATCTGTCTGAAGCCGTGCAGTACCGGAGTCTGGACCGTCTGCAGCCGTAGGAAATGGATCGGAGGTCTTCATGCATATGACGAGACGAGCGGACGCACGAAGCAGCCGGCGCCGGCTGGCGCAGGCCGGGATCCTGGCCTGCCTCCTGGCGGCGGGGGGCGCGGCCCTGGCCGCTTCCTCCCAGCATACCGTGACGGAGCATGAGTGCCTGTGGGACCTCTCCAAGCGGTATTATCAGGATCCTTACCGTTGGCGCGACATCGCGGGGGCCAACCCCCTGGTCAAGGACCCGAACCTCATCTACCCCGGCCAGGTGCTCCAGATCCCGGAAGCCGGACCCGCGGCGCGGCCCAAGGTCGAGCTGGAGGCCGCCGCTCCCGTCGAGACCGGCGCGGCCGTGCCAGCCGCCGCGCCCATCGAGACCGCCGCGCCCGTCGAGGTCCCGGCGCCGCAGCCGGCGCCTGTCCCGGCCGCCACGGTCCTCCCCGAGCCGGCTGCGGAGATGCCTCCGGACGTCGAGGCTCCTCCCCGCGCTCAAGGGGGGCTGAACGAAGACTCGCTCTCGACCAAGTTCCCGGAGGGGCAGGCCGGCCAGTACCCGGCCTTCACCCGCGTCCAGGCCCCGAAGGGTTGGAAGGCGGACGGCCGGGTCACGGAGTTCGACGATGAGGAGATCATCTCCGGGCCGGGGGATCTGGCCGAAGCTAAGATGGCGGGCAAGACCCCGGTCCGGGTCGGGGACCGGTTCTACATCCTCCGCGCCGACGTCGCCAACGAGGCCGACGCGGACCAGGAGGCGACCTACCTGCAGAGGGTCGGCGTCGTGCGGGTGGAGACCATCCTTCCCAAGGGCCGGGTGCGTCTGCGCGTCCTCAAGGCGGGGGGCGCGGTCGAGGCGGGAGACCTGCTCTCCCGGCAGGCCCTATGATCAAATGGGGGATCATCATCCTGGCCCTTTACGGCGGCTGCTATTACCTCAGCCGGCATGTCAGCCTGGACTCCTCCTTGAAGTACGCGGCCCAGAACAAGGGCGCCTCCTGGGCGCCGCGCGCCAATTACACCATCGCTTTCATCTACTACCAGCGCGAGGAATACGGCAAGTCCAAGGAGGCCTTCACCCAGCTGCTGACGGATTACCCGACCGGCCAGTTCACGGCCCGGGGGCTGTTCTACCTCGAGGACTCGGCCGAGTACACCCACGATTGGGAGACGGCCAGGAACGCCCTGGACCGCTACCTCGAGGAATTCCCCGAGGGCAAGAAGATCGAGATCATGCGCAAGCGGCGCGAGATGCTGCGCTACCAGCGTGGCCTCTAGGGACCCCTTCGCCCTGCGCGTGGAGGCCGGCCTGCGCGGTCGGGGCCTCACTCTGCGCGGGTTCTGCCGCGCGGCGGGCCTGGACGCGTCCTTCTTCTCCAAGGTCCTGGCCGGCAAACGCAGCCCGCCCTCGGACGAGGGCATGCTGCGGCGCATCGCCGAGGTCCTGGGGCTCGACGCGGTGGAGCTCATCGTGGCCGCCGGGCGCATCCCGGCGGAGTGGAGCGCCCTCTGGGACGACGCCGTTCTATTCAAAGAGGTCCATGCCCGAGCCTCGACAGGGGGGCGGGTGACGCCGATGGGGCCCATCGCCTGCGGGCGGCGGCCTGCCGGCCCCCGGCGGCCGCCCGAGCCTCAGACCGAGATCCTCCCGCACAAGGGTCTCTCGGAGGAACTCCTGTGACCGGGGAACTCACCCCGGCGCGGGAAGCCCTCCTGAGGGCGAACGCCGACTCGGTCTTCGGGGCGGACCGCGCCGCCCGCTTCGATGTCCGAGAGGAGTGGCGGCGGGCCGCGGACAGGGGCCTGGGCCTCCTGTTCCGCGGCGAGCCGGGCTACCCTGAGCTCCTGCGGCCGCTGCCGGACGCCCCCCTGGTCCTCTATGTCCAGGGGCGCTTCGAGCCGGAGAAGGACGCCCTGGCCTTCGTGGGCTCGCGCCAGCCCACGCCCTACGGCCGGCGCATGACGCGCCAGCTCGTCCGGGAGGCGGCCGGCCGCTTCGTCATCGCCAGCGGCCTGGCGCGCGGCATCGACACGGAGGCCCACCGCGCCGCGCTCGACGCGGGCGGGGCCACCTGGGCCGTGCTGGGCAGCGGCCTGGCCCGCCCCTACCCTCCCGAGAACGAGCCCTTGGCCCGGGAGATCGCAGCCGGTGGAGGCTGCCTCCTCAGCGAATACCCGCTGGACACGGAGCCGCTGCCGGCCCACTTCCCGCGGCGCAACCGCATCGTGGCGGGCCTGAGCTGGGGGACCGTGGTGGTGGAGGGCCGCGACCGGTCCGGTTCGCTGATCACCGCGCGCCTGGCCGCGGCGCAGGGCCGGGAGGTCTTCGCCGTGCCGGGGCCGGCAGACTCGCCCCTGAGCGAGGCGCCCTTGAGACTCATCAGCCAGGGGGCCCGGCTGGTGCGGACCATCCGGGACATCCTGCCCGAGCTGCCTCCGTCCTGCCAGGAGGCCCCCCTGCCGGGGCTCCTGGCCCCGGAGCATCAAAAAATCCTACAATTGCTGGGTTCCGAAACCCGCTCCGTCGCGGAACTGGGTGAGGATGCCGGCCTGGCCATCCCCAGGCTGACCCAGATCCTGTTCGAACTGGAGCTCCAAGACCTCGTCGAAGCCGTCCCGGGACAGCGCTATGCCAAAAAAAGCAGCTAAGACGCCGAAAAGCAAGAAGACCGCCGGGCAGCCCTGCCTGGTGATCGTGGAGTCTCCGGCCAAGGAGCGGACCATCGCGCGCCTCCTCAAGGGGGATTACGTGGTGCGCAGTTCCTTCGGCCACGTGCGCGACCTCCCGGTCAAGAAGTTGGGCGTGGACGTGGAGAAGGACTTCCACCCCCAGTACGTGGTCCTGCCTCGGGCCAAGAAGATCCTTCCCGAGTTCCGCGAACTGGCCGAGAGATCGCCGGCGGTCTACCTGGCCACGGACCACGACCGGGAGGGCGAATCCATCGCCTGGCACCTCGTCGACCTCCTGGGCCTTCCGCCCGAGAAGATCCGGCGCATCACCTTCCATGAGATCACGCCATCGGCCATCACCGAGGCCCTGGCCGCGCCGCGCTCCCTCGACACCCATCTGGTCAACGCGCAGCAGGCGCGGCGCGTCATAGACCGCCTGGTGGGCTATCTGCTCTCCCCCCTGCTGTGGGCGAAGATCCAGAGCGGCCTCTCGGCCGGCCGGGTCCAGTCCGTGGCGGTCCGGCTCATCGCGGAGCGCGACCGGGAGATCCAGTCCTTCGCCTCCGAATCCTTCTGGACCCTGGGAGCCTCCCTCGAGAAGCCCGGCGCCCCGCCCCAGTTCGAGGCTCGCCTGGCCAGTTGGAAGGGCGAGAAGGTCGAGGCCCTGCGGACCTGCGACCTCTTCGCGGAGCAGTACCGGGTCAAGACCACGACGCTCAAGACCCCCGAGCAGGTCCGGGAACTCGAGACGGCCCTGCGCGGCGGCTCATTCAAGGTGGTCAAGGTGGAGCGCAAGGAACTGCGCCGCCGCCCGCCGGCCCCCTTCTCCACGAGCACTCTCCAGCAGGCCGCTTCCCAGAGGCTCGGCTTCGCGGCCGAACGCACCATGCGCGTGGCGCAGACCCTCTACGAAGGCGTGGACCTGGGGGGCGGGGAATCCGTGGGCCTCATCACCTACATGCGCACGGACTCCTTCTTCATCTCCAAGGTCGCGGCCGCGGAGGCCGCGGCCTTCGCCCGCGAGCAATACGGGGCGGAGTTCGTCCCGGTCCAGCCGCCCACCTACCAGACCAAGTCCCGCGGCGCCCAGGAGGCCCACGAGGCCATCCGGCCGACCAGCGTGGCGCGCCGGCCGGAGGACGTCAAGGCGCACCTCAATTCCGACCAGGCCCGGCTCTATGAACTCATCTGGAAGCGCTTCCTGGCCAGCCAGATGACCGAGGCCCTCTACGACACCGTGGCCGCCGACATCGAGAGCGCTCCGGCCATGTTCCGGGCCGGCGGCCGCACCCTCAAGTTCGAAGGATTCCTCAAGGTCATGCAGGGGCCCTCGCCCGCCGAGGCCGAGGCCGCGGAGGACGAGTCCGAGGGAGAGGAGCAGCCTCTGCGCCTGCCGCAGCTCGCCGAAGGCGACGTCCTGGACTTGCGCGAGCTCAAGCCGGAGGAGCACAAGAGCAGCCCGCCGCCCTGCTACAACGAGGCCAGCCTCATCCGGGCCATGGAGAAGCACGGCATCGGCCGGCCTTCCACCTACGCGCCGACCATCAAGACCATCATCGACCGGGGCTACGTCCGCCGGGGGCTCAAGGACCGCAAGCTCCTCCCGACCGACCTGGGCCTGCTGGTCACCGAGAAGCTCAAGCAGCATTTCCCCGACGTGGTCAGCCTCAGCTACACCGCCGAGGTGGAGGAGCGCCTCGACCAGATCGCCGAGGGGGCCGACGCCTGGGCCCGGGTGGTCGGGGACTTCTACAAGCCCTTCAACCAGGCCGTGCAGGCCGCCTCCGCATCCATGACCGTGTCCAAGGTGGCGCCCAAGAAGTCGGACGAAAAGTGCCCGCTGTGCAGCCAGCCCATGCTCATCCGGGAGAGCCGCTTCGGCAAGTACCTCTCCTGTTCCGCCTTCCCCAAGTGCAAGGGCAAGATCCAGCTCGGCCAGGACGGCCAGAAGATCGTGCCCGAGAAGACCGACGAGGTCTGCGACATCTGCGGCAAGGGCATGGTCATCCGCACCGGGCGCAAGGGGCGCTTTTTGGCCTGCTCCGGCTACCCGGCCTGCAAGAACACCTTCTCCCTGGACGCCGACGGCAAGAAGATCGAAGGCTCGCGCCCCCTGGCCACCAGCCGCAAGTGCCAGAAATGCGGCAGCTTCATGTGGCTGCGCCTGGGCAAGCGGGGGCATTTCCTGGCCTGCTCGGGCTTCCCGAAGTGCCGCAACATCAAGCCCGTATCCAAGGAAGAGGGGGAGAAACTGCGCGCCGAGGGCGAGGCGCTGCGGGCCCAGCGCGCCGCCCAGGCCTGAGCCATGCCCCTGCGCAACTGGGTGCAGAGATTCCTCACCCACCTGCGGGGCTCGCGCAACTATTCGGTCCACACGGTGCGCGCCTATGGGGCCGACCTCGAGCAGTTCCGCCGGCGCCTGGGCGACCCCGAGCCGGAGTCCATCGACCGCGGGCGGGTGCGCGCCTACCTGGCGGACCTGCAGGACCAGGGCTCCCTGGGACGCAGTTCCGTGCTGCGCAAGGTCTCGGCCCTGCGCGCCTTCTTCCGCTACCTGCGCAGCGAGGGCGTCATGAGCGAGGACCCCTTCTGCGCCCTGCCCCTGCCCCGCAAGACGGCCAGGCTCCCCAGGTTCCTGACGGAGAGCGAGGTCTCCGAGCTCCTGGACCGGGGCGGGCCGGCGCAGTCTCCCTTCCGCGAGCGGGACCGGGCCATCCTGGAACTGCTCTACTCCAGCGGCCTGCGCCGCTCCGAGCTGGCCGCGCTCAACGTCGGGGATGTGGACTTCGTCTCCGGCTTTGTGCGGGTCCTGGGCAAGGGTTCCCGGGAGAGGCTGGTTCCCGTGGGCGCGACCGCCCTGTCCCGCCTGCGCGAGTACCTGCGCCAGCGCGGTCCGACCTCCTCGCGCGGCGAGAGCCCGCTCTTCGTCAACGCCCGGGGCCGGCGTCTCACCGACCACGGCGTCGCCTTCCTCCTGAAAGG
>JACRDS010000124.1 GCA_016212825.1 Elusimicrobiota bacterium | reverse complement strand
CCGCCGGCGCCTTGGGCGCGGGGACGCTCTTTATGCCCAGACGGCCCCGGAGCTGGCCGCGCGCGAAATCGAAGACCCGCTTGGTGTTCGGGTCCGCCTCGGCCGCGAAGGCCTTCTCTAGGGCGGGCAGGCCCGTCTTCTCGTCGCCCGCCATGCCCAGCACCTCGGCCGCCATGGCGCGTTCGCTGGCGTTGCGGGAGCCCAGCGCCGTGAGAGCCTCCGGGACGCCCGCCGTGTCCTTCATCCTGGCCAGGGAGAGGGCCGCGTTCAGGCGGACCCCCCCGTCGGGGTCCTTGAGGGCCTCGCGCAGGGCCGGGGCGTTGGCCGGGTCGTTGAACTTGCCCAGGGCCCGGGCCGCCTCTCCGCGCACGCCGGGGTCCTTGTCCGCCAGGGTGGAGCGCAGGCCGGCCAGGCCCTCCGGCGCCTGCATCTGTCCCAGGGAAGAAGCGGCGACGCGCCGCATGTTGGCGTCCGGGTCCTGCAGCGCCTTGGCCAGAGCCGCGGCGGCCGCGGGGCCGCGGAGCATGGAGAGTGTCCGCGCCGCGGCGTAACGCACCCCGGGGGCGGCATCCTTCTCCAGGGCGGCGACCAGGTCCGGGACGGCCGCGGGGTCAGCGATGTAGGCCAGAGCGGTCGCGGCGCTCTGCCGCGCCCCGGCATCCGGGTCGGCGGCCAGGATCTTCCCCAACGGAGCCGCCGCGTCCCGGGAACGCAGCAGTCCCAGGGCGTCCACGACCGCGGCGCGCACGCCGGCGTCCGGGTCCTTCAGGGCCGCCAGGAGCGCGGGCACGGCCTCGGGCCGGTTGAGGCGCCGCAACTCGCCGGCGCCCTGGCGCCGGACCCCGGGATCCTTGTCCTTGAGCATGGCCAAGGCGGCCTGGGCGGGATCGGCTGGGGCGGCAGGCTGCTGGGCCTGCAGGGAAGAGGCGGACAGGAAAGCGGTCAAGAGGAAAGATGTAATCATGGGAGGATTCTACTAAAAGAAGATGAGGTTGGAGCAACGCGGTGAACGACAATTAAAGAAGTGACCAGCTCACCCGAGAGTCAGACGAGCCGCTTCGCTCATCTTCGAAGATGGACGAAGCGGCCCGCATATTTCTTGTGTGAGCTGGTTTCTTCCGTCCTTCCGTTTATTGGAATCTGGGGAATCTGGGGACACCATACTCATTACTCATTTGAATCGAGTAAGGTGTCCCCGGAATTATAGAGTAAGACCCTGGCGCACCACTCGGTATCCCCGAGCGCGTTTCCAGCGCCTTCTCATCAAACCGTGCTTGTGGTTCTCCCACACACGGCTTTCCAAGGACGTTCGCCGAAGGCCCTTCATCCCAGCCCCCAGGCAGGTCGCGGTTGCCATTCCACCTTGTACTCGTAGAACAGCCCCAGCTCCCCGTAGAAGAAGCTGTTGGGCAGCCTCTTCCAGCCGCACCCATGTCGCTTCTGCTTGCGGCACAAGTACCTCCGCATCCTGCACAACACGAACTCCCGGACCTCGCCGAAGGCCCCCGCCGAGTGCCCGATACGGAAGTAGTTGACCCACCCCCGCACCACCGGGTTGACCCGGCGCACGACCTCGCTCACTTTTTCCTGCACACCGGGCGAAGTCAGTCGCCGAATCCTCTCTTTGAGAGCCATCTGCGCCTTGTGAGACGGGTGCACCAGCGCGAACCACTTCCCGCTCCTCGGGTTGTGCGCCTTGCGGATGTTGAACCCCAAGAAGTCGAAGCTGTCCGTCTTGGCGTCGAGCACGCGCGTCTTGTCGGGATTGAGCGCAAGCCCCATCCCGGCCAGCGTCTCCCGGAGCAGTTGCTCCGGTCCGCTCGTGTCCTTGTCCGTCAGGATGACCAGGTCGTCGGCGTATCTCACCAGATGAGCGTTCGCACCCGCCCGTCGCGCCATCTGGCGCTGCGTCCAGGTTCTGTCCAACTCATCCAGGTAGATGTTCGCCAACAACGGCGAGATGACTCCTCCCTGCGGCGTTCCCGTCGTCGTCTTGCGGAAACGACCGTCTTCCATCACGCCGCACTTGAGCCAAAGACGGATGAGCCGCAGGATTGCCTTGTCGGCCACCCTGCGCGCCACCGCCTTCATCAGCCTCTCGTGCGGGATGCTTCCGAAGCAGTCCGTGATGTCCGCTTCAACGACATGAACCAGTCCCCAGTTCAGATACTTCGCCACCTCGCCCACGGCCTGATGGCATCCCCGCCCGGGCCGAAATCCAAAAGACATCGGCGAGAAGTGAACCTCGAAGACCGGCTCAACGACGAGCCGCACCGCCTGCTGGACCACACGGTCCTTCACCGTCGG
>JACRDS010000122.1 GCA_016212825.1 Elusimicrobiota bacterium | reverse complement strand
TGGCGGCCTCCTTGCCTTGGTCGTTGTCTATCAGTATATATACTGATAGATAACATGTCAAGCGACCGAGGAGGTGGACGATGCGGATTTTTCACGAGCGGCTAGCGGCGTTCCGCCACCGCCTGGCCGGGGAGGCGCATTCCGGCCTGGCCGGGGTGTTGGGACGGTACCTCCCCGCCCGGCAGCGGCGGGAACTGCGCCGTTGCGGCCAGCGCAAGCGCGTCTTCAAGCCGATGGTGACGTTCTGGAACTTCCTGGCGCAGGTGCTTTCGCCCGGGCAGCCGTGCCGGGAGGCGGTCCGGCAGGTCCAGGCCTCGCGCCGCCGTTGCCGGCAACCGGCGAACGCCTCGGGCACTGGCGGCTACTGCAAGGCCCGCGCCAGGCTGCCCGAGGCCGTCCTGCGGCAGACTTGGCAGGCCGTCGCCCGTCAACTGGCCATGGCGGCTCCCGCCTCCGGACGCTGGTTGGGCCTGCGCGTGGGGGTGGTCGATGGCACCGGCGTCAGCATGCCCGACACCCCGGACAACCAGCGGGCCTGGCCGCAGCCCTCCGGACAGAAGCGGGGATGCGGGTTCCCGGCGGCCAGCCTCCTCGGCCTGTTCTCATTGGCCACCGGCGCCGTCTGCGACCTGGCGCTCGGCACCCTGCGCCACTCCGAACTGGCGCTCCTGCCCCAGCTCTGGGGCACGCTGGCCGCCAACTTCGACCTGCTGCTCGGCGACCGCCACTTCGGGTCCTTCGCCACCTTCTGCGCCTTGCGGCAGTGCGGGCTGCACGGGGTGTTCCGCCTCCATCAGCGCCGCACGCTCGATTGGCACCGCGGCCGGCGTCTCGGCAGGCACGACCGGCTGTTCGTCTGGCGCCGGCCGCGCCAACTGCGATGGTGGCTGCCGCAACCGGCGCCGGAGACCATCACCATCCGGGTGCTGAAGATCCTCGTCCCGGTCCCCGGCTTCCGCACCACCGTCGTCTTCCTCTCCACCACCCTGCTCGACCACCGGCGGTTCCCGGCCGAGGCCATCGCCGCCCTGTACCGGCACCGCTGGGAGGTCGAACTATGCTTCCGCCACATCAAGACCGCCATGCACATGGAGGTCTTGCGTTGCCTCGACCCGGAGATGGTCCGGCGCGAACTGCACATGCACCTGACCGCCTATAACCTGATCCGAACGCTCATGTTCCAAGCCGCACTCGCCCACGGCCAGGATCCGGGCCGCATCAGCTTCAAGGGAACCTGCGACGCCCTGCGGCAGTGGGCCCCGCATCTGGCCGCCACCGCCGCCAAACCGGCGCTTTACCGGCACCTGTTCCGCACCTTGCTCGAGATCCTCGCCGGGGACCTGGTCCCGCTTCGCCCCGACCGCTCCGAACCGCGCGCAGTCAAGCGCAGAAAGAAGAACTACCAACTGCTCACAAAACCACGACACCTCATGGGCAACCTGCCACACCGGAACCACCCGAAATGAACTCTTTAAGTAAGCGCCATTCGTGTCAGACCTACTATTTTATAATTTGTGCTCATTATCGCGTCATATTTCGATGCCGACGACGATAATTTGGCGTTGGCGCGGACTCCGTCCGCAAGCCAAAGCGGCAGAAGACTGCCGCACTCCAAAGACGCCTCCGGCGTCAAATCAGGCATCCTGATCGCGGGGCGATCTTTGGCCGTGCCCGCCATAGCCCTATGGCGACGGCGGGAGTGCGAGACTCCCGTCTCGCTTTGGATTCCCGCGGAGCGGAACAATCCTATTCTTGATTTGGCCAGCGGCAGAAAGTAATTTGGCTCAACACGAGGCCAGCAGATGTCCACCCAATCCTCCCCCATCCCCCTAGTACTGCTCTGCGGCTGGCTGGGCGCCGGCAAGACGACGCTGCTGGCGCGGCTGCTCGGCGCCGAGGCGCTGAAGGGACGGCGCATCGCGGTGTTGGTCAACGAGTTCGGCAAGCTGCCGGTCGACGGCGCGCTGCTGCCGAGGGGGGGGGGAGGCTACTTCCTGGCGGAGATCAACCGCGGCCGCATCTTCTGCATCTGCGT